>NZ_JBEYEI010000007.1:199735-345516 GCF_040633895.1 Streptomyces sp. NPDC007863
ATCTTCAGCTGGGCGGAGGCGTCGCGGGCGATGATGTCGGCCTCGCCGTCGCCGTTGAAGTCCGCCGCGGCCGTCTGCGTGAACACCGGAGCGGGGTCGGAATCCACGCCACCGATCGGCGAGACGTAGCCGTCGACCTTCTGGGTGTTGTAGTAGCCGTTCTTGATGGTGCCGTAGGTCACCGAGTTGTTCTGGTTGCCGCCGATGATGGTGATGGTGCCGTCGGCGTTGATCGACTTGACCAGCGCCACGTGGTCGGCGTACCCGGCACCGTTGTAGTTGAAGACCACCGCGTCGCCGACGTGCGGGGTCTGCGTCAGCCCGCCGTTGTACTGGCCGAAGCTGCCGGCGGCGGGAGTGAGCCCCGAGACGTTCACACCGGACTGCGCCCAGACCCACTTCGCGAAGTCGGCGCACCAGGGTTCGACGCAGCTGTTGTAGTAACCGGACCCTCCCTCGCTGTTCGTGTCGCACGGGCCGTTGCCGAGGTTCTGCTCGGCGATGCCGATGATCGTCGAGCCCACGCTCGCCGAGGCCGTCTGGGCGGCGGCGAACACAAGCGTGGGGGTGAGCACGGCGGTGGCGAGGACGCCTCGCAGCGTACGGCGAAGAACGGTCTTGGACATTCGACATCTCCTGATCTCGGGCATGGCAAAGTCGGTGGCGGCGCGTGTGGCGCCTGGGTGTGCGGGGAAGGCGTGGGGCCGATCGGACGCGGCCTCGTCGGTCAGGTACGGCTCAGGGCGCGATGGTCACCCTGGTCGCGGCCTTTCCGGCCAGGTGGTTGGACGGCTGGGCGACGGCATACGCCTGGAGTTCGGTGACGCCCGCCCCCAGGGCGGCGTCGAGCGCGACCCGGTATCGGATCGTCATGTCCGCGTTCCTGGGCAGGGGAGCGCCACCGGTGGCGACGAGGAGGAAGTCCATCCCGGCCGCTTGGGGCAGCGGAGCGGGCTGCCAGGTGCCGCTCGCCGGGTCGAAGCGCTCCAGGTGGCCGGGCACGGACCCGAGGGGGGAGAGCCCGCCCTCGTACTGGTCGAAGCGCACCACGGGGGCGATGAGCGGGAAGTCGACGTCCCCGGTGTTGCGGAAGGTCACGGTGAACTCCACCGGGGCGGCGCCGGGTACGAGCCGGGCCGACGACGGCAGGCCGTCGATCTCGGCTGTGAGCCGCGCGGTGTCCGAGACGGCGAGCCGTCCCTCGGGCAGCTGCCGTGGTGCGTCCGTGGGCCTGACGGAGGGCGACGCCTGAGAGGGTCGGACCGACTGCGTGTGGCGGGGCGTGGCGTGGGCCGTCGCACTCTCCTGGGGGCGCACGGGCGCCGGAGGGGAGGTGTGCCGCGTGGGCTCGGTCGTGTGGGCGGTACGTATGGGGCGCGGGAGCCGGCTGTCCTGCGGGACGGCCGACGCACCCGGGTCCCCGGGGAGGGCGGTGCGGCTCGCTCCTGCAGCCGCCGGTGCGGCTTGGGGAGCGGAGGGCTGGGCGCCGCCGCAGGCGGTGAGGAGGCCTGCGAGTCCGGCGGCCGCCAGAGCGGTGGTGACGAGGCGCTGAGCACGGAACCTGACGGACTGCATGGCTACGGGAATCCTCTGCGGGGATGTCGACGGGGTGGGGGACCCAGGGCACTCGGTCCGAGGGCGCTTCTTCGCCGGAGGCGACGGACAAGGGTGAGCGGGTTCGGAGCAGCGTCCGAGGCGGGCCCGCTGAGACACACGTACGGGAAGGGGAGCCGCCGTCCGTGTGCGTGGCGCTACTGCCAGGTCATGTTGTCGGTGCCCGCGACGGGAACGGTGTCGGCCGCCGGGGCCGCGGCGACGACCAGGCCGCCGGAGGACGGGACGGTGGTGCCGGCGGTGACAGCGAGGGCGGCGCCGAGGGCGGCGACGGCGACGGCGACGGTCGTGCCGATACGGGTACGCAGCATGACGTGATTCCTCTTTCCTGACGTGAGCGGAACGAGCCCGGAGCGCATCCCCCGGCCATGCCGGGTCCCGCGGTCCCACCGGGCTGCCCGGCGGCGAGATCCAGCATTCCCGCAGCTCAAGTCCCCGCCAAGAGCTGCCAGGTGGACGGAATCGGCCGTGGACGGATCAGTCCACGTCACCCTGGTCCACCGCGTGGGCGGCGTCGTAGACGGGGGCCAGGAGCGGCACGTACGCCTCGATGAGAGTCCAACCCGCCAGCTCCGTCTTATCGGCCAGCATCCTCGAACAAGCGGCCGACGCGACGTGCTCGGCTTCCTCCAAGCGGTCGGCGAGCAAGAAGATGCCGAGGACGGGGTCGCCGAGGGTCGCGTGGTGGATCGTGACGTGTTCGACGTGACCGGGTACGGCCATGTCGGCCACCCAGGTGCCGATTGCGTCGGGGACGCAAGCCCCCGTGGGCCGACGCAGATGAACATGAACCAGGTACATGTCCGAAAGGCTTACAGGGCCGACACCGGGCCGATGTCCGGCAGACAGGACGGTTCGGGCCATGGCCGGAATGGGCCAGGCTGCTTCGTGTTCCGCGTTCTCCCTCGTCACCTGTCAGACGTGCCTGGCATGATCCTGCGATCATCTGTGTTCATATCGAAAGCATTCCGGGGGGGATGTCAGAGATGCTCGTCGAACTGGGCCTTGACGGCACGGCCGAGGCCGTCTACCGGATCATGCTGGCCCACCCTCAGCGCGGCGTGGGAGCCATCGCGCAGAGCCTGGACATATCCGAGAGCAAGGTCCGAAGCGCTCTGGACACACTCAGCGAGCTCACTCTCGTCCGGGCGTCGTACGAGTCCCAGGGCCAGTTGCGGGCCGTGCCGCCGGCCCTGGGCATGGAGATGCTGATGGCTCGCCAGCAGGCCGAGCTCGCGGCACGCCAGCAGCGGTTGGAAGCCTCGCGCGAGGCAGCGGCACGGCTCATCGCCGACTACGCCGCCCTCACTCCTTCGGTCGGCGGGCCCGGAGAACAGCTCATCGGTCTCGACCGGATTCGCGACCGTCTCGCCACTCTGACCCGGGAGGTCAGGGAAGAGGTGATGGGCCTGAACACCGACGGAGCCCAGACCGCGGAAGCCATGGCGGCGTCCCGTCCCCTGGATCAGGAGCTCCTCGACCGAGGCGTTCGCGTGCGCACCGTCTATCTCGACAGCGTACGCAACGACGACGCCACGCTCGGCTATGCCGACTGGCTGACCACCCGCGGCGCCCAGGTGCGCACGGCGCCGACACTGCCCACCCGGATGATCGTGGTCGACCGGAAGACCGCTGTCATCCCACTCACCAGTCAGGACACGGCAGTCGGGGCCGTGGTCCTGACGGGCGACGGCATCGTCACCGCGCTCTGCGCACTCTTCGAGACCATCTGGGCCACGGCCCGACCCCTCGGCAGCAGTTCCACACCCGACGAGTACGGCCTCACCGCCCAGCAGAGCGCGACGCTCCGTCTCCTCGCGAACGGCCACACCGACGAAGCCATCGCGAAGCGGTTGGGAGTCTCCTCACGCACCGCCCGACGCATCGCCACCGACCTCATGGACCGACTCGGCGCCCGTAGCCGCTTCGAGGCGGGAGTCCGCGCCGTCGAGAAGGGCTGGCTCCGCTCCTCCGTCTGACACGGCCGTCCACCGGTCCAGCCTGACTTTGCTCGTGCAGAGACCCCGTACCGGCCGAGGAAGTTGGCCCTGGAGAGCGAACTCACCGGTCCGAGCCCCGTGGAGCGGGCACTGGGTTCCACGGCGTACGGCCTGTCGAACGCGAACGGGCTGTCCACCGCCGTCGGTCTCGGCCGTCAACACCCATGACTCCTCTCGCGGCCGCCATGTCACCCGCCCCGGTACAGTCCTTCACCACAAGGCCCCGCCCGCCCCGTCCGGCGCGCGGGGCCTTGGGCTCACCCGCGCATGCGCGCCGGGCACGCCATGCTGCATGCTGTGCCTTCACGGTCTTCACGTATGGAGCTGCGCATGACTACCACCTTCCCGGACGTCTCCATCAACACGGAGCGACTGGTGCTGCGCCCGTACGAGGAAGCCGACATCCCCGCCTTCGTCGAGATGATGAACGACGAACTCGTCACCGCCTGGACCTCGGTGCCGCATCCGTACACCCGCGCCCACGCCGAGGACTGGGTCCGCCGGATCGCCCCCGCCGAACGGACCGCCGGCCGCGGCATCGTCCTCGCCGTCACCGAGTTCCTGACGCAGCGTCTGGTCGGCACCGTCCACCTCCACTCGACCGACTGGCACGTCCGGGCCACCGAGGTCGCCTACGTCACCGCCCCCTGGGCCCGCGGCGAGGGGTACGCCACCGAGTCCGTCCTCGCCGTCGCCCAGTGGCTCTTCCGCGACCGCGGCTTCGAACGCCTCCAGCTCCGCACCGCCGCCGACAACACCGCCTCCCAGCAGGTCGCCCAGAAGATCGGCTGCATCAGCGAGGGCGTGCTGCGCAACGCCTGGATAGCGCGCAGCCTCACCGAGAGCGGCGAGTGGACCGACATCCGCACCGACCTCATCCTCTGGGGCCTCCTCCCCGAGGACCTCGACGGCGTCGCCGACCAGATGGCCGAGGCCGGATACTCCTCGTACACCGACTGGAGCTGAGCGTTCCGGACGTCGGCCCGGGGTACTCTCGACACGCCCCGACCTGCGACGACACCACAGGAGACAGACGCGATGGCCGATCGGGTCACGGTGATCGGCTGGGACGGCTCGCCCCTCACCGCCGCGGCCGGCTCCGCGCTCTCGGCCGCCACGCTTGTGGCCGGCGCCGCCCACCACCTGGCGCTCCCCGAAGTACCCGCCGGCGCCGAGCGCGTCCGGCTCGGCAGCGTCGGCCTCGCGGCCCGCCGGATCGCCGGCCACCGCGGCACCGCCGTCGTCCTCGCCGACGGGGACCCCGGGTTCTTCGGCGTCGTCCGAGCCCTGCGCGCCCCCGAGCACGGCCTGGAGGTCGAGGTCGTCCCCGCCGTCTCCTCCGTCGCCGCCGCCTTCGCCCGGGCCGGCATGCCCTGGGACGACGCCCACGTCGTCGTCGCCCACGAGAAGACCCTGCGCCGCGCCGTCAACGTCTGCCGCGCCCACCCCAAGGTCGCCGTCCTCACCTCCCCGGGCGCCGGCCCCGCCGAACTCGCCCTCCTCCTCGACGGCGTCCACCGCACCTTCGTCGTCTGCGAACAGCTCGGCACCACTCGCGAACAGGTCTCCGTCCTCACCTCCGACAAGGCCGCCGACCACACCTGGCGCGATCCCAACGTCGTCCTCGTCATCGGCGGCGCCGGCGGCACCGGGGCCTCCGCCGCCCCCTGGCTGATGGGCAACGACCCGGCCGCCGGAGCCGTCCGCGGCTGGGCGGGCCGCCCGGAGGAGTACGGCTCCGAGGACCGCCCCGGCATCGGCCACGACCCGACCCTGCGCGCCGTCCAGCTCGCCCGGCTCGGCCCCCGCACCGGCGACCTCGTCTGGGACGTCGGCAGCGCCGGCGGCAGCTTCGCCGTCGAGGCCGCCCGCTTCGGCGCCGCCGTCATCGCCGTCGACGCCGACCCCGCCGCCCGCGCCCGCACCGAGACCGCCGCCCGCCGCCACGGCGTCCTCCTCCAGACCGTCACCGGGCGCGCCCCGCACGTCCTGGAGAACCTCCCCGAACCCGACGTCGTACGCGTCGGGGCCGGCGGCGTCCCCGTCGTCACCGCCTGCGTCGACCGGCGTCCGGAACGGATCGCCACGCACGCCACCACCCGCGACGAGGCCGAGGCGATCGGCACCGCCCTCGCCGCCGGCGGCTACGCCGTCGAGACCGTCCTCCTCCAGACCGTCGGCCTCGATCCGGCCGACTGGACCGAGCGCGAACGCTCCGTCGTCTTCCTGCTCTCCGGCCGCCGGACCGCCGGCGCCCCCTGACCCCGGCCGGGCACCGGGGCAGGTAGGCTGGCCGATTGTTGTACCGCACGGGGATGTTCGGCAGGTTGTTCGTCAATGTCCCGAATCGATGACCGTCTTGACCCGTTCTCGGTGGTCACCGGCGTGCGGGACACCGGGGGGACGGCGCGACGTGGCGCAGTCCACAGCGCACCGTGGCGGATCCGCCTGCCACGATGGGCGCGGGCCGCGACAATGCTCGGGTGACGGCGCGTCTCCGTGCCGCGCGGCGCGGGCGCTCGTTCTCGTTGACGGGCGCGGCTCTGAACGAAGACAACGATGGGCGAGGGGTACGCATGACGGACACCGGCCAGGTCCCGGGCGAGGGACTGCCGGAGAACGCAGGCATGGTCGAGCAGCCGGGCATCCCCGCTCCGGGCGCGTACACCTACCTGGACCCCTCCGGCCCCATCCCCGGGCAGCTCCCCGAGGACGACGACATGCTGCTGATGCCGGGCGCCCAGGGCGCCTGGAGCGAGCACGCCCCCGGCGTGGCGCCCGCCCCGCCCGTCGCCGTCCCCGCCCCGCCCGTGGTCCCGGCCCAGGGCGGCGCCCCCGAGGCCCTCGGCCAGGACCTCGGAGCCGCCCCCCAGGCCGCCGTGCAGGCCGTCCCGATGGGCGACCCGCTCACCGACCCGCTGCCGGACCCGCTCACCGACCCCCTGACCGGGCCGCTGCCGGACCCGCTGACCGGCCCGCTGCCCGACGGCCTCGTCCTCGCCGACCAGCTCACCGCCCCGGTCACGCCGGCGCACGGAGTCCCCGTGCCCGGCGCCACCCCGCCGCAGGGCGTGCCGTTCGGCACCCCGGCGCACGGCGTCCCGGTCGCCCCGCAGGAGCCCGTCGCCACCGCCCACGGCTACGAGCCCGGCATCCTCGACACCGGCGCCCACGAGGCCGCCGGCCGCGACTCCGGCTCCGTCGACCTCGGCGGCGTCCGCGTGCCGCCGCCGGCCGCCCCGCAGCCCGCCCCCGCGCGCCGCCCGCTCCACATGGGCCCGCCGGTCCCGGACACCGCCACCGGAGGCGTGGTGCGCTCGCTCGCCGACCGCGGCCCGGCCGCGCCGGTGCCCGCCGCCCCGCCGGCCCCGGTGCCCGTCCCGGAGCCCCTCGTGGCCACCGGTCCCGCGCCCGTGCCCGTACGCACCCCGGGGCCGCCCACCACCGGGCCCGAGTACTTCGAGATCGCGCAGGACCAGCAGACGGCCCCGCAGGGCGCCGAGCCGTGGGCCGCGCAGCCGCAGGAGCCCCCGGCGCCCGCCGAGGTCCCCGAAGAAACGGTCGTTCCGCCGAGCGGCCTGTTCGTCCAGGTCGAGGGCACCGTCCCGACCGCAGAGCAGCCCGCCCCGACCCCGCCGGCCGGGACCTTGATTCCCGAGCAGGAGGCCGTCGCGCCCGAGGCCGTGGCCCCCGAGGCCGTCGTCCCCGCGCCCCGCGAGCCCGAGGCCGCCGCCGCAGAGCCCGTGGCCGAGGAGCCCGTGACGGCGGAGCCGGTGGCGGAGGAGCCCGCCGAGGCACCCGTGGCCGAGGCCGTGGAGGCCGCCGCGCCCGCCGACGTACCGGCGGAGACCGCGCCGGAGGCCCCGGTCGAGGAGATCGCGGCCGAGGAGATCCCGGCCGAGGAGGTCGCGGACGAGGTGGTTCCGGCCGCCGAGCAGTCCGTGGAGCCCGTGGAGCCGGTGGAGCCGATCGCCGAGCCGGCCACCGAGCCGGTGGCCGAGCCCGTCGTGGCCGAGGCGGTTGTGGCCGAGCCCGTCGCCGTCGAGGAGCCCGTCGCCGCCGAGCAGGCGGTCGAGACCGTGGCCGTCGCGTTCGAGGAGCCCGCCGCCGAGGAGCCCGCCGCCGAGGCGGCCCCCGTCGAGGCCGTCGCCGAGGCCGAGCCGGAGCCCGCCCCCGAAGCCGAGCCGGAGCCCCAGCCCGAGGCCGTCGCCTCCGAGCAGCCCTCTGCCGAGCAGTCCTCTGCGGAGCAGCCCCAGGCCGAGCAGATCCCGGCCGAGCGGTCCCCCGCCGAGGCGTTCGCCGACGCCGCCGCCGAGGTGCCCGCCGAGGCCCCCGTCGTCGCCGTGGCCGAGGAGATCCCGGTCGTCGCCGAGGACGCCCCCGAGGCCCCGGCGCAGACCGAGGCCGAGGAGGCCGAGGACGCCGACGAGCAGGCGGAGCCGCGTCCCGCCGCCCCCGGCTACGACGAGGCCGAGCGCGAGGCGGTCCTGCGCGTGATGCGCGAGCGCCGCGACATCCGCAACGGCTTCCGCTCCGACCCGATCCCGCACGAGGTGCTGCTCCGCGTCCTGGAGGCCGCCCACACGGCCCCCAGCGTCGGCCACTCGCAGCCCTGGGACTTCGTCGTCATCCGCTCCGCCGAGACCCGGCAGACCATGCACGAGCTGGCCCAGCGCCAGCGCGAGGCCTACGCCAAGTCGCTGCCGAAGGCCCGCGCGAAGCAGTTCAAGGAACTGAAGATCGAGGCCATCCTCGACACCCCGGTCAACATCGTGGTGACCGCCGACCCCACCCGGGGCGGCCGGCACACCCTCGGCCGCTACACGCAGCCGCAGATGGCCCCGTACTCCTCGGCCCTCGCCGTCGAGAACCTCTGGCTCGCCGCCCGCGCCGAGGGCCTCGGCGTCGGCTGGGTCAGCTTCTTCGACGAGCGCGAGATGGTCCGCGCCCTCGGCCTCCCCGACCACCTGGAGGTCGTCGCGTACCTCTGCGTCGGGTACGTCGACGAGTTCCCGGACGAGCCCGAGCTGATGCAGGCCGGCTGGGCCAAGCGCCGCCCGCTCTCCTGGGTCGTCCACGAGGAGACGTACGGCCGACGCGCCCTGCCCGGCGAGGACCCGCACGACCTGCTCCAGGAGACCGTCGCCGCCATCCGCCCGCTGGACGCCAAGGCGCTCGGCGAGGCGTGGGAGCGGCAGAAGCGGATGACCAAGCCGGCCGGCGCGCTCGGCATGCTGGAGATCATCTCCGCGCAGCTCTGCGGCCTCTCCCGGGTCTGCCCGCCGCCGATCCCGGAGCCCGCCGCCGTCGCGATCTTCGCCGGCGACCACGGCGTGCACGCCCAGGGCGTCACCCCCTGGCCGCAGGAGGTCACCGGCCAGATGGTGGCCAACTTCCTCGGCGGGGGAGCGGTCTGCAACGCCTTCGCGAACCAGGTAGGCGCCGAGGTCTGCGTCATCGACGTGGGCGTCGCGAGCGAGCTGCCCGCCACCCCCGGCCTGCTGCCCCGCAAGGTCCGCGCCGGTTCCGGCGACTTCACCACCGGCCTGGCGATGACCCGCGAGGAGACGATCGCCGCGATCGAGGTCGGCATCGAGACCGCCCGCGACCTCGTCGCGGCCGGGAACAAGGCGCTCCTCACCGGCGAGATGGGCATCGCGAACACCACCGCGTCCGCCGCCCTCATCTCGGTCTTCACCGGCGTCGACCCGGCCGAGGTCACCGGCCGCGGCACGGGCATCAACGACGAGACCCACGCCCGCAAGGTCGACGTGGTCCGCCGCGCCCTCGACCTGCACAAGCCGGACCCGCAGGACCCGATCGGCGTCCTGTCGCAGATCGGCGGCCTGGAGCACGCCGCCCTCGTCGGCTTCATCCTGGGCGCCTCCTCGCTGCGCACCCCGGTGATCCTCGACGGCGTCTCCACCGGCGCGGCCGCCCTGGTCGCCCGCGCCATCGCCCCCGAGTCGCTGGCCGCCTGCATCGCGGGCCACCGCAGCGCCGAGCCCGGCCACGTGGCCGCGCTCAACAAGCTGGGCCTGCGCCCGCTGGTCGACCTGGACCTCCGCCTCGGCGAGGGCACCGGCGCCCTGCTGGCCCTGCCGCTGGTGCAGAGCGCGGCCCGCGCCATGCACGAGGTCGCGACCTTCGACTCCGCGGGCGTCACGGAGAAGTAGTCCGTACGGCCCCGGTGCCGCCGCCCCCGACCC
Source organism: Streptomyces sp. NPDC007863 (assembly GCF_040633895.1). Lineage (NCBI taxonomy): Bacteria > Bacillati > Actinomycetota > Actinomycetes > Kitasatosporales > Streptomycetaceae > Streptomyces > Streptomyces sp. NPDC007863. Next base: position 209,559 of record NZ_JBEYEI010000007.1, read on the forward strand.
GGGGGAGGGCGACACCGGGGCCGCCCCATGTCCCCCGCCCCCGTCCCCCGCGCCCCTCCCCGCCCCCCCCGCGCCCCCTCCGGAGCCGCCCCGCGCCGGTCCGAGGGACGAGGGTCACAAGGTGCCCACGCCACGTCACCGATATCGTGTGCACCGGGCCTCCCGCCCGCCCCACCAGCCGCTTCACCGCCGCAGCGGCCGGCCCAGGGCCTGCCCGACCACGTCCGTCGGGTCCGGCCCGCCCGGCACGCACGATCGGCGCACGGCCGAAGCGCCCGAGTAGCTCCGCTACGAGGGCGCCCCGGCCGCACGCCGCTCGCACGCACCGAACCACCCGGCCCGATCCGACGCACATGGTCGGACAGGCCCAAGCCCCGTCCGAGGAGCCGCCCGCACATGGCCCAGCACGTCGAGCCCGCCGAGCACCCCGCCTACCCCGTCGGCCTCCGCCTCGCCGGCCGGCGCGTCGTCGTCCTCGGCGGCGGCACGGTCGCCCAGCGCCGCCTGCCCGCCCTCATCGCCGCCGGCGCCGACATCACCCTGATCTCCCCCTCCGCCACCCCCTCCGTGGAGGCCATGGCCGAGGCCGGCGAGATCACCTGGGTGCGCCGCCGCTACGAGGACGGCGACCTGGCCGAGGCCTGGTACGCGCTCGTCGCCACCACCGACCCGGCCGCCAACGCCGCCGCCTCCGCCGAGGCCGAGCGCGCCCGCGTCTGGTGCGTCCGCTCCGACGACGCCGAGGCCGCCACCGCCTGGACCCCGGCCACCGGCCGCGGCGCCGGCGTCACCGTCGCCGTCCTCACCGGCCACGACCCGCGCCGCTCGGCCGCCGTCCGCGACGCCGTCCTGGAGGGCCTGCGCGACGGCTCCCTCGCCGCCCCCGCGCAGCGCGCCCGTACGCCCTTCGTCGCCCTCGTCGGCGGCGGCCCCGGCGACCCCGACCTCATCACCGTCCGCGGCCGCCGGCTGCTCGCCGAGGCCGACGTCGTCATCGCCGACCGGCTCGGCCCCCGCGACCTCCTGGACGAACTGCCGCCGCACGTCGAGGTGATCGACGCGGCGAAGATCCCGTACGGCCGCTTCATGGCCCAGGAGGCCATCAACAACGCGCTGATCGAGCACGCCAAGGCCGGGAAGTCCGTGGTCCGTCTCAAGGGCGGCGACCCGTTCGTCTTCGGCCGGGGCATGGAGGAGGCGCAGGCGCTCGCCGCCGAGGGCATCGCCTGCACCGTCGTGCCCGGCATCTCCAGCTCCATCTCGGTCCCCGGCGCCGCCGGCATCCCGGTCACCCACCGGGGCGTCGCCCACGAGTTCACCGTGGTCAGCGGGCACGTCGCCCCCGACGACCCGCGCTCGCTCGTCGACTGGGCCTCGCTCGCCAAGCTCACCGGCACCCTGGTGATCCTCATGGGCGTCGACAAGATAGGGAAGATCGCCGAGGCGCTCGTCGCCCACGGCAAGGCCCCCGACACCCCGCTCGCCCTCGTCCAGGAGGGCACCACCGCGACCCAGCGCCGGGTCGACGCCACCCTCGCGACGGTCGCCGAGGTCGTGAAGGCCGAGGACGTCCGTCCGCCGGCCGTCATCGTCATCGGCCCGGTCGTCGCGGAGGGCCCCGACAAGCTCACCCGCTGACGCGACCACTCATCCACCCGGCCGGGACGGGCGGCGACCGCCGCCCGTCCCGCGCATTGGCACCACACCCCGGACAAGGCAGTATCACCCCGTGGCCGAAATCATCACGATCACCGACGCCGACGACCCCCGCCTCCACGACTACACCGGCCTGACCGACGTCGAGCTGCGCCGCCGGCGCGAGCCCGCCGAGGGCCTGTTCATCGCCGAGGGCGAGAAGGTCATCCGCCGCGCCAAGCAGGCCGGTTACGAGATGCGGTCGATGCTGCTCTCCGCCAAGTGGGTCGACGTCATGCGCGACGTCATCGACGAGGTCCCCGCGCCGGTGTACGCGATCCAGCCCGACCTCGCCGAGCGCGTCACCGGCTACCACGTGCACCGCGGCGCCCTCGCCTCCATGCAGCGCAAGCCGCTCCCCGAGCCCGCCGAACTCCTCGCGGGCGCCCGTCGGGTGGCCGTCATGGAGGCGGTCAACGACCACACCAACATCGGCGCCATCTTCCGCAGCGCCGCCGCCCTCGGCATGGACGCCGTCCTGCTCTCCCCGGACTGCGCCGACCCGCTCTACCGCCGCTCGGTGAAGGTCTCCATGGGCGCGGTCTTCTCCGTCCCGTACGCCCGCCTGGACACCTGGCCGCGCGGTCTGGAGGCGGTACGGGAAGCGGGCTTCAAGCTCCTCGCGCTCACCCCGGCCGAGAAGGCCACCGCCATGGACGAGGCCGCCCCGCACCGCCTCGACCGGGTCGCCCTGATGCTCGGCGCGGAGGGCGAAGGCCTCTCCACCCAGGCGCTGCGCGCCGCCGACGAGTGGGTCCGCATCCCGATGGCCCACGGCGTCGACTCCCTCAACGTGGGCGCGGCCGCGGCCGTCGCCTTCTACGCGGTGACGGCCGGCCGCCCCGAGGCGTAGCCGGGCCCCGCCGCTCAGCCCTGGAGGGCCTGGGCGGCGGCGATGCCCAGCGCCACCAGGAGGGTCACCACCACGAAGACCACGAGCCGCTGGCGCAGCAGCCGGGGGTTGGCCGGGCGGCGGCCGGTGGACGTGGTCCGCGCCCCCGGACGGGTCCCGGGACGCGACTGCGGATTGCGGGAGCCGCCGGTGCGCGGGGGCGCCGAAGGGCGCGAGGACGGTGCGGCGCCCCGCCCCCGGGCCGCGGCCCGCTCCGGCTCGCGGCCCGGCGCGTCCCGCTCCGTGTACCGCTCGGTCGGCCGCAGCGTGCCGCGCTCCTCCATCCGCTCGCGCGGGGCCGGCGTCCGCGCGGACGGCAGGCCCTGCGCCTCGCGGGCCGCGATCTCCTTGAGCCGCATCGACAGCTGGAGCGTGCTGGGGCGGTCCTCCGGGTCCTTCGCCAGACAGGCCCGGATCAGCGGTGCGAGCGCGTCGGGTACCCCCTGGAGCTGGGCCTCCTCGTGGACCACGCGGTAGAGCATGACCTCGGAACTGCCGTGTCCGAAGGGGGAGTCGCCCATCGAGGCGTACGCGAGGGTGGCACCGAGCGAGAAGACGTCCGTCGCCGGGGTGACGGCCGCGCCCCGCACCTGCTCGGGCGCGAGGAAGCCGGGGGAGCCGACCGCCGTGCCGACGTGCGTGAGGGTGCTGGCCCCGGTGGCCCAGGCGATCCCGAAGTCGATGATGCGGGGGCCCTTGGGGGAGAGCAGGATGTTCGACGGCTTCAGGTCCCGGTGCACGACCCCGGCCTCGTGGACGGCGACCAGGCCCTCCGACAGGGCGGCGCCGATCGAGGCCACGTCGGCGGCCCGCAGCGGACCCTCCTCGGCGACCCGGTCGTGCAGCGAGGGCCCGGGCACGTACTGGGTGGCGAACCAGGGACGGTCGGCGTCCAGGTCGGCGGCGACCAGCCGGGCGGTGCAGCCGCCGCGGATCCGCCGGGCCGCCGACACCTCACGGGCGAACCGCGAGCGGAACTCCTGGTCCTCGGCGAGGTCCGGGCGGATCACCTTCAGCGCCACCCGCTGCCCGCGCCGGTCGGAGCCGAGGTACACGACCCCCATCCCTCCGGCGCCGAGTCTGCGGTGGAGCCTGAACGCCCCGACGATCCGCGGGTCCTCGCGCCGGAGCCGCATCATCGCCATGTCCGTCCCCTCGTCCGTTCGACGTGGCACAGCTTACGTAGTGGCGCCCCCGCGCGCTCATAGGCCGCGCCCTCCCACCGGCTTCGATTGTCAGTGCTGAGGGGGACGACGGCCCCGTGCCGCACCGACTCTCCCCGCCAACACCCCTTGCCGTCCAGCCCACTTGACAACGGCCCCGGACAACTCCCGCCGCCCCGCGCCGGGTACCTCCGCCCAGGTCCGCGCACCCCGGCGCACCCCGCTCCCCCTCCGACGTGACCCAAGTCACGCGGGGGCGCGTCCCCTCCGGGAAGACCCCCACCCGCGCGCCCCCGTCTCCACCCAGGGGAGTACGCCGGGGGGAGCGGCGTCATCCTCCCGTAGGCCCGGAAGCCGGTACGCGGGCATGACGCCCCGGGCGGTCCCGCTCCCTACTGTTGAGGTCATGCGGTGGGCGCGACTCTCGTCCCCCGAGGAACACGCGCCCACCGCACCGAGAACCGGCAAGAGACAGCGACAGGAGAGGACCATGGCCCACACGGCACACCGGCCGACCACCCGCCCCGCGGGACGCCGTCACCCCCTGGTGGCCACCGCCATGGTCCTCCCCCTCGCGGCCCTGCTCGTGGTCGTCTTCGGCGGCTGGGAAGCGGTGGTCACACAGGCGTCGTCCGTGGGCGTGATGCTGGGGCGCTGAGCGGCGCCCCGGACCCGGGAGAGCGGCCCGGGTCGGGGACATCGGCCGACAGCCCCGTGGGGACGGGGGTGCGGCGGACGACAGCGCAGGGGCCGGTCGGCCGGGGAGCCGACCGGCCCCTCCGCGTGTCCGGACCCGGGCGTACTCTCGCCGGATGGAGTTCGTGGAGAGCGGCGGCGACGTGCTGGGGGCGCTGGCCCTGATCGCGCGGGGGGCGGTGCACGGCGGGGAGCGGTGCGGGTGCGATCCGGAGGCGGTCCGGGTGCTCGCGGACCGCGAGGACGGGGCCGTCGTACGGCACGGCGGGATCGTCGCCAAGGCGCACGCCCCCGGCACGGAGGACGGTCCGCACGCGCTGCGGGTCGCGCTCGCCGGCGACCCCGCCCTCGGCGGGATCCTCCTGCCGCCGGTCCCGGGGCCCAGAACCGAGCGGGTCGCGGGACGGCCGGTGACGGTGTGGCCGTACGGGCCTCCGGTCGATCCCGGCGACCCCGACGCGGCGCCCTGGGAGGACGCGGCCCGGCTGCTCGCCCTGCTCCACCGCACCCCGCCCCCGCCCGGCCCGCTGCCCGCGATGCGGGCTCCCGTGAAGGCGGCGCTCGCCGTCGGGCGGATGCTCCGCGCCGCGCCGGACCACCCGGCGACCGCCACCGTCCTCGCGGCCTGGCGGACCGTCACCGGGGCCATGGGCGAGGCCGGCACCGGGGGCACGCGCGCGTCCCTGTGCCACGGCGACTTCCACCTCGGCCAGCTCGTCCGGGACCTCCGCGGCGACTGGCGCCTCATCGACGTCGACGACGCCGGGCTCGGCGACCCCGCCTGGGACCTGGCCCGCCCCGCCGCCTGGTTCGCCGCCGGGCTGCTTCCCGCGGAGGTGTGGGCGCGGTTCCTCGGCGCGTACGAGGCGGCCGGCGGCCCGGCCACCGGGCCGGACCCGTGGGCCCGCCTCGACCTGCCCGCCCGTGCCCTGACCGTGCAGACCGCGGCGCTCGCGCTCGCCAAGGCGGCGGCGGAGGGCCGCGCGCTCGACGAGGTCGAGGGCGTGATGATCGACACCTGCGCCAGGATCCCGGTTTCCCGAACCGTCCCGGGTTCCGCCGCGTCCTCATAAGCTGAAGCAGTCATACGAACGGCAACGGCAGGGGAGTTGAGCCGAGCATGCAGTGTCCCAAGTGTCACGCGGCGATGCACACGTACAACCGCAACGGCGTCCAGATCGAGCAGTGCAGCGGCTGCCGCGGGATCTTCCTGGACTACGGCGAGCTGGAGGCCCTGACCCGCCTGGAGTCGCAGTGGCAGGCCCCGCCGGCCCCGCCCGCCCCGCCGGCCGGCTACCCGGCCCAGCCCGCCCCCGCCGCCCCCGCCTGGGGCGCCCCGCACGGCGGCCACCACGGCGGTCACTACCGCCAGCGCGGCTTCGGCCGGATGCTCTTCTCCTCCTGAGCCGTCCGCGTCCTTCCGGCCCCCGGGTCCGTCCTGCGGATCCGGGGGCCGGCGCGTGCCCCCGCCCGCACGACGACGAAGCCCCCGGCCGCGAACCGCGGCCGGGGGCTTCGTCTTTCTGTGCGCGATACTGGGATTGAACCAGTGACCTCTTCCGTGTCAGGGAAGCGCTCTCCCGCTGAGCTAATCGCGCGGGACGCACCCGAAGGTGCGGGAGAAGTGGTGCGCGATACTGGGATTGAACCAGTGACCTCTTCCGTGTCAGGGAAGCGCTCTCCCGCTGAGCTAATCGCGCGGGACGCACCCGAAGGTGCAGGTGAAGTGGTGCGCGATACTGGGATTGAACCAGTGACCTCTTCCGTGTCAGGGAAGCGCTCTCCCGCTGAGCTAATCGCGCGGGGATCCGAAGATCAGGATCCGAAGATCCAGTGGACGATACTGGGATTGAACCAGTGACCTCTTCCGTGTCAGGGAAGCGCTCTCCCGCTGAGCTAATCGTCCTTGGAGGTGGAGACGGGATTTGAACCCGTGTAGACGGCTTTGCAGGCCGTTGCCTCGCCTCTCGGCCACTCCACCAGGAGTGATAACGGGGGTTCGGGAAGATCCCCCACATCGAGCGGACGACGAGATTCGAACTCGCGACCCTCACCTTGGCAAGGTGATGCTCTACCAACTGAGCCACGTCCGCTTGTCGTTTCCGGCCCGCTTGCGCGTCCCGGCGACGTGTTGAACTCTAGCGGATTCCTGGGCCAGTACAAAAACGCGTTTCCGCAGCGTGCTGACCTGCACGCCCTTCGACGCGCCCGGCGGCGGCTCCCGGAGGGTTCGAACGGTGTTCACCCGCCGTGTCCCCGAGGTCGCGCGGAGCCCCGCTCCCCGCGCACCCCGTGCCCCGGGGGCGGCTCGACCTAGACTCGATGCGTGTACGACCTACCTCCCCTGGCCCGCTTCGGCGGCCTCGTCGCGACCGACCTGCGGGACGTCACCCATGATCCCGAGGCGCTCGACTCCACCGGCTTCTGGGCCGTCTGCGCCGACTTCGAGGGCCGGCTCACCTGCGCCCGCTTCGGAGACGTCCGCAGGGCGCCGGTGCCCGCCGCCGTCCCCGGCGCGTGGATCGGCCCCGGCCCCGGCGACTGGACGTCGTCGCTCGACCGCGCCGCGTACACCGCCGGCGTACGGGCGGTGCGCGAGCACATAGCGCGCGGCGAGGTCTACCAGGCGAACCTCTGCCGGGTGATGACCGCGCCGCTCCCCGATCCGGCAGCCGCCGACGTGGACGCCCTCACCTCGCTGCTCGCGGCCGGCAACCCCGCCCCGTACGCGGGGACGATCCGGCTGCCCGCGCACGGCGTGGAGATCGCCACCGCCTCGCCCGAGCTGTATCTGCGGCGCGACGGCGGCCGGGTCTCCTCCGGTCCCATCAAGGGCACCGGCAGGACCGCCGCCGACCTGCTCCCCAAGGACCACGCCGAGAACGTGATGATCGTGGACCTGGTCCGCAACGACCTCGGCCGCGTCTGCGAGACCGGCTCCGTCGCCGTCCCCGCCCTCTGCGACATCGAGGAGCACCCCGGCCTGGTCCACCTCGTCTCCACCGTCAGCGGTGTGCTGCGCGAGGACGCCGGCTGGCCCGAGCTGCTCGACGCCACCTTCCCGCCCGGCTCCGTCACCGGCGCCCCCAAGTCCTCCGCGCTGCGGATCATCGAGGCGCTGGAGACCGCGCCCCGGGGGCCGTACTGCGGCGGCATCGGCTGGGTGGACGCGGACGGCGGCCACGGCGAGCTGGCCGTCGGCATCCGCACCTTCTGGATCGACCGGCCGTTCGGCGTGCTGCGCTTCGGCACCGGCGCCGGCATCACCTGGGGCTCCGACCCCGAGCGGGAGTGGGAGGAGACCGAGCTGAAGGCGGCCCGGCTGGTCGCGATAGCGTCGGGCGCCTACGAGTCAGGCGCCCGGGACGGCGAGGTCCCAGGAGCGAGCGGAAAGGCCATCTCTCGATGAAAATCTGGGTCAACGGCGGGCTGCACGACGAGGAGACCGCCCGGGTCTCCGTCCTGGACCACGGACTGACCGTCGGCGACGGCATTTTCGAGACGGTCAAGGCCGAGCGCGGCGAAACGTTTGCTCTCACCCTCCACCTGGAGCGGCTCACCCGCTCCGCCCGCGGCCTCGGCCTGCCCGACCCGGACCTCGACGAGGTCCGCCGGGCCTGCGCCGCCGTCCTCGCGGCCAACCCGATGGAGCTCGGCCGGCTGCGGATCACCTACACCGGCGGCCTCTCCCCGCTCGGCTCGGAGCGCGGCGACGCCGGCCCGAGCCTCGTCGTCGCCGTCGGGGAGACCTCCCGCCGCGCCGACACCACCGCCGTGGTCACCGTCCCCTGGACCCGCAACGAGCGCGGCGCCCTCACGGGCCTGAAGACCACCTCGTACGGGGAGAACGTCGTCGCCCTGGCCCGGGCCAAGGAGGCCGGCGCCACCGAGGCCCTCTTCGCCAACACCGTCGGCCGGCTCTGCGAGGGCACCGGCTCCAACGTCTTCGTCGTGCTCGACGGCCGGATCCACACCCCGCCCGTCTCCTCCGGCTGCCTCGCCGGCATCACCCGCGCGCTCGCCGTCGAGTGGACCGGCGCCGTCGAGGCCGACCTGCCGTTCGACGTCCTGGAGACCGCGGAGGAGGTCTTCCTCACCTCCACGCTGCGCGACGTCCAGGCCGTCCACCGCGTCGACGGCCGCGAACTCGCCGCCGCCCCCGGCCCGGTGACCGCCAAGGCCATGCGGGTCTTCGAGGAGCGGGCCGCCGCCGACCGGGACCCGAAGCTCGGCTGAAATCCGGATGACGGGGCCTTCCCGGATGGGTAGAACACCCCTGATGACCACCACCCTGCGGCCGGCCGAGCCGCTCCAGCACTCCGCCGACGGCGGCCGTTCCCGCGTCTACGACATCTGCGTGAACAGCCGCCGGGTCGGTTCCGTCCGCGTCGCCACCGATCCCGGCTTCGGAGCCGCGTCGGGGAGGGTCGACCGCCTGTGGGTCGACGAGCCGGACCGCGGCCGGGGGCGGGGGACGGTGGCGGCGCTCGCCGCCGAGGAGGTGCTGCGCGCCTGGGGCTGCTCGGACGTCCGGATATCGATGCCGGCCGACGCCATCGCCGCCCTCGGCCTGGCCCGGGCGCTCGGCTACGCCGAGCTCAGCCGGAACATGCTGAAGGAGCTCGCGGACCGGTCGCCCGCGCTGCCGCCCGGCGTCGAGGTGCGGCCGATGACCGAGGACGAGTTCACCGCCTGGCAGGCGACGGCCAGGGAGTCCTTCGCGCGGAGCTGGGTCGACCGGGGCGTGCCCGAGGACCAGGCCCGCGCCAAGGCGGAGGCCAGCCACCGCGAGCTGCTGCCCCAGGGGCTCGCCAGCCCCGGCACGGCGTTCCACGTGGCCCTCGCCGACGGCCGGGTCGTCGGCAACGTGTGGACCGGGGTGCGCGAGCTGGAACCCGGCGTCAGCGCCTCGTACGTCTACGACATCAAGGTCGCGGCGGAGCGGCGCGGCCGGGGGTACGGCCGGGCGCTGATGCTGCTGGCCGAGCGCGTGGCGCGGGAGGCCGGGGAGCACCGGCTCGGACTGCACGTCTTCGCGGGCAACACCCCGGCGATCCGCCTGTACGAGTCGCTCGGCTACCGCACGACCCACGTCAACAGCGCCAAGCGGCTGCTCTGAGACGCGGCGCCCGGGTCAGCCGGCCAGCAGGCGGTCGGCGATCTCCTCGATCCGGGCGCGCAGCCCGTCCTGGTTCTGCCCGCCGTCGAGGCGCTCCCCGCCGATGACGTAGGTCGGGGTGCCGGTGATCTTGAGGGCCTGGCCCTCGGCCTGGTCGGCGTCGACCGTGAGCAGGTGCCGTCCGTCGATCAGCGCCGTGTCGAACTCCTCGGCGTCCAGGCCGAGTCCGGCCGCCACCTCCATGAGCACCGGCTCGCCCCGGTCGGCGAGCTCGGCGGTCCTGGCGAGCAGCGCCTCCACGTAGGCCCAGCCCTGTCCCTGGTCGGTCGCCTCCTCGGCGGCCTGGGCGGCGGCGTAGGCGTGCTTGTTCTTGGTGAGCGGGAAGTGGCGCAGCTGGATGTCGAGCCGGTCGCCGTAGGCCGCGCGCAGCGCGCGGACGTCGTCGAGGGCCCGGAAGCAGTCGGGGCACTGGAGGTCGAACCAGGCCTCCAGGACGACGGGGGAGGGGGCGGTGGTGGAGTCTGTCATGGACGGCAGTCTTCCAGCAGGTCGGCACGGGTCCCGCATCGGCACGGCACCGGGACCTGAGGAGGAGATCCCGTCCGGGACGACCCGGAGATCTCCCTGAGACCGGCCCGTGGGCGTGGCCTCCGGCGGGTGGACCGGTGCAGGATGGAAGGGACGTATCACCCGGGACCTGGAGGATCGCATGCTGGCCGAGACCATCTTCTCCGCGGTGTCCGCGGCGGGCCTGGGCATCGCCGCGATCACGGCGTACCGGAAGAAGTACCTGAGCGCGGCGCGGATCGCCGGCTGGTCGCTCGTGCCGCTCGGCCTGGTGATGACCGGTGCCGTCGAGTGGGCCTTCGACACCGTCTTCAGCCCGGTCGCCTGGGTCGGCTTCGGAGTGCTCGGCGCGGCCTGGCTGCTCCTGCTGACGGCCCGGGGCGTGGAGCGCCGCCGGGGTGGCCGGAAAGCGGTGGACGGGGGAGCGCGGCCCGAGGCGGTCGCGCCCGGCGCCTCGTCCCCGGCCTCCGCCACCGCGTCGGCCCGTGAGGCCCTGGCCCGTCCCGCGTCGGGCACGCCCGCCCGTGGCGGGGAGGCCGAGGACTTCAGCGACATCGAGGCGATTCTGAAGAAGCACGGAATCTGACCGCTTCTGGCCGTTGCCTGCCGGGCCGCGACCGGGCGGTGATCCGGAGATCCACGGGAAGGGATGAACCGCCCCGTCCAAGGGCGGATTCCGGCCTTCCCGGGGTCCGCGGTGCGCGATCATCCCCCCGAGATGCTCGAAACCTCGCGGGAACCCGCCCCCGCCTCCGCCGAGTCCGTGCCCGCCGCCGATCCGCCGGTCGACGAGCCGAGGGGCTGTCTCTACGCGCTGTCGCAGCCGCCGCTGATGATCTTCCTGACGGTGATCGGGGCCCTGCTCCTGATGGCGGCCCTGCACGACCTCTACGTGCTCTGAGGGGTCAGCCGGCGGCTTCCTTGCGGCGGGCCCGGTAGGCGGCGACGTGCAGCCGGTTGCCGCAGGTGCGGCTGTCGCAGTAGCGGCGGGAGCGGTTGCGGGAGAGGTCGACGAAGGCCCGGCCGCAGTCCGGGGCCTCGCACCGGCGCAGCCGCTCCCGCTCGCCCGAGACCACGATGAAGGCGAGCGCCATCCCGCAGTCGGCGGCCAGGTGGTCGGCGACCGAGGCGCCCGGCGCGAAGTAGTGCACGTGCCAGTCGTAGCCGTCGTGGTCGGTGAGCTGCGGGGTGGTGCCCGCGGCGGCGACCAGCTGGTTGATCAGCGGGGCGGCGATCCTGGCGTCGGGGGCGGTGAAGACGGCTGCGAAGCGGTCCCGCACCGCGCGGACGGCCCGCAGGTCCTCGGCGTCCAGGTCGCCCACGTCGCTGATCCGGTGCTCGCGGACGAACACGCCGAGCGCGTCGAGGTCCGCGAGCGTGTCCTCGCGGTCGCCCTGGGCGGCGGTGTTCATGAGATCGACGACGGTGTCGAGGGCGATCCGGGTGTCGTGGGGAATGAGCACGCTTCGCTCCCTGGCCGGCCGCGGGCGGGCGCCCGTGGAATGCCGTCGACTCTAGCGCGCCCCGGAAATGCGCGACGGCGCCCTCACCGCGCCGGCTGCGCGGTGAGGACGCCGGAGGTCGAGCGGATGCGACCGCCCGCGCGGCGCCGTCGCCCCGAGTCGGACGACGCCGTGCGGTCTATGGCCTGGCTCAGCTGTCGGCCAGGATGTGGGACAGCTCCGTATCGAGGTCGAAGTGCCGGTGCTCGGTGCCCGGTGGCACCGCGGCGTCGGTCCGCTTGAGGAACGATTCCAGGGCCCGCGCGGGGGCCTCCAGCAGGGCCTCGCCCTCGGGCGAGCTCAACGCGATGCAGACGACTCCCTGGCCGTGACTACGGGAAGGCCAGACCCGGACGTCGCCCGTGCCGGTGGGCCGGTGCAGCCCCTCGGCGAGAAGGTCGCGGGCGAAGACCCACTCGACCGTCTCCTCGGCTCCGGTGTGGAAGGTGGCGTGCACGGCGTACGGATCCGCCGTGTCATACCGCAGGCCCGCGGGTACAGGCAGTGAGGACTCGCTCGACACAACGAGGCGCAGGTGCAGCTCGCAGCTCACCACGGTGTTCATAAGCGCCAGGGCCTTTCGCTCAGTGTGCGCTCGGGGATTCGCACGTCGGCGAAATCGACATGCCACCTCCGGTGCCGTTGTAAACCCCTCTGTCGGTTTTGTGATCGTTCAGGTAGCTCGTCTGGCGGTATGTAACTTTGGGTAATACCGCCATACCGGTGGGGCTGGTGAGTCGGGTAAATTGGCACCATGAATGCGGAGAGTGACGAGCGAGCCCCCGAGCCCCAGCCCGCCGAGCAGGCCGAACTGGGATCCCGCGCGCCGGAGTTCATCAAGGCCCGCCGCGGCCTCCACCTGAGCTGGCAGGTCGGCGTCTTCATCGTCGGACTCGCCGTGATCGTGGCCGGCATCCTCATGCTCGTCTTCCCCGGCCCCGGCTGGCTGGTCATCTTCGGCGGCATGGCGATCTGGGCCACCGAGTTCGTCTGGGCGCAGATCGTCCTGCGCTGGACCAAGCGCAAGGTCACCGAGGCCGCCCAGCGTGCCCTCGACCCCAAGGTCCGGCGCCGCAACATCACCCTCACCGTGATCGGCCTGGTCATCATCGCCGCGCTGCTCGGCTGGTATCTCTGGAAGTTCGGCCTCGTCATGCCCTGGAAGATCGACGAGTGACCCAGGGATGGTTCGGAAGCCCCGCTGACATGCGGTAATGTTTGCGGTGCGCCGGGGCGATTAGCTCAGCGGGAGAGCACTTCGTTCACACCGAAGGGGTCACTGGTTCGATCCCAGTATCGCCCACCCCGGTCCGAGGGCCCGGAGACGACATCGTCTCCGGGCCCTCGGCGCGTCCGGCCCCGGATCACCGCATCCGGGCCAGCCGCTCCCGCATCCTCCGCGCCTCCCGCAGCCGCCGCTCGTAGGTGGCCCCCACCGCGAGCAGCAGCAGCCCGGCCGCCGCCGGCGGCAGCCACCGCGGCAGCGCGCCGACCAGCTGCACCACGTACGGCGCCAGCTCGTGCACCGCCACCAGGGCGAGCGCCGCCCCGCCGAGGACCAGCGGCGCCTGGAGCCGGAACCGCGCCCCGAGCAGCGTCACCGCGAGCGCCCCCGTCCCCAGGAGCAGCGGCCGCGCCCAGTACGGGTCCGACCAGACCGCCATCAGACTCGGCACCAGCGTCGCCGCGAGGCCGGGGCCGTACGCGACCCAGGACGAGGCCTCCGGGTCCCGGCGCCGCCGCAGGAAGCCCACCACCAGCGCCGGCACCGTCACCGGCAGCGTGTACGCCTCCGGGACCGTCACGCCCCACACGCCGAGCCGCAGCCAGGCCGCGGCCAGGAAGAGCGCGCCCGCCGTCCACGAGGCCGCCCGCCGCCGCTCCGCCCGCAGCGCCGTCGCCGCCGCGATCACCCCGCCCAGCGCCAGCGCCACGGCGAGCACCTCCGGACGCGGCGCCGTGAGGGCCACCGCCAGGACGCCCACCGCCACCCCCGACAGCTCCGCCGCGAGCGACCGGAACCGGGCGGCCAGGACCGCCGTGCCCGCCGGGACGAGCAGCAGCACGAGCCCCGCCGTGGCCGCGGAGACCCCCGCCGCCGCGGTTCCCGCCCCCACGAGACCCGCCGCCGCGAGCACCGCGCCACCGGCCGCCGTCTCCCGCACCGCGCCGGCACCGAGCACGGCCGCCGCCACGAACAGCCCCAGCAGCACCCCCAGCACGGCGAAGGTCGCCGCCCGCACGTCCAGCGCCAGGAGCAGCGCCGAACCCGCCGAGGCGAGCCCGGCCGCCAGCCCGGTCCCGGACAGCAGCGCGCCCGCCGCCACCGGAGCCGCCGGAGCCCCGGCCGTCCACGCGACGCCCCAGCCGGCGCCCTCGGGCCGCGCCGCCGGCTCCGGCCGCTCCGGCACGGCGGCCGGCTCGGGCAGGCCTCGGGCGAGCACCCCCGGCCGCACCGCCACGCCCAGCGCCGCGCCCGTCGCCACCAGCCGGACGACGAGCCCGGCCGCGTACGACAGCTCCAGCGCGACCGGGAGCGCCGTCAGCACCGCCCACCCGAGCAGCACCGCCCCCCACCGGCCCCACGGCCCGCGCACCACCGCCGCCGCGCCCGCGCCGAGCAGCAGGACCAGGAGCGCCGTCGCCGGATAGTCCGCCGGGACCGGCGCCGCGTGCGTCCCCGACCAGACGCCCGCGCTCCGGCCGGCCGGGCCGAGCAGCCCCCCGAGCACCGGCGGCAGCGCCCACACCAGGCCGAGCGCCGCGATCCCGCCGCCGGCGAGCCCGAACCCGGCCCGCACCTCCGCCGGGATCCGCTCCGCCCGCACCGGACGCCACAGCGACGCCACCGCCAGACCGCAGACCACGTACACCGGCACCGCCCACTCCGCCGGCAGCGCGGCCCGCACCGGACCCGCCACCGCCGCCACCCCCGCCGGCGCGGCCACCATCGCCAGCACCCGCGCGGCCGGACGCACCACCCGGGCCGCGTACAGGAAGACCGCGGCCCAGCCGAGCAGCAGCGGGCCGCCGGTCCACGGGCTCGTCAGCGACAGCCAGCCGCCCGCCGGCAGCGCCCAGAGGGCCAGGAGGGCCGCCGACACCCCCGCCGTCGTCCGCACCGCCACCCCCACGGGACGGGCGAGCAGCAGCACGTCCGCCGCCGCCGTCAGCGCCGTCGCCCACGCCACGGCCGCCGGACCCCCGCCGGCCGCCAGCACCCCCAGTGGCAGCGGCAGCTGCGCCGCGGCCACCGCCGCGGGGAACGGCAGCCGCAGCACCCGCAGCAGCCCGCCGTACCCGGCCCACACCCCCGCGAGGACCGCGGCGGCGACCGCCGCGTACCCGAGCCCGTCCGTCTCCGGCAGCGCCACCCGGTGCAGGGCGTACGCGTCCAGGACCGTCAGCGCGAGCCCCAGCGCGCCCACCGCCTCCGCCGTCGACGCCAGCCCCCGGCGCAGCAGCACCACGGGCGCCGCCAGCGCCGCGGAGGTCACCACGAGCAGCACCGCGGAACGCCCCGCGATGCCCATCGAACCCCAGCTCACCAGCGTGAACGCGAGCGCGGCGACCGCGAGCAGCGTCCCGCCCAGCGTCAGCAGCACGTTCTGCGCGCCGCGCGGCGAGGTCTCCGCCGCCCGGGGCGCCCCCGGGAACGGCGGGGCCGTCGGCGGGCCGGCGGGGGAGTGCAGCACCCCGAGCAGCCACACCCGCCGGGCCAGCAACTCCGCACGGCGCGCGTCGAGTCGGGCCAGCTCGACGTCGACGCGCCGCAGCTCCTCGACCGGAGGCAGGTTCATGTCCATGCCCGGAGTGTCGCGCCGCGCCCCCGCCCGGGGAATGCGCGCTGCTACTCAGATCCGGCCCGAGTACCCACACTGGACCCATGGACTGGTGCCGGTACCGCTTCCGCAGCGTCTGGCGGCTCGCCGCCCCGCCCGACCGGGTCTACGCCGCCCTCGCCCGCGCCGAGGACTACCCCCTCTGGTGGCCGCAGGTCCGCGCCGTCGTCCCCCGCGACGACACCAGCGGCACCGCCCGCTTCCGCTCCCTGCTCCCGTACGACATCGAGGTCACCGCCCGCGCCCTCCGCCACGACCCCCTGGCCCGCGTCCTGGAGGTCCGGCTCGACGGCGACCTGGAGGGCTGGGCCCGCTGGACCCTCACCGCCGAAGGCGCCGGCACCCACGCCCTCTACGAGCAGGAGGTCGAGGTCCGCGCCCGGCTGCTGCGCCTCCTCGCCGTCCCCGGCCGCCCCTTCTTCCGCGCCAACCACGCCCTGATGATGCGCGGAGGACGGCGCGGGCTCGCCGCGCGCCTGCGCTCCGGATGAACGCTCCGGTCGCATGCTCCGAACGAATTTGGAGCACGGCCCGGAAGGCCTGTATGGTTCAACCCGTTCCCGGGCGATTAGCTCAGCGGGAGAGCACTTCGTTCACACCGAAGGGGTCACTGGTTCGATCCCAGTATCGCCCACCGGGAGAGGCCGGTCCGTCATCACGACGGACCGGCCTCAGCCGTTTCCGGCACCGCTCACGCCTCACGCCGCCTTCCGCAGCTCCGGACGGAGCGGCCACGCGGGATCCACCAGCTCCGGCGTCCCCTGCCGGGTGAACCACGCCTGGAGGCCCCGCGCCTGTGCCGCGTGCCACACCGCCTGGAGCGTGTGCAGCTCCGCCGGGGACAGCCGCTCCAGACGGGACGCGAAGCGCCGCCCCACCGCCCGCACCACCTGGAGCGCGGCCGTGGCGTCCGCCGCCGCGTCGTGCGCCCCCTCCAGCTCCACCTCGTAGTGCGCGCACAGGTCGGTCAGCGTCCGGCGGCCCTTGCGGTACCGGTCCAGATGCTTGTCGAGGACCCGCGGATCGAGCACGCACAGCGAGGTGTGCTCCAGGTACCGGCCCAGCGTCGACGCCCGATGGCGCCTCAACTCCCGGTCCAGGATGGTGAGGTCGAACGGCGCGTTCATCACCACCAGCGGCCGTCCCGCCGCGTTCTGCTCCGCCAGGGCGCGCCCCAGCTCCTCCATCACCGGCGACGGCCACCGGCCGTTGCGCTGGAGGTGATCATCCGTCAGCCCGTGCACCGCCGTGGCCCCTTCCGGGACCGGGACCCCCGGATTGACCAGCCAGCGGGTCACCCGGGGCCGCGCCCCGGCCGCGTCCTGGACGACGAGAGCGGCGGACACGATCCGGTCCTGCTCGACGTCCACTCCGGTGGTCTCCGTGTCGAAAGCGGCCAGGGGCCCTTCGTACCAGTTCGTCGTCATACCCGAACTCCTCGCACCCGCGCGGCAGATGGCCAACCCCCTGCCCCGAAGCGGTGATACCCGCCCTGTTTGCGGCGTACGCGGACCGGTCACAACACTGGTGACGGGGAAGGACGTTCACATGTCGCTCGCCAAGCCCGAGTCGGGAGGGCTGCCGCCCCAGCGGGCGGCCCCGGCACGCGGCTCACTCGCCACCACCGCCTGCATGGAGACCCTCCAGGTGGGATACCTGCACGCCGTCGCCGCCGCGGCGGGCTGCTCGCTCGCGCAGCCCTTCCCGGACAACGGCGTCGACTGGCACGTGAGCCACGGCTCGCCCGGACACACCGTCGACGACGAGGTCACCATCAAGGTGCAGCTGAAGTGCACCTACCAACTGCCACCGCACCCGACGGGGAGCACCTTCCCCTTCACCCTCGACAACGACCACCTGGTGAAGCTCGCCCGGACGCCCGTGGCGGTGCACAAGATCCTGGTCGTGATGATCGTCCCGAGAGACCCGGAGGACTGGCTGCGAGCGAGCCACGACCGGCTCGACCTGCGGCACTGCTGCTACTGGATGAACCTGGCCGGGCACCCGGTCACCGGACGCCGCCGGACCACCGTGCGCGTCCCCACGGCGCGGATCTTCGACGACCGGGCGCTCTGCGAGATCATGACCCGGGTCGGCCGGGGAGGGAGACCTTGATGCACCGACCGATCGACGACTCCGGATACGGGACGGGGGACGGGTACGGGACCGGGGACGGGACGGGCGGCGGGTACGGGTCGGGCGACCGGGGCGCACCCGGGCCCGTCCCGTCGCCGTACCGGTCCCACCCCGTCCCGGCCGCCGGCCCCGCCGGCTCCTGGTCCTCCCCGGGCGACGGCGTCCCCGACCCCGGCCGGGTCGACCCGCGCGTCCTCGGCGCCCTCCTCGCCCGCCACGGCTGGCAGCGCCGCGGCGGGGCCGCCGGCCGCTACGGCCGCTGGACCCCGCCCGGCGGGCAGGCGAGCGGCGGCACCAGCCTCCTCGTCCCCGACAGCCTCGCCTTCCCCGACTGCGAGGACCTCATCGGCGAGGCCCTCACCGCCCTCGCCCGCAGCGCGGCCCCCTCCGCCCGCGAGGTCCTGACCGGCCTCGCCGTCCCCAGCGACGAGGTCCGCTGGTGGCGCGAGGTGCCCCCGGGCCCGGCCGGCACCGTGCCCTGGCCCGCGCAGGAGAAGTTCCGCGCCGCCGCCCGCGGGATCCTCCTCGCCGGGGCCCTCGCCGTGCGCGGCCGGGCCGGCTACCACGGCTCCCGGCACCGCTCCGCCGCCCGGGCCGCCCTCGAACCCGTCGTCGTCGGCACCGACCCCGGCGGCCGGGTCCTCACCGCCTTCCTGCCCGTCCCGCCCGGCCGCCCGGTCGCGGTCCGGCTCTACCACGCGCTGCACGCCGCCCGCGAGGCCGTCGACTACCAGCGCGCCACCGGCGGCATGGAGGCCTTCGACTCCGCCGTCGAGGCCGGCGTCAGCCGCGAGCTCACCGAGGCGCTCGTCGCCCTCGTCCGGGGGACCGAGGGCGCCCGCGTCGCCCTCGAATGGGCCCCGGCCGCCGGCGTCCCCGAGGGCTGCGCCGCCCGCCCCGAGCCCGTCGAGTTCTCCCCCGGCGACCTGCCCGCGCTGCGCGAGGCGAGCGCCCGCTACCTCACGGACGAGCCCTCCGTCCCGGTGCGGATCACCGGCGCCGTCGTCCGGCTGCGCCGCTCGGGACCGCGCGGCGAGGGCACGGTCAAGCTCCGGGTGCTCGGCGGCGCGGAGGTCGGCCACGTCCGCGTCGCGCTCGACGAGGAGGCGTACCGCACGGCGGGCCACGCCCACCTCGTGGGCCTCCCGATCCGGGTCGTCGGCCGGCTGGAGAGCCGCGGCGGCTTCCGCCGGCTCACCGAGGCCTCCGGCGTGGTCCCGGTACAGGTGGACGAGACGGAGCGGGACAGGCTGATGAAGGCACTGCACGAGAACCTCGATTTCTTCGAGGAGGCGTGCGGGCCGGAGGAGGACCGGTGAGCGGGGCGCGGGCGGGCCCGTAAGATCGAGGGGACGCGGCACCTCGTCTCTGCCGCGCGCCGCCGGCGCCGGCACCTCGTGTCTGCCAGCGCCCCGATGCATGGAGTACCCGTGTCAGAAGTCCGTGTGACCGTCCAGTCCGCCTCGGGATCTGAGGAGAGGACGGTGAGCGCGGGCACCACGGCCGGCGCCCTGTTCGCCGACGACCGCACCGTCATCGCCGCCCGTGTCGCGGGCGACCTCAAGGACCTCTCGTACGAGCCCGCCGACGGCGAGGTCGTCGAGGGCGTCGAGATCTCCTCCGAGGACGGCCTGAACATCCTGCGCCACTCGACCGCGCACGTCATGGCGCAGGCCGTGCAGGAGCTCTTCCCCGAGGCCAAGCTGGGCATCGGCCCGCCGGTCCGTGACGGCTTCTACTACGACTTCGACGTCGAGAAGCCGTTCACGCCCGAGGATCTCAAGGCCATCGAGAAGAAGATGCAGGAGATCCAGAAGCGCGGCCAGCGCTTCGCCCGCCGCGTGGTGACCGACGAGGCCGCCCGCGAGGAGCTCGCCGACGAGCCGTACAAGCTGGAGCTCATCGGCATCAAGGGCTCCGCGTCGACCGACGACGGCGCGAACGTCGAGGTGGGCGGCGGCGAGCTGACCATCTACGACAACCTCGACGCCAAGACCGGCGAGCTGTGCTGGAAGGACCTCTGCCGCGGTCCCCACCTGCCCACCACCCGGAACATCCCGGCGTTCAAGCTGATGCGCAACGCGGCCGCCTACTGGCGCGGCAGCGAGAAGAACCCCATGCTGCAGCGCATCTACGGCACCGCCTGGCCGTCGAAGGACGAGCTGAAGGCCCACCTCGACTTCCTCGCCGAGGCCGAGAAGCGCGACCACCGCAAGCTGGGCAACGAGCTCGACCTCTTCTCCATCCCGGACGAGATCGGCTCCGGCCTCGCCGTCTTCCACCCCAAGGGCGGCATCATCCGCCGGGTCATGGAGGACTACTCGCGCAAGCGCCACGAGGAGGAGGGCTACGAGTTCGTCTACTCGCCGCACGCCACCAAGGGCAAGCTCTTCGAGAAGTCCGGCCACCTCGACTGGTACGCCGAGGGCATGTACCCGCCCATGCAGCTCGACGAGGGCGTGGACTACTACCTCAAGCCCATGAACTGCCCGATGCACAACCTGATCTTCGACGCGCGCGGGCGCTCCTACCGTGAGCTGCCGCTGCGCCTGTTCGAGTTCGGCACCGTGTACCGGTACGAGAAGTCCGGCGTCGTGCACGGTCTGACCCGGGCCCGGGGCTTCACCCAGGACGACGCGCACATCTACTGCACCCGCGAGCAGATGGCGGAGGAGCTGGACAAGACCCTCACCTTCGTCCTCAACCTGCTCCGCGACTACGGTCTGACGGACTTCTACCTGGAGCTGTCGACCAAGGACCCGGAGAAGTTCGTCGGCTCCGACGAGGTGTGGGAGGAGGCCACCGCCGTCCTCCAGCAGGTCGCCGAGAAGCAGGGCCTGCCGCTCACCCCCGACCCGGGCGGCGCCGCCTTCTACGGCCCGAAGATCTCGGTCCAGGCACGGGACGCCATCGGCCGTACCTGGCAGATGTCGACCGTCCAGCTCGACTTCAACCTGCCGGAGCGCTTCGACCTGGAGTACACCGCTCCGGACGGCACCAAGCAGCGCCCGGTCATGATCCACCGCGCGCTCTTCGGTTCGATCGAGCGCTTCTTCGCGGTGCTCCTGGAGCACTACGCGGGCGCCATGCCGCCGTGGCTGGCCCCGGTCCAGGCGACCGGCATCCCGATCGGCGACGCGCACGTCGAGTACCTGCAGGAGTTCGCCGCCAAGGCGAAGAAGCAGGGCCTGCGCGTGGAGGTCGACTCCTCCTCGGACCGGATGCAGAAGAAGATCCGCAACGCGCAGAAGCAGAAGGTCCCCTTCATGGTCATCGCGGGTGACGAGGACATGGCCGCCGGTGCCGTCTCCTTCCGCTACCGCGACGGTTCGCAGGAGAACGGCATCCCCGCCGACGAGGCCATCGCCAAGATCGCCAAGATCGTCGAGGAGCGCGTCCAGGTCTGACGGCCCGGCGCGTCCCGCCGAGCGCGTGGTCAGGAGGCCCCCGGGGAGTCCCCCCGGGGGCCTTCCCCGTTCCCCGGCTTCTCGTCCTCCCTGGTGAACGCCTGGATCAGCCAGGACGAGAACGAACCCGTCACCGCGCCGAGCAGTGCCAGGCCGCAGGCCATCAGGCCGACCGCGACGATCCGGCCGATGGGGGTCACGGGGGCCACGTCGCCGTAGCCGACCGTCGCCAGCGTGGCGCAGGCCCACCAGACCGAGTCGCCGAAGGTGACGATCGAGGCGCCGGGGGCACCGGCCTCGTGGTGGTAGACGGTGAGTGCGGCGGCGAAGCCGAGCAGGGAGACGGAGAGGCCGGAGTAGACCATGACCCGGGCGTAGAGGCTGAGCCGCGGCTGGTCCCGGCGGCGCTGGACCCGGTCGTAGAGGGTCACCATCCGGACCGGGCGCAGCAGGGGCAGGAGCAGGACGACCGTGTCCATGAGGTGGGTGCGGACGAAACGGAGCGGACGCTGGCCGCTGAGCCGGAGCCGTACCGCGTAGTCGACGATGAAGATCGCCCAGGCGCCGAGGACCACGCCGACGCAGACGTCCACCCCGAGCCGGGGGAGGTGGTCGCGGGCGAGGACCCGGACCGCGTACCCGGCGAGGTACGTGACGGAGGCCACGGCGAGCGGCAGCTCCATGCGGCGGTCCCAGCGTTCCTGCCGGGGCGGTTTCGGGGGCCTCTCGCTCATCCGATCAGGATCACCCGAGGCGGCTTCCCTCGCCCCGCCGACACGTTCCGAACGGGCGACGCAATATGCTGCACAGCATGACGACTGAGCCGGAGCAGCAGATCGGGGTGGGGGCGCCGGACGCGTTCCAGCGCCTGTGGACGCCCCACCGGATGGCGTACATCCAGGGGGAGAACAAGCCGACCGGGCCGGGCGCCGACGACGGCTGTCCGTTCTGTTCGATCCCGTCGAAGTCGGACGAGGACGGGCTGGTGATCGCCCGGGGCGCGAGCGTGTACGCGGTCCTCAATCTGTATCCGTACAACGGCGGGCACCTGATGGTCGTCCCCTACCGGCACGTCGCCGACTACACGGACCTGGACGCGGCCGAGACGGCGGAGCTGGCCGACCTGACCAAGCGGGCGATGATCGCCCTGCGGGCGGCGTCGGGCGCGCACGGCTTCAACATCGGCATGAACCAGGGCGCCGTGGCGGGCGCGGGGATCGCCGCGCACCTGCACCAGCACGTGGTGCCCCGCTGGGGCGGCGACACCAACTTCATGCCGGTCGTGGGCCACACCAAGATCCTGCCGCAGCTGCTGGCCGACACCCGGAAGATGCTGGCCGACGCCTGGCCGGCCACCGTCTGAGCCGACTTCCTCGCCGTACGGCCCCGGGGCGCGCGCCCCGGGGCCGTACGCGTCCCCGCGCGGGGACGTCAGGCGTCGTAGACGTCGGCCTTCCTCGGGCCGGGCTCCTGCACGGAGCCGCCGAGGACGAGGGAGCGGTTGGTGAAGCGCTCGGTGTCGACGTTGTGCTCGCCGAGGAAGCGGATCGTCGCGGTGTGGACGGCGCGGAGCACGGGCGTGGCCATGCGGATGGCGTCGTCGGCCATGAAGCGGTTCTTCCACAGCGGTCCGGCCCACACGTGCCGCAGTCCGAAGGGCTCGGGCAGGGTCATCTTGCCGCCCAGGTAGTCCAGGACCGGCGGGTACCAGGTGAGCGGGGCGCGGACGGCGAGCCGGACGATGTCGTCGGTGCCGAGCAGCGGCTGCGGGATCTCCTTGGTCTCCCAGAAGCGGACGGTCTTGGAGACCTCCTTGGTCTTCGCCTTGGGCTTGGTGGTGAACAGGCCGTGGACGGGGCCGAGGGCGTGGCCGGTGACCTCGATGCGCAGGGTGTGGTGGAGCGAGGTCACCGTGACCATCATGGTCAGGACCACGTTGCCGTCCCAGAGCGTGAACTGGACGCCCAGGTAGTGGCGGTTGCCGGCGTCGAACTGCTGCTCGTTGCAGATCCGCTGTATCTCGTGGGGCTTGACCTGGTAGTGGACGATGTTGTCGCCCTCGGGGCGGCTGACCTCGTCGGCGCCTTCGCCGACGGGGGAGACGATCCAGTGCTTGACCGTGGGCTTCGGGAAGCCGGTCTTCAGGGAGCCGCGCTCCAGGAGCGTGAGCTGGTCGTGGATCTTGCGGATCAGGTCCCAGGCGCGGAAGTCGTGCATCTCCCGGCCGGCCACCGGGACCAGCTCCTCGGCGAGCGTCCAGCTGCCCCAGCGGGTGCCGAGGCCGAGGATGCCCTTGGGGCCGGCGTAGAAGACCACGTTGGACTGCTGCTCGGCGGAGAGCTTCTCCAGGTTGAGCCGGAGCTCCTCGGCGGACTTCTCACCGGGGTCGGTGGGGACGGACTTGGGGACGTGGGCGCTGATGCCGCCGCCGCTCAGCAGTCCGGTCCACCGCTCGCGGAGGTCCACGGCGGCGCCGAGGCAGATCCGGCTCGCGAGGTACCAGCCGATCACCGGGGCGACGATCATCGCCCGCAGGTAGTTGGGGAGTATGCCGTCGAAGGGGAGCTTGAGGAGGAACAGGACGGCGACGATGCCCATCGCCCACAGCAGGACGGTGCCGATCAGGCTGGTCTTCTTGTTCGCGTTCCCGGCGGCGGTGCGGCGCAGGTAGATCACGCCGAGCCAGAGCAGCAGCCCGGGCAGGAAGAGGAAGCCGCAGACGAAGGTGACCAGGGTCAGCTTGAGGTCGCGGCGCCGGCGGATGTGGGTGGCCGCCAGGCAGTGCTCGACGACCGGCTGGGGCTCGGCGCCGAAGGACTGGATGAGCGCCTTGCGGCCGCCGCCGAGCATCCGGACCTGCACGGCCCGGGAGAACGCCTCGCCGAGGTCGGGGCGGAAGAGCTTCTCCCACTTGCCCTTCTTGACCCCGGTCTTGTAGTGCTCGTTGTCGGCTTCCTGAATGGTCTCCAGGGGGCTGTCCCGGTACGCGGCCGAGGCCAGCGCGTTCGTCGCCCCGGTCAGGCCGCTGCCGCCCTGGAGCGGG
This sequence comes from Streptomyces sp. NPDC007863, assembly GCF_040633895.1. NCBI lineage: Bacteria > Bacillati > Actinomycetota > Actinomycetes > Kitasatosporales > Streptomycetaceae > Streptomyces > Streptomyces sp. NPDC007863. The sequence goes on from NZ_JBEYEI010000007.1 coordinate 233,621, forward strand.
ATCTGTGCCCCCGGTCCGAAACCGTCGATCGCCACTTCCGCCCCCATCACCGCGATTACCTGTGCGGGCCGTTCCCGACTGCCGCGCCCGGCACCGCCGCCGAGCTGGGCACCACAGCGTAACCGGGCGGCGTGGTATGCGTCACCGGCTGTGGACAACCCCGGCCGGAAGCTGTGGACAAGGCTGACCGGAACCCGTCCGCCCGCTACGGTGCCGGGCGGACGGAGACCGCTGTCGCCACGTCAACTATGAACCCTTCCCGGTCTGTTCGCGGAGGCGTTCGGCGATCTGAGGGGGCATCGGTTCGTGCCGGGCGTAGCTGCGGTCGAAGCGGCCCGTGCCGTGCGAGACGGACCGCAGGTCGATGGCGTACCGGCCGATCTCGATCTCCGGGACCTCGGCCCTGACGACCGTGCGGCCCGGCCCCGCCTGGTCGGTGCCGACGACCCGGCCGCGCCGCCCGGACAGGTCGCTCATCACGGCGCCCACGTACTCGTCGGGGACGAGCACCCGCACCTCCGCGACCGGCTCCAGGAGGTGGACCGGGACCTCGGCGGCCGCCTCGCGCAGGGCGAGCGCGCCGGCCGTCTGGAAGGCGGCGTCGGAGGAGTCCACCGAGTGGGCCTTGCCGTCCTTGAGGGTCACCCGGACGTCGACCAGCGGATGCCCGGCGGCGACCCCGCGCGCGGCCTGGGCCCGTACGCCCTTCTCGACCGAGCCGATGAATGGGCGGGGGACCGCGCCGCCCACGACCTTGTCGACGAACTCGATGCCGCTGCCCGGCGGGAGGGGTTCGACGTCGATCTCGCAGATCGCGAACTGGCCGTGTCCGCCGGACTGTTTGACGTGCCGTCCGCGGCCGGAGGCGGGTGCCCCGAAGGTCTCGCGCAGCGGCACCCGGTAGGGGACGGCGTCCACGCGCACCCCGTAGCGGCCGCGCAGCCGCTCCAGGACGACGTCCTGGTGGGCCTCGCCCAGACACCAGAGGACGACCTGGCCGGTGTCCTGGTTCTGTTCCAGGCGGAGGGTCGGGTCCTCGGCGACCAGCTTGGCCAGGCCCTGCGAGAGCCGGTCCTCGTCGGCCTTGCCGTGCGCCTCGACGGCGAGCGGCAGCAGCGGTTCGGGCATCGGCCACGGCTCGATGAGGAGCGGATCGTCCTTCGCGGACAGGGTGTCGCCGGTCTCGGCGCGGCCGAGCCGGGCCACGCAGGCGAGGTCGCCGGCGACGCAGTGCGCCATGGGCCGCTGCTGCTTGCCGAAGGGGGAGGTGAGGGCGCCGACCCGTTCGTCCACGTCGTGGTCCTCGTGACCGCGGTCGGCCAGGCCGTGCCCGGAGACGTGCACGGTGTCGTCGGGGCGCAGCGTGCCGGAGAAGACCCGGACCAGGGAGATCCGGCCCTGGTAGGGGTCGGCGGCGGTCTTCACGACCTCGGCGACGAGCGGCCCGTCGGGGTCGCAGGCGAGCGGCGGGCGGGGCTCGCCGGCCGGGGAGGTGACGGCCGGCGGCTCGTGCTCCAGCGGGGAGGGGAAGCCACGGGTGATGAGGTCCAGGAGCTCGACGGTGCCGAGGCCCTGGCCGCCGCCGTTCGTGGCCGGGGCGGCGGCGAGCACGGGGTGGAAGCCGCCCCGGGCGACCGCCTTCTCCAGGTCGCCGACGAGGGTGTCGACGTCGATCTCCTCGCCGCCGAGATAGCGGTCCATCAGGGTCTCGTCCTCGCTCTCGGCGATGATGCCCTCGATGAGCCGGGCCCGCGCCGCGGCGATCGGCTCCCGGTCGGCGTCCGCGGGCGGCAGCTCGCTCCGGACGCCCGTCGCGTAGTCGAAGACCCGCTCGGAGAGGAGGCCGATCAGGCCGGTGGCGGGGGCATGGCCGTCGGCGCCCTCCGGGCCGTGCACCGGCAGGTAGAGCGGCAGCACGGCGTCGGGGTCGTCGGCGCCGAAGAGCCCGGCGCAGACCCGGGTCAGCTCCTCGAAGTCGGTGCGGGCGGTGTCGAGGTGGGTGACGACGATGGCGCGGGGCATGCCGACGGCCGCGCACTCCTCCCAGACCATCCGGGTGGAGGCGGCGACCGCGTCGGCCTCCTGGGCGGCCGAGACGACGAAGAGGGCCGCGTCCGCCGCGCGCAGACCGGCCCTCAGCTCTCCGACGAAGTCGGCGTATCCGGGGGTGTCGAGCAGATTGACCTTGATGCCGTCCCAGCCCACCGGGACGAGGGAGAGCTGGACGGAGCGGTGCTGGCGGTGCTCGATCTCGTCGTAGTCGGAGACGGTCGCCCCGTCCTCGACCCGGCCCGGTCTGCCGAGCGCCCCGGCGGTCTGGGCCAGCGCCTCGACCAGCGTCGTCTTGCCCGAGCCGCTGTGGCCGACCAGCACCACGTTCCGTACCTCCGAGGGCCGGTCGGCCGTCGGTGCCCTGCCGGCGGCTCCGGCGGGGGTGTGCGCCTTGTCGCCCATGATGTCCTCCCGGCTGCGAGGCGGTGAGGGGAGCGGGCGCGGGGGAGCGGCGTCGCGGTGCGGCTCCGGGGGTGCCCGCGGGGTGCTCCTTCGAGCTTTGCACCGACCTCGTGACGCGTCCATACGTCGTACACCGGTGGGCCTCCAGGGGTACGGTGACGCGGCGGGGTGGGTGCGCTCCCGTGCGGCGCCACGCGCGTGGCTACGATGGGTGAGCCGGTGGTCATGGGACCGCGCGGCCCGCCGAAACCTCGGGAAGGCCATGCTGAACAAGTACGCGCGTGCGTTTTTCACGCGTGTCCTCACACCGTTCGCCGCGTTTCTGCTCCGCCGGGGCGTCAGCCCCGACGCCGTGACGCTGATCGGCACGGCGGGAGTGGTCGCCGGTGCGCTGGTCTTCTTCCCCAGGGGCGAGTTCTTCTGGGGCACGATCGTCATCACCCTCTTCGTCTTCTCCGACCTCGTCGACGGCAACATGGCCCGGCAGGCCGGGATCTCCAGCCGCTGGGGCGCCTTCCTCGACTCGACCCTCGACCGGGTCGCCGACGGGGCGATCTTCGGAGGCTTCGCCCTCTGGTACGCCGGCAAGGGCGACGACAACGTGCTGTGCGCGGTGTCGATCTTCTGCCTGGCGAGCGGCCAGGTGGTCTCGTACACCAAGGCGCGTGGCGAATCGATCGGCCTGCCGGTCGCGGTCAACGGCCTGATCGAGCGGGCCGAACGGCTCGTGATCTCGCTGGTCGCCGCCGGCCTCGCCGGACTGCACGCCTTCGGCGTGCCGGGGATCGACGTGCTGCTGCCCATCGCGCTGTGGATCGTGGCCGTCGGCTCGGCCGTGACCCTGGGACAGCGGGTTGTGACGGTACGCAGGGAATCGGCCGAGGCGGACGCCGCCGCGGCCGCCGGGGGAAGCGGAGCCGCGACGTGAGCGCGCTGAAGGACAAGGTGGCCGACGGGCTGTACGGCCTCGGCTGGGCCACCGTGAAGAAGCTCCCGGAACCGGCGGCCAGGGCCCTCGGCCGGAAGATCGCCGACACCGTGTGGAAGCGGCGCGGCAAGGGCGTGCTGCGCCTGGAGTCCAACCTCGCGCGCGTGGTGCCCGACGCCACGCCCGAGCGGCTCGCCGAACTGTCGAAGGCCGGCATGCGCTCGTACATGCGCTACTGGATGGAGTCCTTCCGGCTCCCCACCTGGAGCCGCGAGCGGGCCGCGAACAGCTTCTCGATCAAGGGCGAGGACGTCCTGAAGGACGCCATAGCCTCCGACCGGGGCGTGATCCTCGCCCTGCCGCACATGGGCAACTGGGACCTGGCCGGCGTCTGGGTGACCCGCGCCCTCGGCGTGCCCTTCACCACGGTCGCCGAACGGCTCAAGCCCGAATCGCTGTACGACCGCTTCGTCGCCTACCGCGAGTCCCTCGGCATGGAGGTGCTGCCGCACACCGGCGGCGCCGCCTTCGGGACCCTCGCCCGGCGGCTGCGGGGCGGCGGCCTGGTCTGCCTGGTCGCCGACCGGGACCTGTCCGCCTCCGGCGTCGAGGTCTCCTTCTTCGGCGAGGCCACCCGGATGCCCGCGGGACCGGCCATGCTCGCCCTCCAGACCGACGCGGTCCTGCTGCCGGTGACCCTCTGGTACGACGACACCGACGTCATGAAGGGCGAGGTGCACGCGCCCGTGGAGGTACCCGAGTCAGGTACCCGCGGCGAGAAGGCGTCCCTCATGACACAGGCCCTCGCCGACACCTTCGCCGGGGCCATCGCGGACCATCCGGAGGACTGGCACATGCTCCAGCGCCTCTGGCTGGCCGACCTGGAGGAGCGCACACCGTGAGGATCGGAATCGTCTGCCCGTACTCCTGGGACGTACCGGGCGGCGTCCAGTTCCACATCCGCGACCTCGCGGAGCACCTGATCCGGCTGGGGCACGAGGTCTCCGTCCTGGCCCCCGCCGACGACGACACCCCGCTCCCGCCGTACGTCGTCTCCGCCGGCCGCGCCGTGCCCGTCTCGTACAACGGCTCGGTGGCCCGGCTCAGCTTCGGCTTCCTCTCCGCCGCGCGGGTCCGCCGCTGGCTGCACGACGGCACCTTCGACGTCGTCCACATCCACGAGCCGACCTCGCCCTCGCTGGGACTGCTCACCTGCTGGGCGGCGCAGGGCCCGATCGTCGCCACCTTCCACACCTCGAACCCGCGCTCGCGGGCGATGCTCGCCGCCTACCCGATCCTCCAGCCGGCGCTGGAGAAGATCAGCGCCCGGATCGCGGTCAGCGAGTACGCGCGCCGGACCCTGGTGGAGCACCTCGGCGGCGACGCCGTCGTCATCCCCAACGGCGTCGACGTCGACTTCTTCGCCGGCGCGGAACCGAAGGAGGCCTGGCAGGGCGAGACGCTGGGCTTCATCGGGCGGATCGACGAGCCCCGCAAGGGCCTGCCGGTCCTGATGAGGGCGCTGCCCCGGATCCTCACCGAGCGGCCGGGCGCCCGGCTCCTCGTCGCCGGGCGCGGCGACGAGGAGGAGGCGGTGGCGACGCTGCCGCCCGAGATGCGCTCCCGGGTGGAGTTCCTCGGCATGGTCAGCGACGAGGACAAGGCGCGGCTGCTGCGCAGCGTCGACGTGTACGTGGCGCCCAACACCGGCGGCGAGTCCTTCGGCATCATCCTCGTCGAGGCGCTGTCCGCCGGCGCGCCGGTCCTCGCCGCCGACCTGGACGCGTTCGCGCAGGTCCTGGACCAGGGGGCGGCCGGCGAGCTCTTCGCCAACGAGGACGCGGACGCGCTGGCCGACGCGGCGATCCGGCTCCTCGCCGACCCCGCCCGCCGCGCCGAGCTCAGCGCGCGCGGCTCGGCGCACGTGCGGCGGTTCGACTGGTCGACGGTCGGCGCGGACATCCTGGCCGTGTACGAGACCGTCACCGACGGAGCGGCGGCGGTCGACACGGACGAGAAGGCGGGTGGCCTCCGCGCCCGACTGGGCCTGTAGCCGGCCCTGCGCGTGCCGCGCCCCCTGCCGGGTCCGGTTCCGCCGTGCCCGCCCGTTCCGCCCCGAGCGGAACGCGGGCCCACCGCGGGGGCGCGGGCGCACCCTGGTCGGATGATTCACGTCACGCGGCTCGACCTGGGCAGCTTCACCCGGCCCGCCGAGGAGTGGGGCGGGGCCCACGCGCGCGTGGAGCACGCGTTCGCGTACCTCGTCCGGCATCCGGGCGGCACCGTGCTGTTCGACACCGGCATGGGCGAGGGTTCGCCCGAGACCGACGCGCACTACCGGATCGTCCGCCGGCCGCTCGCCGTCGCGCCCGGCGAGGTCGATCTCCTGGTCAACTGCCACCTCCACTTCGACCACATCGGCGGCAACCAGCGCTTCCCCGGCACCCCCGCCCTCGTGCAGCGCCGCGAGCTCGCCACCGCGCGGGCGGGCGCGTACACCATCGACGGCCTCCTGCCCGGCGTCGCCTGGGCGGAGATCGACGGGGAGCACGAGCTCGGCCCCGGCGTGCGGATCGTGCCGACGCCCGGGCACGTCGACGGGCACCAGTCGCTCGTCCTCGACCACGGCGACCGCCTCACCGTCCTCGCGGGGCAGGCGTACGACACGGCGGGCGAGTTCGGGACGCCGTACCGGCCCTGGCTCGGCCGGCTCGCCGAGCTCGCCGACGGGCGGCCGGCGCGCGTCCTGTTCGCCCATGACCACGCCCTTTGGGAAGGTGTGCTGCCGCCGCCCGGGTAGCCTGTGCGCCCGTGACCGAAACCCTGATCTGGACCGTTGTCGCGCTGATCCTCATCGGCGTCTACCTCAGCTGGACCGCCGGCCGGCTCGACCGGCTGCACACGCGGATCGACGCGGCGCGGGCCGCGCTCGACGCGCAGCTGCTGCGCCGGGCCTCGGTCACCCAGGAGCTGGCCACCTCGGGAGTCCTCGATCCGGCCGCCTCGATCGTGCTGTACGAGGCCGCGCACGCGGCCCGGCAGGCCGAGGAGGACCACCGCGAGGTCGCCGAGAGCGAGCTGAGCCAGGCCCTGCGCGCGGTCTTCGGCGAGCCGGAGCAGGTGGAGCTCGTACGGGAGGCGCCCGGCGGCGAGGCGGCGGCCGGTGAGCTGGCCGCGGCCGTCCGCCGGGTCCCGATGGCCCGCCGCTTCCACAACGACGCCGTCCGCGCCGCCCGCGCCCTGCGCCGCCACCGCAAGGTCCGCTGGTTCCGGCTCGCGGGCCACGCGCCCTTCCCCATGGCCTTCGAAATGGACGACGAACCGCCGGTGGCCCTGGCCGATCGCCCCTCCTGAGCCCAGGCGGCCTCGGATTCCCGTGAAAAGGATCCACAGGCTGCACATTGGCCCTTGATGTGGACCGCTCGTGGCCTGTTTCCTCGCTCTAGTCGTCAACGTCCCGTTGAACCCGTTGTCACGAGTGAGGTCCCCGTGTCCAGCACCACCACCCCCCAGTCCCCCGAGACCGGCACCGCGCGCGTCAAGCGCGGCATGGCCGAGCAGCTCAAGGGCGGCGTGATCATGGACGTGGTCAACGCCGAGCAGGCGAAGATCGCCGAGGACGCCGGCGCCGTGGCCGTCATGGCCCTGGAGCGGGTCCCCGCGGACATCCGCAAGGACGGCGGCGTGGCCCGGATGTCCGACCCGAACATGATCGAGGAGATCATCGGCGCGGTCTCCATCCCGGTGATGGCCAAGTCCCGCATCGGCCACTTCGTCGAGGCCCAGGTCCTGCAGTCCCTCGGCGTCGACTACATCGACGAGTCCGAGGTCCTGACCCCGGCCGACGAGGTCAACCACTCCGACAAGTGGGCCTTCACCACCCCCTTCGTCTGTGGCGCCACCAACCTGGGCGAGGCCCTGCGCCGCATCGCCGAGGGCGCGGCCATGATCCGCTCCAAGGGCGAGGCCGGCACCGGCAACGTCGTCGAGGCCGTCCGCCACCTGCGCCAGATCAAGAACGAGATCGCCAAGCTGCGCGGCTTCGACAACAACGAGCTCTTCGCCGCCGCCAAGGAGCTGCGCGCCCCGTACGAGCTCGTCAAGGAGGTCGCCGAGCTCGGCAAGCTCCCCGTGGTCCTCTTCTCCGCCGGTGGCGTCGCCACCCCGGCCGACGCCGCGCTGATGCGCCAGCTGGGCGCCGAGGGCGTCTTCGTCGGCTCCGGCATCTTCAAGTCGGGCGACCCGGCCAAGCGCGCCGCCGCCATCGTGAAGGCCACCACCTTCTACGACGACCCGAAGATCATCGCGGACGCGTCCCGCAACCTCGGCGAGGCCATGGTCGGCATCAACTGCGACACCCTCCCCGAGTCCGAGCGCTACGCCAACCGGGGCTGGTAAGCACCGATGAGCACCACCCCCGTGATCGGAGTCCTGGCCCTCCAGGGCGACGTACGGGAGCACCTGATCGCCCTGGCCGCGGCGGACGCCGTGGCCAGGCCGGTCCGGCGCCCCGAAGAGCTCGCCGAGGTCGACGGCCTGGTCCTCCCCGGTGGCGAGTCCACCACCATCTCCAAGCTGGCCGTCCTCTTCGGCCTCATGGAGCCGATCCGTGAGCGGATCGCCGCGGGCATGCCGGTCTACGGCACCTGCGCCGGCCTGATCATGCTCGCCGACAAGATCCTCGACCCGCGCTCGGGCCAGGAGACCTTCGGCGGGATCGACATGATCGTGCGCCGCAACGCCTTCGGGCGGCAGAACGAGTCCTTCGAGGCCGGAGTCACCGTCGCGGGCATCGACACGCCCGTCGAGGGCGTTTTCATCCGCGCTCCCTGGGTGGAGTCCGTCGGAGCCGGGGCCGAGGTGCTCGCCGAGCACGAAGGCCACATCGTCGCGGTCCGCCAGGGCAAGGTCCTCGCGACCTCCTTCCACCCCGAACTCACCGGTGACCACCGCGTCCACGAGCTCTTCGTCGAGATGGTGCGCGCGGATCGGTGACACGATCCCGGTAGGATCTCTGGGGTTCGTTCAAGATGTTGGTTACGCGAAGGAGACAGGCAGATGTCCGGCCACTCTAAATGGGCTACGACGAAGCACAAGAAGGCCGTGATCGACGCCAAGCGCGGCAAGCTCTTCGCGAAGCTGATCAAGAACATCGAGGTCGCGGCCCGCACCGGCGGCGCCGACCTGGACGGTAACCCGACGCTGTTCGACGCCGTCCAGAAGGCGAAGAAGCAGTCGGTCCCGAACAAGAACATCGACTCCGCGCTCAAGCGCGGTGCGGGTCTCGAGGCCGGCGGCGCCGACTACGAGACGATCATGTACGAGGGCTACGGCCCGAACGGCGTCGCGGTCCTCATCGAGTGCCTCACCGACAACCGCAACCGCGCCGCCTCCGACGTCCGCGTCGCCATGACCCGCAACGGCGGCTCGATGGCCGACCCCGGCTCGGTCTCGTACCTGTTCAACCGCAAGGGCGTCGTCGTGCTCCCCAAGGGCGACCGCTCCGAGGACGACGTCCTGGAGGTCGTGCTCGACGCGGGCGCCGAGGAGGTCAACGACCTCGGCGAGTCCTTCGAGGTCATCAGCGAGGCCACCGACCTGGTCGCGGTCCGCACCGCCCTCCAGGAGGCCGGCTTCGACTACGACTCGGCCGAGTCCAGCTTCGTCCCGACCATGCAGGTCGAGCTCGACGAGGAGGGCGCGCGCAAGATCTTCAAGCTGATCGACGCCCTGGAGGACAGCGACGACGTGCAGAACGTCTTCGCCAACTTCGACGTCAGCGACGAGGTCATGGAGAAGGTCGACGCCTGATCGGCGGCCTTCCCGACAGCGGGCCGACGGGGACACACCCCCGTCGGCCCGCTGCGTTGTCAGCGGCACCCGATAGCCTGCACGAATAGCCGATCGAAGGATCCGAGGGAGGGGGCGGCGTGCGCGTACTGGGGGTGGACCCGGGGCTCACCCGGTGCGGCGTCGGCGTCGTCGAGGGCGTCGCCGGACGGCCGCTGACGATGCTCGGGGTCGGCGTGGTCCGCACCCCCGCCGAGGCCGACATCGGCCACCGCCTCGTCGGCATCGAGCGCGGCATCGAGGAGTGGATCGACCGCTTCCAGCCCGAACTGGTCGCCGTGGAGCGGGTGTTCAGCCAGCACAACGTCCGTACGGTGATGGGCACCGCCCAGGCCAGCGCGGTCGCCATGCTCTGCGCCGCCCGGCGCGGCATCCCCGTCGCCCTGCACACCCCCAGCGAGGTCAAGGCCGCCGTCACCGGCTCGGGACGCGCCGACAAGGCCCAGGTCGGCGCCATGGTCACCCGCGTGCTGAGGCTCGCCGCCCCGCCCAAGCCGGCCGACGCCGCCGACGCGCTCGCCCTCGCCATCTGCCACATCTGGCGGGCCCCCGCCCAGAACCGCCTCCAGCAGGCCGTCGCCCTGCACGCCTCGAAAGGCCGCACGTCATGATCGCCTTCGTCAGCGGCCCGGTCGCCGCCGTCGCCCCCACGACCGCCGTCGTCGAGGTCGGCGGCGTCGGCATGGCCGTCCAGTGCACGCCGAACACCCTGGCCGGCCTCCGGGTCGGCGAGCACGCCCGGCTCGCCACCTCCCTCGTCGTCCGGGAGGACTCCCTCACCCTGTACGGCTTCGCCGACGACGACGAGCGCCAGGTCTTCGAGCTCCTCCAGACCGCCAGCGGCGTCGGCCCCCGGCTCGCCCAGGCCATGCTCGGCGTCCACAGCCCCGACGCGCTCCGCCTCGCCGTCTCCACCGGCGACGAGAAGGCCCTCATGGCCGTCCCCGGCATCGGCAAGAAGGGCGCCCAGAAGCTCCTCCTGGAGCTGAAGGACAAGCTCGGCCAGCCCCTCGGCAGCAGCGGCCTCGTCGGCCAGCAGCGCGCCGTCGCCACCGGCCCGGCCCCCTGGACCGAGCAGCTGACCGCCGCCCTGGTCGGTCTCGGCTACGCGAGCCGGGAGGCCGAGGAGGCCGTCGCCGCCGTCACCCCGCAGGCCGAGGCCGCGCTCGCCGAGACCGGCGCCGCGCCCGTGCCCCAGCTGCTGCGCGCCGCCCTCCAGACGCTCAACCGAGCCCGCTGACCGCGGCCGACCCCGCCCGTACGAAGGAAGACACCACCGTGAACTGGGACGACGACGAGACGGCGACCGCCGCCGAGGAGCGGATCGTCGGCGCCGCCGCCGAGGGCGACGACCAGGCCGTCGAGGCCGCCCTGCGCCCCAAGGACCTCGGCGAGTTCATCGGCCAGGAGAAGGTCCGCCAGCAGCTCGACCTCGTCCTCAAGGCCGCCCGCCAGCGCGGCGCCACCGCCGACCACGTGCTGCTCTCCGGCGCCCCCGGCCTCGGCAAGACCACCCTGTCGATGATCATCGCCGCGGAGATGAACGCGCCGATCAGGATCACCTCCGGCCCCGCCATCCAGCACGCCGGCGACCTCGCCGCGATCCTCTCCTCCCTCCAGGAGGGCGAGATCCTCTTCCTCGACGAGATCCACCGGATGTCCCGGCCCGCCGAGGAGATGCTCTACATGGCGATGGAGGACTTCCGCGTCGACGTCATCGTCGGCAAGGGCCCCGGCGCCACCGCCATCCCCCTCGACCTGCCGCCCTTCACCCTGGTCGGCGCCACCACCCGGGCCGGCCTGCTGCCGCCGCCGCTGCGCGACCGCTTCGGCTTCACCGCCCACATGGAGTTCTACGAGCCGCACGAGCTGGAGCGGGTCGTGACCCGCTCCGCCGGCCTCCTCGACGTCGTGATCGACCCGGCCGGCGCCGCCGAGATCGCCGGCCGCTCCCGCGGCACCCCCCGCATCGCCAACCGGCTGCTGCGCCGGGTCCGCGACTACGCCCAGGTGAGGGCCGACGGAGTGATCACCCGCGAGATCGCCGGCGCCGCCCTCGGCGTGTACGAGGTGGACAGCCGGGGCCTCGACCGCCTCGACCGGGCCGTCCTGGAAGCCCTGCTGAAGCTCTTCGGCGGCGGCCCCGTCGGCCTGTCCACCCTCGCCGTCGCCGTGGGGGAGGAGCGCGAGACCGTCGAGGAGGTCGCCGAACCCTTCCTCGTACGGGAGGGACTGCTGGCCCGTACGCCCCGTGGCCGGGTCGCCACGCCGGCCGCATGGACCCACCTCGGACTGGTTCCGCCGCAGGCAGCGGGCCCGGCCGGGGCTTCCGGAGCGGCGGGATCCGGACAACAGGGGCTCTTCGGCGCCTGAGGCGGCTGTGACGGGTGGGTGACGGCGCGGAGTCTCGCCCGACGAGGAACCACGGTGCCATGCTGGGCGTTGTTCCATCGATGCGGACTCGCCTAGACTCCGCCGATGCCGCCCTTTCCGGCGGCGTACCCACCCCCGAAGACCAGGCCGCGGGTTCTCCGTGACCGTGCGAAGGATTTCCGTCCCGTGAATAACATCGGCATGCTCCTCCCGTTCATCGTGCTCATCGGGGCGATGTTCCTGATGACCCGCTCTGCCAAGAAGAAGCAGGCACAGGCGGCGGAGATGCGCAACCAGATGCAGCCCGGCACCGGCGTACGCACGATCGGGGGAATGTACGCCACCGTCAAGGAGATCCAGGACGAGACCGTCCTGCTCGAGGTCGCGCCCGGCGTCCACGCCGTCTACGCGAAGAACGCGATCGGCGCGGTCCTCGACGACGCCGAGTACAACCGGATCGTCCACGGCGACACCGACGAGGACGTCGCCGACGACTCCGACACCGTCGTCCCGGACGACGCCTCCTCGCTGACCGAGGCCGCCGACGAGGCGCCCAAGGCCGATCTGACGAAGAAGTCGGACGCGGCCGAGGCCGAGAAGGACGGCAAGACCGACGGCGAGACCGAGGCGAAGTAAGCCGCATCCGGCACCGCGGCCCCACGCCCACCGGCGCGGTCGCGGTCGGACACGGTCCGACGTCTGCGGGGGATGGTCCCCACACACACTTCGTGGCCTCCGTGCGCCCACCCGGCGCCCGGACGGTTTGGACAGGGAGAAACGACAGGTGGCAGCACCGAACAAGGGTCGAAGGCCGGCGGGGGGACAGAGCCGGCCTGGCCGCGCCCTGGCACTCATTCTGATCGCCATGGTCGCGCTCACCGGCGGCATGTTCTGGTCGGGGCACACCACCCCGCGCCTCGGCATCGACCTCGCCGGCGGCACGTCGATCACGCTCAAGGCCAAGGCGGAGCCCGGCCAGGAGTCCGCGGTCAACGAGACCAACATGAACACGGCGGTCGGCATCATCGAGCGCCGTGTCAACGGTCTCGGCGTCTCCGAGGCCGAGGTCCAGACGCAGGGCCGCGAGAACATCATCGTCAACATCCCCAAGGGGACGAACGAGAAGCAGGCCCGCGAGCAGGTCGGCACCACCGCCCAGCTCTACTTCCGGCCCGTTCTCGCTGTCGCGGCCGCCACGCCTGAGCCGGCGCCCACCGCGAGCGGCTCGACCGCGCCGAAGCCCTCCGCGTCCACCTCCGCGGGTGACAAGAAGTCGGCCACGCCCACCGCCACCGCCTCCACCCAGGGCCGTGTGCTCTCCGAGGCCCTCAAGGCCCCGAACGCCACGGGCACGCCCACACCCACGCCCACCGGCTCCGCCTCCGGCACGCCGAAGGCGAGCGGTACCCCGCAGCCGACTCCGTCCGCGGACGCCGCCACCACCGCGCTCCAGCAGAAGTTCACCACGCTGAACTGCCTCGACCCGAAGGCGCGGGCCGCTGTGGGCCAGGGCGTCAAGCCCACCGAGTCCACCGTGGCCTGTGGCGAGGACGCGCCCGGCGTCTGGTCGAAGTACCTGCTCGGTCCGGCCGAGGTCGAGGGCCGTGACGTCGAGGACGCCAAGGGCGTTCTCGACCAGCAGCGCGGTATGTGGATCGTGACCATGGACTTCACCGAGGCGGGTTCGAAGAAGTTCCAGTCGATCACCGGCAAGCTCTCGCAGCAGGCCGATCCGCAGAACCGCTTCGCGATCGTCCTCGACGGCGATGTCGTCTCGGCCCCCTCGGTCCGCCAGACGCTCAGCGCCAGCGCGGAGATCTCCGGAAACTTCAACCAGCAGTCCGCCCAGGACCTCGGGAACATCCTGTCCTACGGCGCGCTCCCGCTGACCTTCGACACCCAGAGCGTCGACACCGTCACCGCCGCCCTCGGCGGCGACCAGCTGGAGGCCGGCCTCATCGCCGGCGCCATCGGTCTCGCCCTGGTCATCATCTACCTGGTGGTCTACTACCGCGGCCTGTCGTTCATCGCGATCCTCAGCCTCGGCGTCTCCGCCCTGCTCACCTACGTGATCATGGCCCTGCTCGGCCCGGCCATCGGCTTCGCGCTGAACCTGCCGGCCGTCTGCGGCGCCATCGTCGCCATCGGCATCACCGCGGACTCGTTCATCGTGTACTTCGAGCGCATCCGCGACGAGATCCGCGAGGGCCGCACCCTGCGTCCGGCCGTCGAGCGCGCCTGGCCGCGCGCCCGCCGCACCATCCTGGTCTCCGACTTCGTGTCGTTCCTCGCCGCCGCGGTGCTCTTCATCGTCACCGTCGGCAAGGTCCAGGGCTTCGCGTTCACGCTCGGCCTGACCACCCTGCTCGACGTCGTCGTGGTGTTCCTCTTCACCAAGCCGGTGATGACCCTGCTCGCCCGCACGAAGTTCTTCGGCAACGGCCACAAGCTGTCCGGCCTGGACCCGAAGAGCCTGGGCGCCAAGCCGCCGCTGCGCCGCACCCGCCGTACGACCGCCCCCGTCGACCCGAAGGAGGCGTGAGATGTCGAAGCTCGGAGATCTCGGCGCCCGGCTCCACCGCGGTGAGGTCGGCTACGACTTCATCGGCAACCGCAAGATCTGGTACGGCCTGTCCATCCTGATCACCATCACGGCCATCGTCGCCCTCGCCGTCCGCGGCCTCAACATGGGCATCGAGTTCCAGGGCGGCGCCGTCTTCACCACCCCGAAGACGGACGTCACCGTCAGCCAGGCCACGGAGTACGCGGAGGAGGCCTCCGGCCACGACGCGATCGTCCAGCAGCTCGGCAACGGCTCCCTGCGCATCCAGGTCGGCGGTCTCGACACCGAGCAGTCCGACCAGGTCCGCACCGAGCTGGCCAAGGACCTGAACGTCCCCGAGGACAAGATCGCCGCCGAGCTGGTCGGCCCCAGCTGGGGTGAGCAGATCGCCAACAAGGCATGGACCGGCCTCGGCGTCTTCATGATCCTCGTGGTGATCTACCTGGCCATCGCCTTCGAGTGGAGAATGGCCGTCGCGGCACTGATCGCGCTGATCCACGACCTCACGATCACGGTGGGCATCTACTCACTGGTCGGCTTCGAGGTCACGGTCGGCACGGTGATCGGTCTGCTGACGATCCTCGGTTACTCGCTGTACGACACCGTCGTCGTCTTCGACTCCCTCAAGGAGCAGACGAAGGACATCACGAAGCAGACCCGCTTCACCTACGGCGAGCTGGCCAACCGCTCGATCAACGGCACCCTGGTCCGCTCCATCAACACCACCGTGGTGGCCCTGCTGCCCGTCGCCGGCCTGCTCTTCATCGGCGGCGGCGTCCTCGGCGCCGGCATGCTGAACGACATCTCGCTGTCGCTCTTCGTGGGTCTGGCCGCCGGTGCCTACTCCTCGATCTTCATCGCCACCCCGCTCGTCGCCGACCTCAAGGAGCGCGAGCCGGCGATGAAGGCGCTGAAGAAGCGCGTCCTCGCCAAGCGCGCGGCCGCCTCCGCCCGCGGCGAGGACGGTCTGGACGACGGCGCGGACGCGGGCGAGGCCGCGGTCGTCGGCCCGCGCACCGCCGCCCGCCGGGGCCGCGCCGAGGAGCGCCGAGGATGACCGCCGAGGCCCAGGACGTGACCGGCCTGCTGCTCAGCCGGATCCGCGACGTCCCCGACTACCCGAAGCCGGGCGTGCTGTTCAAGGACATCACGCCGCTGCTCGCGGACCCGGAGGCGTTCACGGCCCTCACCGACGCCCTCGCCGCCCTGTGCTCCGCGCACGGCGCGACGAAGATCGTCGGCCTGGAGGCCCGCGGCTTCATCCTGGCGGCGCCGGTCGCCGTCCGCGCGGGCCTGGGCTTCGTCCCGGTCCGCAAGGCCGGCAAGCTCCCCGGAGCCACGCTCCGGCAGGCGTACGAGCTGGAGTACGGCACCGCCGAGATCGAGGTGCACGCCGAGGACCTGGCCGCGGGCGACCGCGTCATGGTCATCGACGACGTCCTGGCCACCGGCGGCACCGCCGAGGCCTCCCTCGAACTGATCCGCCGCGCGGGCGCCGACGTCGCCGGCGTCGCGGTCCTCATGGAACTGGGCTTCCTCCCGGGCCGCGCCCGCCTGGAACCCGCCCTCCAGGGCGCTCCGCTCACCGCGCTGATCACCGTCTGAGACGCGGCCGGACCGAATCCATCGGATTCCGGCCAGGGGCGCCCCGGGAATTCCCGGGGCGCCCCTGGTGTTTGTCCCGGTACGTTCGCGGAAGGGGCCGGAGAGGCGGCTCCTGGCCCCGGTCCGTCCCGTGGGCGCGTGAGCACGGGACCTGATGGCTCGATACGATGGCCTTTCCGGGCCTGACCGGGGGACCCGGAACCTCGCCCGGACTCCGTCCGGGGAGACCCCAGAGGAGCGCTCTTTGCCAGACGAGGCCCAGCCACTCTCCGCCGCGCAGCCCGACCCCAAGGCCCGCCAGGCCGCGCAGGGGACCGGCGCGCCCCAGGACAAGCCCGCGGAGACCAGGCCGAAGCCTGCTGCGCCCGCTCCCGCGCCGACCCCCGCGCCCAGTCGCTCCGGCGGGTCCTCCAACCGGGTGCGCGCCCGCCTCGCCCGGCTCGGCGTGCAGCGCTCGTCGCCGTACAACCCGGTCCTCGAACCCCTGCTGCGGATCGTCCGCTCCAACGACCCCAAGATCGAAACGGCCACTTTGCGCCAGATCGAGCGGGCGTACCAGGTCGCGGAGCGCTGGCACCGCGGCCAGAAGCGCAAGAGCGGCGACCCGTACATCACCCACCCGCTCGCCGTCACCACCATCCTCGCCGAGCTCGGCATGGACCCGGCGACGCTGATGGCGGGCCTCCTGCACGACACGGTCGAGGACACCGAGTACGGCCTGGAGGACCTGCGCCGCGACTTCGGCGACCAGGTCACCCTCCTCGTCGACGGCGTCACCAAGCTCGACAAGGTCCGGTTCGGCGAGGCCGCGCAGGCCGAGACCGTCCGCAAGATGGTCGTCGCCATGGCAAAGGACCCCCGGGTCCTCGTCATCAAGCTCGCCGACCGCCTGCACAACATGCGCACCATGCGCTACCTCAAGCGGGAGAAGCAGGAGAAGAAGGCCCGCGAGACCCTGGAGATCTACGCCCCGCTGGCCCACCGGCTGGGCATGAACACCATCAAGTGGGAGCTGGAGGACCTCGCCTTCGCGATCCTCTACCCCAAGATGTACGACGAGATCGTCCGGCTCGTCGCCGAGCGCGCCCCCAAGCGGGACGAGTACCTCGCGATAGTGACCGACGAGGTCCAGACCGACCTGCGCGCCGCCCGCATCAAGGCGACCGTCACCGGCCGCCCCAAGCACTACTACAGCGTCTACCAGAAGATGATCGTCCGCGGCCGTGACTTCGCGGAGATCTACGACCTGGTCGGCATCCGCGTCCTCGTGGACACCGTCCGCGACTGCTACGCGGCCCTCGGCACCGTCCACGCGCGATGGAACCCGGTCCCCGGCCGGTTCAAGGACTACATCGCGATGCCGAAGTTCAACATGTACCAGTCGCTGCACACGACGGTCATCGGACCCAACGGCAAGCCGGTCGAGCTGCAGATCCGCACCTTCGACATGCACCGCCGCGCCGAGTACGGCATCGCCGCGCACTGGAAGTACAAGCAGGAGGCCGTCGCCGGCGCCTCCAAGGTCCGCACCGACGTGCCCAAGAACGCCGGCAAGGACGACCACCTGAACGACATGGCGTGGCTGCGCCAGCTGCTCGACTGGCAGAAGGAGACCGAGGACCCGGGCGAGTTCCTGGAGTCCCTCCGCTTCGACCTCTCGCGCAACGAGGTCTTCGTCTTCACGCCCAAGGGCGACGTCATCGCGCTGCCCGCCGGCGCCACCCCGGTCGACTTCTCCTACGCCGTCCACACCGAGGTCGGCCACCGCACCATAGGGGCCCGGGTCAACGGCCGCCTCGTGCCGCTCGAATCCACCCTCGACAACGGCGACCTGGTCGAGGTCTTCACCTCCAAGGCCGCCGGCGCCGGCCCCTCCCGCGACTGGCTCGGCTTCGTCAAGTCCCCGCGCGCCCGCAACAAGATCCGCGCCTGGTTCTCCAAGGAGCGCCGCGAGGAGGCCATCGAGCAGGGCAAGGACGCCATCGCGCGGGCCATGCGCAAGCAGAACCTGCCGATCCAGCGGATCCTCACCGGCGACTCCCTCGTCACCCTCGCCCACGAGCTGCGCTACACCGACATCTCCTCGCTGTACGCGGCGATCGGCGAGGGCCACGTCACCGCCCAGTCCATCGTGCAGAAGCTGGTGCAGGCGCTCGGCGGCGAGGAGGCCGCCACCGAGGACATCGCCGAGACGGCCCCGCCGGCCCGCGGCCGCTCCAAGCGGCGCTCCAACGCCGACCCGGGCGTGGTCGTCAAGGGCGTCGAGGACGTGTGGGTCAAGCTCGCCCGCTGCTGCACCCCCGTGCCCGGCGACCCGATCATCGGCTTCGTCACCCGCGGCAGCGGCGTCTCCGTCCACCGCAGCGACTGCGTCAACGTGGACTCGCTGTCCCGGGAGCCGGAGCGGATCCTGGAGGTCGAGTGGGCCCCGACCCAGTCCTCGGTCTTCCTGGTCGCCATCCAGGTCGAGGCGCTGGACCGCTCCCGGCTCCTCTCGGACGTCACCCGGGTCCTCTCGGACCAGCACGTCAACATCCTCTCGGCGGCCGTCCAGACCTCCCGGGACCGGGTGGCCACCTCCCGCTTCACCTTCGAGATGGGCGACCCCAAGCACCTGGGGCACGTCCTCAAGGCGGTCCGGGGCGTCGAGGGCGTGTACGACGTCTACCGCGTGACCAGCGCCCGGCGCCCCTAGCCGGACCCGGTACGGACACGGGAAGGGCCCCCGGCGCGCGCCGGGGGCCCTTCCTCGTACCGCTGCTCCTACGGGATCAGCCGCCGAACTCCTCCAGGCCCTTCAGGGCCTGGTCGAGCAGGGCCTGGCGGCCCTCCAGCTCCTTGGCGAGCTTGTCGGCCTTGGCGTCGTTGCCCGCCGCCCGGGCCGCGTCGATCTGCTTGCGCAGCTTCTCGACGGCGTCCTGGAGCTGGCCGGTGAGACCCGCGGCACGCGCGCGTGCCTCCGGGTTGGTGCGGCGCCACTCGGCCTCCTCGGCCTCCTGGATCGCCCGCTCCACCGTGTGCATCCGGCCCTCCACCTTCGGGCGGGCGTCGCGCGGCACGTGGCCGATGGCCTCCCAGCGCTCGTTGAGCGCGCGGAAGGCGGCGCGGGCGGCCTTGAGGTCCGTCACCGGGAGCAGCTTCTCGGCCTCGCCGGCGAGCTCCTCCTTCAGGGCCAGGTTCTCGGTCTGCTCCGCGTCCCGCTCGGCGAAGACGCCGGACCGGGCCGCGAAGAAGACGTCCTGGGCGCCGCGGAAGCGGTTCCACAGGTCGTCCTCGTGCTCGCGCTGCGCGCGCCCCGCGGCCTTCCAGTCGGCCATCAGCTCGCGGTAGCGGGCCGCGGTCACGCCCCAGTCGGTCGAGTTCTGCAGCGCCTCGGCCTCGGCGACCAGACGCTCCTTGGTCTTGCGGGCCTCCTCGCGCTGCGCGTCGAGCTGGGCGAAGTGCGCCTTGCGGCGCTTGGAGAAGGCCGAGCGGGCGTGCGAGAAGCGGTGCCACAGCTCGTCGTCGGACTTCCGGTCGAGCCGGGGCAGGCCCTTCCAGGTGTCCACCAGTGCCCGCAGTCGCTCGCCGGCCACCCGCCACTGCTCGCTCTGCGCCAGCTCCTCGGCCTCGGTGACCAGGGCCTCCTTGGCGGAGCGCGCCTCGTCGGCCTGCTTGGCCTTCTGCGCCTTGCGCTCCTCGCGGCGCGAGTCCACCGACTCCACGAGCTTGTCCAGACGGGCGCCGAGCGCGGCCAGGTCGCCGACGGCGTGGTGCTCGTCGATCTGCTGCCGGATGTGCTCGATCGCCGTCTGGGCGTCCTTCGCCGAGAGGTCGGTGGTCTTCACCCGCTTCTCGAGGAGGCCGATCTCGACAACCAGGCCCTCGTACTTGCGCTCGAAGTAGGCCAGCGCCTCCTCAGGGGTGCCCGCCTGCCAGGATCCGACGACCTTCTCACCCTCGGCCGTCCGCACGTACACGGTGCCCGTCTCGTCGACGCGGCCCCACGGGTCGCTGCTCACAGCGCCTCCTCACCATGATGCCCTCGTCGGGGTGGTGACCCCCGGGCATCGTCCACAGTTCCTGGGCGGGCCTCGCCCGCCTTCGCCGCGCGGCCGACGATCGGACCGCGCCGCACAACGCCAATCTAGGCGAACGGCGGCCCGGCTGTCCGCACTCGGCGCCACCGAAATTCCACGGTCACGTGCGTGCGGACGTCCGGGCCGCCGTCGCTCCTGCCCCCGGCGTCACTTCGCGGCGACGGTCGCCTTCTCGATGGTGACCGGCTTCTTCGGAGCCCCGTCGCCCTGGCCGCCGTCGGCACCCGCGGCGCCGACCTTCTGCACCGCCGCCAGACCGGCCGCGTCGATCGTGCCGAAGGGGGTGTACTGCGGCGGCAGCTTCGAGTCCTTGTAGACGAGGAAGAACTGCGAGCCGCCGGTGCCCGGCTGCCCCGTGTTGGCCATGGCGACGGTGCCGGCCTTGTACGTCACCTTGCCGTCGGCGCCCGCCTTGCCCAGGGCGTCGAGGTTCTCGTCCGGGATGGTGTAGCCGGGGCCGCCCATGCCGGTGCCCTCCGGGTCGCCGCACTGGAGGACGAAGATCCCGGCGGTGGTGAGCCGGTGGCACTTGGTGCCGTCGAAGTACTTCTTGTCGGCGAGGTGCTTGAAGGAGTTCACCGTGCGCGGGGTCTTCGCCGCGTCCATGGTGATCGTGATGTCGCCCTCGTTGGTCTTCAGGGCCAGGGCGTACGCGCCCTTGGCCTCGATGCCCATCTTCGGCTCGCCGGTCGGCGTCTCCGCCTCGGTGTTCTTGGTGTCGTCCCCGAGGAACTGCACCGACGCGTACACCGCGCCGCCCGCGGCGAGGACCACCGCGAGGGAGGCCGCGATCACGGTGGTGCGGCGTTTCGCCTTGCGCTGCGCCTCCGCCCGTCGCTGCTGCTGGCGCGCGTACTTGTCCCTGGCGAGCTGCCGCCGCCGCTGATCGCTGGTGACCACCGGGTCCGCTCCTTGTCGGTCGTGTGTTCCTGTCCTGGCCGGATGTGCCCGTACCGTATACGGGTTGGCTGTGGAATACGCAGCGCCGGTAGGCTCTGATCTGCTGCATTCCGCAAGGCCGCAGTCATCTGCCGGACGACACAGAAGGACGATCGTGCTGATTGCCGGGTTCCCCGCCGGGGCCTGGGGCACCAACTGCTACGTGGTCGCCCCCGCCGCAGGCGAGGAGTGCGTCATCATCGACCCGGGCCACCAGGCCGCCCAGGGAGTCGAGGAGACGCTGAAGAAGCATCGGCTCAAGCCCGTCGCGGTGGTCCTCACCCATGGCCACATCGACCACGTCGCCTCCGTCGTCCCGGTCTGCGGCGCCCATGACGTACCCGCGTGGATCCACCCCGCGGACCGGTACATGATGAGCGACCCGGAGCGCGCCCTCGGCCGCTCCATCGGGATGCCCCTCATGGGCGAGCTGACCGTGGGCGAGCCGGACGACGTGCACGAGCTCACCGACGGCGCCGAGCTGAAGCTCGCCGGCATGGAGTTCTCCGTCGCGCACGCGCCCGGTCATACCAAGGGGTCGGTGACCTTCCGGACGCCGGAGACCACGGAGATCCCCTCCGTGTTCTTCTCCGGCGACCTGCTGTTCGCCGGCTCCATCGGCCGCACCGACCTGCCCGGCGGTGACATGGACGAGATGCTCGCGTCGCTGACCCGCGTGGTCCTGCCGCTCCACAACTCGACCGTCGTCCTGTCCGGCCACGGTCCCCAGACGACCATCGGCCAGGAGCGCGCCACCAATCCGTATCTGCGGCAGGTGGCCTCCGGCCTCGGGAGCACGGACGCTCCCCGACGAGGAATGTGACGAGAACCTCCGTGAGCACCTTTCAGGCCCCCAAGGGCACGTACGACCTGATCCCCCCGCGCTCCGCCGTCTTCCTGGCGGTCCGGGACGCCATCTCCACCCAGGCGAGGAACGCCGGCTACGGCTACGTCGAGACCCCCGGCTTCGAGGACGTGAACCTCTTCGCCCGCGGCGTCGGCGAGTCCACCGACATCGTCACCAAGGAGATGTACACCCTCACCACGAAGGGCGGCGACCAGCTCGCCCTGCGCCCCGAGGGCACCGCCTCCGTGCTGCGCGCGGCCCTCCAGGCCAACCTGCACAAGCAGGGCAACCTGCCGGTCAAGCTCTGGTACTCCGGCTCCTACTACCGCTACGAGCGCGCCCAGGCCGGCCGCTACCGCCACTTCTCGCAGGTCGGCGCCGAGGCCATCGGCGCCGAGGACCCGGCGCTCGACGCCGAGCTGATCATCCTGGCCGACCAGGCGTACCGCTCGCTCGGCCTGCGCCAGTACCGCATCCTGCTGAACTCGCTCGGCGACAAGGAGTGCCGCCCCGTCTACCGCGAGGCGCTGCAGACCTTCCTGCGCGGCCTCGACCTCGACGAGGAGACGCTGCGCCGCGCCGAGATCAACCCGCTGCGGGTCCTCGACGACAAGCGCGCCGACGTGCAGAAGCAGCTCGTCGACGCGCCGCTGCTCCGCGACTACCTGTGCGACGCCTGCAAGGCGTACCACGAGCAGGTCCGCGAGCTGATCACCGCCGCCGGCGTGGTCTTCGAGGACGACCCCAAGCTGGTCCGCGGCCTCGACTACTACACCCGCACCACCTTCGAGTTCGTCCACGACGGCCTCGGCTCCCAGTCCGCCGTCGGCGGCGGCGGCCGCTACGACGGCCTCTCCGAGATGATCGGCGGCCCCTCGCTGCCGTCCGTCGGCTGGGCGCTCGGTGTGGACCGCACGGTCCTCGCCCTGGAGGCGGAGGGCGTCGAGCTTGACCTGCCCGCCACCACCAGCGTCTTCGCGGTGGCCCTCGGCGAGGAGGCGCGGCGCGTCCTCTTCGGCAAGGTCACCGAGCTGCGCCGGGCCGGGATCGCCGCGGACTTCTCCTTCGGCGGCAAGGGCCTGAAGGGCTCGATGAAGGACGCCAACCGCTCCGGCGCCCGCCTCACGCTCGTCGCCGGCGAGCGCGACCTCGCCGAGGGCGTCGTCCAGCTCAAGGACATGGAGTCCGGAGAGCAGCGCGCGGTCGCCCTGGACGAGGTCCTGGACGCCGTCCGCGACCGGCTCGCCTGACACCCGTACCGAGGGAAGGGCCCGGTCCGCCCCGCGCGGCCGGGCCCTTCCTTATGCCCCGCGAACAGCCGATGGCGTACGCCTTGTTGCAGAATGGCGGGGGCCGCCAGGCCCGCGAGCGAGGGAAAAGGACAGATGAGAGAAGCCGCTACGGAGACGACGGGGACGCCGGGGACCATCGGCGCGAGCAAGGGCCTCGCCTGGCTCCTGGTGATCACCGGAGCGGCCGGACTCCTCGCCGCCTGGGTCATCACCCTCGACAAGTTCAAGCTCCTGGAGGACCCGAACTTCGTCCCCGGGTGCAGCCTCAACCCCATCGTGTCCTGCGGGAACATCATGAAGAGCGAGCAGGCCTCGGTCTTCGGCTTCCCCAACCCGATGCTCGGCCTGGTCACCTACGGCATGATCGTCGCCATCGGCGCCGGCCTCCTCGCGGGCGCCCGCTACCGCCGCTGGTACTGGCTCGGCCTCAACGCCGGCACCCTCTTCGGCGTCGGCTTCTGCACCTGGCTGATGCAGCAGTCCCTGTACGAGATCAACTCGCTCTGCCTCTGGTGCTGCCTCGCCTGGGTCGCCACCATCGTCATGTTCTGGTACGTGACCTCGCACAACGTCCGCAAGGGCGTCATCCCCGCCCCGGCCGGACTGCGGACCTTCTTCGCCGAGTTCACCTGGGTCCTGCCCGTCCTGCACATCGGGATCATCGGCATGCTGGTCCTGACCCGCTGGTGGGACTTCTGGACGAGCTGACCGGCTGCCCCCGGCTTGTCGGTGGCGTGACCTAGGCTTCATGGACGTGGAGCCCGACCTCTTTACCGCAGCCGCAGAAGAACGCCAGGAGAAGGACCCGGCCAGCAGTCCGCTGGCGGTCCGGATGCGCCCCCGCACCCTCGACGAGGTGGTGGGCCAGCGGCACCTGCTCAAGCCCGGCTCGCCGCTGCGGCGGCTCGTCGGGGAGAGCGGCGGCCCCGCCGGCGCCTCCTCGGTGATCCTCTGGGGCCCGCCCGGCATCGGCAAGACCACCCTCGCGTACGTGGTCTCCAAGGCCACCGACAAGCGCTTCGTGGAGCTCTCCGCGATCACCGCCGGCGTCAAGGAGGTCCGGGCCGTCATCGACGGCGCCCGCCGCGCCTCCGGCGGCTACGGCAAGGAGACCGTCCTCTTCCTCGACGAGATCCACCGCTTCTCCAAGGCGCAGCAGGACTCCCTGCTCCCCGCCGTCGAGAACCGCTGGGTCACCCTCATCGCCGCCACCACCGAGAACCCGTACTTCTCGGTGATCTCCCCGCTGCTCTCCCGCTCCCTGCTCCTCACCCTGGAGCCGCTCACCGACGAGGACCTCAGCGGCCTCATGGACCGGGCCGTCACCGAGGAGCGCGGCCTCGGCGGCGCCGTCGAGCTCCAGGACGACGCCCGCGCCCATCTGCTGCGGATCGCGGGCGGCGACGCCCGGCGCGCCCTCACCGCCCTGGAGGCCTCCGCGGGCGGCGCCCTCGCCAAGGGCGAGCGGGAGGTCACCCTCCAGACGGTCGAGGAGGCCGTCGACCGGGCCGCCGTGACGTACGACCGGGACGGCGACCAGCACTACGACGTGGCCAGCGCCCTCATCAAGTCCATCCGCGGCTCCGACGTGGACGCGGCGCTGCACTACCTCGCCCGCATGATCGAGGCGGGGGAGGACCCCCGCTTCATCGCCCGCCGCCTGATGATCTCCGCCAGCGAGGACATCGGCCTCGCCGACCCGCAGGCCCTGCCGCTGGCCGTCGCCGCCGCCCAGGCCGTCGCCATGATCGGCTTCCCCGAGGCCGCCCTCACCCTCAGCCACGCCACCATCGCCCTGGCCCTGGCCCCCAAGTCCAACGCGGCGACCACCGCGATCTTCGCCGCCCGCGAGGACGTCAGGAAGGGCCTCGCGGGCCCCGTCCCGGCCCACCTCCGCGACGGCCACTACAAGGGCGCCGCCAAGCTCGGCCACGCCCAGGGGTACGTGTACCCGCACGACGTGCCCGGCGCGATCGCCGCCCAGCAGTACGCCCCCGACGCCCTGCACGGCAAGCGCTACTACGAGCCCACCCGCTACGGCGCCGAGGCCCGCTACGCGGACGTGGTGGAGAAGGTCCGAGGGCGCCTGAAGGGCGACGGCTGACCGCCGGCCGGGCCGACCGGGCCCCCGGGCGGCCGCGCTCCGCGGAGCCGGTACACTGGTCGGGATCGCTGCGTCCCGTGTCCGGCCCCAGGCCGGCGCCACCAGAGCGGGACAGTCAGCAGGAGACCCGGCCCCCGGGCAGGGTTTCCAGGAGCGTCGCGCACCTCGAAGGTGTCGCGTGCCACCCACCACCCCCCGGGTTCCCGGGACCGGCGGTGGGTCGTTCGCGTGCTGCACGTACGTGCCCAGACCGGGAAGCGGCTGCCCGACAGGTCCCTCGCGGACCCGACGGGTTTTCCCGGCTGCGGATGCGACCTCCCTAACCACTGGTGAAGCCGTATTCGTTCAGACAGAGAGGTTGGTTCATGCCGAACCAGGCCCGCCCCAAGGTCAAGAAGTCTCGTGCGCTCGGTATCGCGCTGACGCCGAAGGCCGTCAAGTACTTCGAGGCCCGTCCCTACCCGCCGGGCGAGCACGGCCGTGGCCGCAAGCAGAACTCGGACTACAAGGTCCGTCTGCTCGAGAAGCAGCGTCTGCGTGCCCAGTACGACATCAGCGAGCGCCAGATGGCGCGCGCCTACGACCGCGCCAAGAAGGCCGAGGGCAAGACGGGCGAGGCGCTGGTCGTCGAGCTCGAGCGCCGTCTCGACGCCCTGGTCCTGCGTTCGGGCATCGCCCGCACCATCTACCAGGCCCGTCAGATGGTCGTCCACGGCCACATCCAGGTCAACGGTGGCAAGGTCGACAAGCCGTCCTTCCGCGTCCGTCCCGACGACGTCGTGATGGTCCGCGAGAAGTCCCGCGCGAAGACCCTGTTCCAGGTCGCCCGCGAGGGTGGCTTCGCCCCCGACGGCGAGACCCCGCGCTACCTCCAGGTCAACCTGAAGGCCCTGGCCTTCCGCCTGGACCGCGAGCCGAACCGCAAGGAGATCCCGGTCATCTGCGACGAGCAGCTGGTCGTCGAGTACTACGCCCGCTGATCCAGCGGCCGCAGACTCACCCGCGGTGTTCAGCCCGCCGCTTCCCCGCCCTTTCCGGTGGGGGAGCCGGCGGGCTTCCGCGTTCCCGGCACCACCGGCGGACGCGCGGAGCGGAACGGCCGCCGCGCCGCCTCCCCGGGCCGCCCGGCCCCGACCGCCGACGGCCGGTCCGCGAGCGCCCGCTCCACCGTCTCGTCCAGCGAAAGCCCCTGGCCGAACCGCAGCGCCTCCTCGTACCGCTCCGCCCCCAGCTCCTCGACCGCCCGCCCCGCGCACAGCGCCCGCGGCCCGTCGAAGGCACCGGACCCGAAGAGCTGGATCCCCACCGCGTCCCACACCGGCAGCGCCGCCCCCTGGAGCACCGCGGCCTCCACGGCGTCGCCCTCGCCCACCGTGACCAGCGCGAGCAGCTCCACCGCGAGCACCACCCCCACCAGGTCGCGGAAGAGGTGGTTGATCGTCACGCACTCCACGAGCAGCTCACGCGCCTGCGCGAGCGCGCCGCGCGTCCAGGCCGAGTACGCGAGCACGTAGAGCGCGTATGCCCGCGTCCACCGCTCCCCGCGCTCCTCGCAGACCTCCCGCACGTCCCGGCAGATCGTCGTCGCGCCCTCCAGATCGCCCCGGAAGGCCCGTGCCATCGCGAGCTCCACCTGGCCCATCAGCACATTGCTGTTCAGCTCGCCCAGCTCGCCGTAGGCGTCGAGCGCCCGGCTCAGCAGCTCCTCGGCGCGCGGGAAGTCGTCCGTGAGCAGCGCCAGACAGCCCATCCGGTGCGTCGCGTACGCCTCCGCCAGCCGGTTCCGCGAGGCGCGCGCCCGCTCCCGGCAGGAGTGCAGCGCCGCCACCGCCGCCGTCGCGTCGCCCTGCAGGACCGCCACGTAGCCGAGCACCCACAGCGCCTTGAGCCGCGCCTCCTCGTGCCCGGACTCCAGGGCGAGGGCCCGGTCCAGCCAGTGCCGCCCCTCCGCGAGCCGCCCGCACCCCACCCACGCGAACCAGAGCGTGCCCGCCAGGTGCTGGGCCAGGTGCGCGTCCTCCGGCAGCTCCAGGCAGAGGTCGAGCGCCGCCCGCAGGTTCGGCAGCGCCGCCGCCGTCCGCGCCGCCACCTCCGCCTGGCGGGGGCTGAACCACTCCAGCTCGCACCAGGTCGCCAGGCCCATGTACCAGTCCCGGTGCCGCCTGCGCATCCGCTCGGTGTCCCCGAGCTGGGCCAGCCACTCCGCCCCGTACGCCGCCACCGTGTCCAGCATCCGGTAGCCCGGGCCCGCCGCCGTGTCCTCCCGGGTCACCAGCGACTGCGCGAGCAGACCGCCGAGCAGGTCGAGGACCGCCTCCGGCGGCAGGTCGGGGCCCCCGCACACGTACTCGACGGCCTCCAGGTCGAAGGGGCCCGCGAAGACCGAGAGGCGCGCCCACAGCAGCCGCTCCTCCGGCGTGCACAGCTCGTGGCTCCAGCCGATCGCGGTGCGCAGCGTCTGGTGGCGGGGGAGGACTCCGCGTCCGCTGCCGCCGAGCAGCCGGAAGCGGTCGTCGAGCCGGGCGAGCAGCTGTTCCACGGAGAGCAGCGGCAGCCGGCCCGCGGCCAGTTCGAGGGCGAGCGGGATCCCGTCGAGCCGCCGGCACAGCTCCCGTACCGACGCGTCGGCGTCGAGGGCGGGCGCGCCGGCCCCGGCCGCCCGCTCGGTGAGCAGCGCGAGGGCGTCCGGCTCGGCCATCGGTGTCAGCCTCAGCACCGCCTCGCCCGGCAGCCGCAGCGGGCGGCGTCCGGTGGCGAGGACGGTCAGCCCCGGTGCCGCCGTGAGCAGCTCGTGGACGAGCGGGGCGCAGTCGTCCACCAGGTGTTCGAAGCCGTCGAGGACGAGGAGCAGCCGGCGTTCGGCGAGGTGCTCCCTCAGCACCTCGCGGGGCGCGCGGGGCGTGTGGTCGGTCAGGCCGAGCGCCTCGATCAGGGCGTGCTCGACGAGCCCGGGGTCGCGCAGCGGCGCCAGTTCCGCGAGCCGCACCCCCTCGCCGTAGCGTTTCTGCACCTCGGCGGCGGTCTTCAGGGCGAGTCGGGTCTTGCCGACCCCGCCCACACCGAGCACGGTGACGAGACGGGACTCGGCCAGGAGCGCGGCCAGTTCGGCCCGCTCCCCGGTCCGGCCCACGAACCGGTTGAGCTCCGCCGGGAGGTTGCTGCGTCGCATGGGACACGGAGCGTACTCACCCGCGCGCGCTCCGTACAATCCGATCGCGCGGCTCCCGTGCCGGGGCGGCAACGCGGGCGCTAATGCGGTACGGCGTCCCAGCCCCGGCGCGATAGGCTCGGGGGACGACTTTTCGCAGGACCCCAACGACCGATGACGACAGCAGAGAGCGGTGCGGAGTGACCGGTGGAGAGGTTGCCGGGATCCTGGTGGCCGTGTTCTGGGCGATCCTCGTCTCCTTCCTCGCCGTGGTGCTGGGGAGGCTGGCGCAGACGCTCAGGGCGACCACCCGGCTCGTGGCGGAGGTGACCGAACAGGCCGTGCCGCTGCTCGCCGACGCGTCGGCGACCGTCCGCTCGGCACAGACCCAGCTGGACCGGGTCGACGCCATCGCCTCGGACGTCCAGGAGGTCACCGCCAACGCCTCCGCGCTCTCGACGACCGTCGCCTCCACCTTCGGGGGCCCGCTCGTCAAGGTCGCCGCCTTCGGCTACGGGGTCCGCAAGGCGCTCGGCCGCGACCGGGACCGCGGGGAGGCGGCGCCCGACAGCGGGCGTCGCACTGTGATCGTCGGCCGTACCGTGCCGGTCGCACGGCGCCGGAAGCAGAAGGGCCGATAGCCGCGATGTTCCGCCGTACGTTCTGGTTCACGGCCGGCGCAGCCGCCGGCGTCTGGGCCACCACCAAGGTCAACCGCAAGATCCAGCAGTTGACCCCCGAGAGCCTCGCGGCGCAGGCCGCGAACAAGGCGGTCGAGGCGGGCCACCGGCTCAAGGACTTCGCCCTCGACGTGAGGGCGGGCATGGTCCAGCGCGAGGCGGAGCTCGGCGAGGCACTCGGCCTCGACGCGGAGCCTCCCGCGGACCGGGAGCTTCCGCAGCCCCGCCGCCGGGCCGCCCTCGGACCCACCCCGCACAAGACCACGACCACGTTTTCGTCGCGCACGATCTCGTACAACCGGAATGAGGACCACTGATGGAGTCGGCTGAAATCCGCCGCCGCTGGCTGAGCTTCTTCGAGGAGCGCGGGCACACCGTCGTCCCTTCGGCGTCGCTCATCGCGGACGACCCGACTCTGCTGCTCGTCCCCGCCGGCATGGTGCCCTTCAAGCCCTACTTCCTGGGTGAGGTCAAGCCGCCCTTCACGCGCGCCGCGAGCGTGCAGAAGTGCGTCCGCACCCCGGACATCGAAGAGGTCGGCAAGACCACCCGCCACGGCACGTTCTTCCAGATGTGCGGCAACTTCTCCTTCGGCGACTACTTCAAGGAAGGCGCCATCAAGCTCGCCTGGGAGCTGCTGACCTCCTCGGTCGAGCACGGCGGCTACGGGCTCGACCCGGAGAAGCTCTGGATCACCGTCTACGAGCAGGACGACGAGGCCGAGCGCATCTGGCGCGACGTCGTGGGCGTCCCCGCCGAGCGCATCCAGCGCCTGGGCATGGGCCCGAACTTCTGGTCCATGGGCGTCCCCGGCCCCTGCGGCCCCTGCTCCGAGATCAACTACGACCGCGGCCCCGAGTTCGGCGTCGAGGGCGGCCCGGCCGTCAACGACGAGCGGTACGTGGAGATCTGGAACCTCGTCTTCATGCAGTACGAGCGCGGCGCGGGCTCCGGCAAGGACGACTTCCCGATCCTCGGCGATCTGCCGGCCCAGAACATCGACACGGGCCTCGGCCTGGAGCGCCTGGCGATGATCCTCCAGGGCGTCCAGAACATGTACGAGACGGACACCCTCAAGGTCGTCATCGACAAGGCCACCGAACTCACCGGCGTCGCCTACGGCAAGACCAAGGACAGCGACGTCTCGCTGCGCGTGGTCGCCGACCACATGCGCACCTCGGTCATGCTCATCGGCGACGGCGTCACCCCGGGCAACGAGGGCCGCGGCTACGTGCTGCGCCGCATCATGCGCCGCGCCGTCCGCAACATGCGCCTGCTCGGCGCCACCGGCCCGGTCGTCGGCGAGCTCGTCGACACGGTCATCAAGACGATGGGCGAGCAGTACCCGGAGCTGGAGACCGACCGCAAGCGCATCGAGACGGTCGCCCTCGCCGAGGAGGCCGCGTTCCTGAAGGCCCTCAAGGGCGGCACGAACATCCTCGACAGCGCCGTCACCGAGACCAAGGCCGCCGGCGGCACGGTCCTCGCCGGCGAGAAGGCCTTCCTGCTCCACGACACCTGGGGCTTCCCGATCGACCTCACCCTGGAGATGGCCGCCGAGCAGGGCCTCTCCGTGGACGAGACCGGCTTCCGCCGCCTGATGCAGGAGCAGCGGGACCGGGCCAAGGCCGACGCCAAGGCCAAGAAGACCGGCCACGCCGACGTCTCCGCCTACCGCGAGATCGCCGACACCTCCGGCGCCACCCAGTTCACCGGCTACACCAACACCGAGGGCGAGTCCACGGTCGTCGGCCTGCTGGTGAACGGCGTCCCGTCGCCGGCCGCCTCCGAGGGCGACGAGGTCGAGGTCGTCCTCGACCGCACCCCCTTCTACGCCGAGGGCGGCGGCCAGATCGCCGACCAGGGCCGCATCCGGCTGCACTCCGGCGCCGTGATCGAGGTCCGCGACGTCCAGCAGCCCGTCCCGGGCGTCTCGGTGCACAAGGGCTCGGTCCAGGTCGGCGAGGTGACCGTCGGCTCCACCGCCTACGCCACCATCGACGTGCGCCGCCGCCGGGCCATCGCCCGCGCCCACTCGGCCACCCACCTCACCCACCAGGCGCTGCGCGACGCCCTCGGCCCGACGGCCGCCCAGGCCGGTTCCGAGAACCAGCCCGGCCGCTTCCGCTTCGACTTCGGTTCGCCGAACGCCGTCCCCGGCACGGTCCTCATGGACGTCGAGCAGAAGATCAACGAGGTCCTCTCGCGCGAGCTGGAGGTCCACGCCGAGGTCATGCCGATCGACGAGGCCAAGCGGCAGGGCGCCATCGCCGAGTTCGGCGAGAAGTACGGCGAGCAGGTCCGCGTCGTCACCATCGGCGACTTCTCCAAGGAGCTGTGCGGCGGCACGCACGTCAAGAACACCTCGGCCCTGGGCCTGGTGAAGCTGCTCGGCGAGTCCTCCATCGGTTCCGGCGTGCGCCGCATCGAGGCCCTGGTCGGCGTCGACGCGTACAACTTCCTCGCCAAGGAGCACACGGTCGTCGCCCAGCTCCAGGAGCTGGTCAAGGGCCGCCCGGAGGAGCTGCCGGAGAAGATCTCCTCCATGCTCGGCAAGCTGAAGGACGCCGAGAAGGAGATCGAGAAGTTCCGCGCGGAGAAGGTCCTCCAGGCCGCCGGCGGCCTGGTCGACTCCGCCAAGGACATCCGCGGCCTCGCCCTGGTCACCGGCCAGGTCCCGGACGGCACCGGCGCCGACGACCTGCGCAGGCTCGTCCTCGACGTGCGCGGCCGCATCCCGTCCGACCGCCCGGCCGTCGTGGCCCTCTTCACCACGGCCAACGGCAAGCCGCTGACGGTCATCGCCACCAACGAGGCCGCCCGCGAGCGCGGTCTCAAGGCCGGCGAGCTGGTCCGCACGGCCGCCAAGACCCTCGGTGGCGGTGGCGGCGGCAAGCCGGACGTCGCCCAGGGCGGCGGCCAGAACCCGGAGGCCGTCGGCGAGGCCATCGCCGCCGTCGAGCGTCTCGTGGTGGAGACGGCGTGACGATGCGCCGCGGCCGCCGTATCGCGGTCGACGTCGGGGACGCCCGGATCGGGGTCGCCTCGTGCGACCCCGACGGGGTCCTCGCCACGCCGGTGGAGACCGTGCCGGGACGTGACGTCCCGGCCGCCCACCGGCGGCTCCGCCAGATCGTCGAGGAGTACGAGCCGATCGAGGTCGTCGTGGGCCTGCCCCGCTCGCTCAGCGGGCGGGAGGGCCCCGCGGCCACCAAGGTCCGGGCCTTCGCGAGGGAGATGGCGAAGGGCGTCGCCCCGGTGCCGGTCCGTCTGGTCGACGAGCGGATGACCACGGTGACGGCCACGCAGGGGCTGCGGGCCTCCGGTGTGAAGTCCAAGAAGGGGCGGTCCGTCATCGACCAGGCCGCCGCTGTGATCATCCTTCAGAACGCTCTTGAGTCCGAACGGGTATCAGGTAATCCGCCCGGCGAGGGCGTCGAAGTGGTCATCTGATCGCGATACGGTAACGTTCCGCGCGATGCGGCGGTGTTCGAACAGCTGCCGCACTACGTAGAGGCGGATCGTCCGGAAGCCTCGCGGCTGTTTGGGGATCGATGACTGAGTATGGCCGGGGCCCTGGCTCCGAACCGTGGCACCCCACGGACCCGTTGTACGGGGACCAGGGGTGGGAAGGTCAGCAGCAGTACCACCAGCAGCCGCACCAGGCGACGCCGTACGCGCAGGGTGGTCAGGCCTACCAGGACCCGTACGCCCAGCAGGGCTACGGGACCGACCCGTACGCGCAGCAGCAGCACGCGCAGCAGCAGGCCGCGTACCAGCAGCAGTACCCGCAGCAGGGGTACGTCGACCCGCAGGAGGCGCAGCCGCAGGCGTACGGCCAGGGCGGCTGGGACCAGGGCGCGCAGGGGCATCAGGGGTACCCGGAGCAGGGCTACGACACGCCCGGGCATCCCGCACACGCGTACGACGGCAACTGGGAGACCGGCCAGGCCGCCATGGCCTACAACGCGCCGCCCGCCGATCCGTACGGCGGCCAGCAGCCCGACCTGTACGGCACGCCGGAGGCGTACCCGCCGCCGCAGCCGCCCGGCCGCCGGCAGCGGCCGCCGCAGCCCGAGCCCGCCCACCCGGAACCGGAGCCCGAGCCCGAGCCGGAGGAGTTGCACCCCTTCTTCGGCGGTGACGACGAGGACGGCTACGAGGACGACGAACCGGCCTCGCGCCGGGGCCGCGGCGGCGACGACCGCGACCGCGAGCGCCGTGGCAAGGAGCGGAAGCGCAAGGGCAAGAACGGCATGGCCTGCCTCGTCGTCGCCGCCGTCATCGTGGGCGGCGTCGGCGGCATCGGCTACTTCGGCTACCAGTTCTGGCAGGGCCAGTTCGGCGAGGCGCCCGACTACGCGGGCGGCGGCAGCGGCGAGGTCCAGGTCGAGATCCCGAAGGGCGCCTTCGGCAACGAGATCGGCAACATCCTCAAACAGGCCGGCGTCGTGAAGAGCGTCGACGCCTTCGTCGCCGCCCAGAAGAAGAACGAGAAGGGCAACACGATCCAGGCCGGCGCCTACACCCTGAAGAAGGAGATGTCGGCGGAGAGCGCGGTCGCGCTGATGCTGGATCCGGCGAGCCAGGCCAACCTCATCATCCCCGAGGGCAAGCGCAACGCCTGGGTCTACGAGCAGCTCGACACCCGCCTCGGCCTCGACCCCGGCAGCACCAAGGAGATCGCGGTCTCGAAGGCCGACTCCCTGGGCCTGCCGGACTGGGCGAAGAACCACAAGAACGTCAAGGACCCCCTGGAGGGCTTCCTCTTCCCCGCGAGCTACCCGGTCGCGAAGGGCTCCAAGCCCGAGGACGCCCTCAAGAAGATGGTCAGCCGCGCCAACCAGGAGTACACGAAGCTGGACCTGGAGGGTAGGGCGAAGGCGCACGGCCTGGAGAACGCCTGGGAGCTCGTGACGGTCGCGAGCCTGGTGCAGGCCGAGGGCAAGACGCACGACGACTTCCGCAAGATGGCCGAGGTCATCTACAACCGCCTCCAGCCGGACAACACGGAGACGAACCGGAAGCTCCAGTTCGACTCGGCCCTGAACTACCTGAAGGGCCAGTCCGAGATCAAGATCTCGGAGAACGAGGCGAACACCAACCAGGACCCGTACAACACGTACACCCAGGTCGGTCTGCCGCCCGGTCCGATCAGCAACCCCGGTGTCGAGGCCCTGGCCGCCATGCTCGACCCGACGAAGGACGGCTGGATGTACTTCGTGGCGACCGACGGCATGAACAAGACCGAGTTCGCGAAGACGTACGCCGAGTTCGAGAAGCTCAAGGACAAGTTCAATGCCAACACGAACTAGTGCCGCCGGCCGCCGCGCCGCCGTCCTCGGTTCGCCGATCGCGCACTCGCTCTCCCCGGTCCTGCACCGGGCCGCGTACGCGGAGCTCGGTCTCGACGCCTGGTCCTACGAGCGCTTCGAGGTCGACGAGGCGGCGCTGCCGGGCTTCGTCGCGGAGCTCGACGGCTCGTGGGCGGGGCTCTCGCTGACCATGCCGCTGAAGCGGGCGATCATCCCGCTGCTCGACGAGGTCAGCGAGACGGCCGCCTCCGTGGAGGCCGTGAACACGGTGGTCTTCCGCGAGGACGGCCGCCGGGTCGGCGACAACACCGACATCCCCGGCATGATCGCCGCCCTGCGCGAGCGCGGCGTCGAGAAGGTCGAGTCCGCGGCGATCCTCGGCGCGGGCGCCACCGCCTCCTCCGCGCTCGCCGCCCTGGCCCGCGTCTGCGCGGGCCCGGTCACCGCCTACGTACGCGGCGAGGCACGGGCCGCGGAGATGCGCGGCTGGGGCGAGCGCCTCGGCGTCGACGTCCGCACCGCCGCCTGGGACGACGCGGCGGAGGCCCTCGCGGCGCCGCTGGTCGTCGCCACCACCCCGGCGGGCGCGACGGACGGACTGGCGGCGGCCGTCCCCGACCGCCCCGGCACCCTCTTCGACGTCCTGTACGACCCCTGGCCCACCCGGCTCGCGGCCGCCTGGTCCGAACGCGCCGGTAAGATCATCGGCGGCCTGGACCTCCTGGTCCACCAGGCGGTGCTGCAGGTCGAACAGATGACGGGCGCCCCGAAGGCCCCGCTGGCCGCCATGCGCGCCGCCGGCGAGGCCGCGCTCGCCGCGCGCTGACCCCGCGCGGCCGCCCCGGGGTGCCATGACACCCAGGGGGAACGGGGATGGACGGGGACATCACGCTCGCGTCGAAGGCGGATCTGGCCTTCGACGCGTTGCGCTTTCTGTACGTGGGCTTCCTCAGCTCACTGCCCGCGTGGGCGCGGTACACCGTGCTCGCGCTCTTCGGGCTGACCGTGGTGTACGGCTTCGTCAGCTGGCTGCGGAAACGGTCCGCCGACGAGCCCGCGGCCGCCGCCGACGTCCACGAGGACGAGGCACGCGTCCGATAGCTGGACCGAGGGCCGAGGTCAGGGCCCGGACGTGGGAGGATCGGGGGTGGCGGGTCAGGGCCGCGCGCCCGGTCCTGCCGTCGCAGTGCCCAGGCGCGAGCATGAGGAGCATCGTTGAGCAGGTTGCGTTGGCTGACCGCTGGGGAATCCCACGGACCCGCGCTGGTCGCGACGCTGGAGGGTCTTCCCGCCGGCGTCCCGGTCACCACTGAGCTGGTGGCGGACCACCTCGCGCGGCGGCGCCTCGGCTATGGGCGCGGCGCCCGGATGAAGTTCGAGCAGGACGAGGTCACCTTCCTCGGCGGCGTCCGGCACGGGCTCTCGCTGGGTTCGCCGATCGCCGTGATGGTCGGCAACACCGAGTGGCCCAAGTGGGAGAAGGTCATGTCGGCCGACCCGGTCGACCCCTCGGAGCTGAAGGAGACCGGCCGCAACGCGCCGCTCACCCGGCCCCGCCCCGGCCACGCCGACCTCGCCGGCATGCAGAAGTACGGCTTCGACGAGGCCCGGCCGATCCTGGAGCGCGCCAGCGCCCGGGAGACCGCCGCCCGCGTCGCCCTCGGCGCCGTCGCCCGGTCCTTCCTCAAGGAGGCCGCCGGCATCGAGATCGTCAGCCACGTGGTCGAACTGGCCGCGGCCAAGGCCCCGTACGGCGTCTACCCGGTCCCCGGCGACGTCGAGCGGCTCGACGCCGACCCGGTCCGCTGCCTCGACGCCGACGCGTCGAAGGCGATGGTCGCCGAGATCGACCAGGCCCACAAGGACGGCGACACCCTCGGCGGCGTCGTCGAGGTCCTCGCCTACGGCGTGCCCGTCGGCCTCGGCTCGCACGTCCACTGGGACCGCCGCCTCGACGCCCGGCTCGCCGCCGCCCTCATGGGCATCCAGGCCATCAAGGGCGTCGAGGTCGGCGACGGCTTCGACCTCGCCCGGGTGCCCGGCTCCCAGGCCCACGACGAGATCGTGAGGACCGAGGACGGCATCAAGCGCACCTCCGGCCGCTCCGGCGGCACCGAGGGCGGCCTCACCACCGGCGAACTGCTGCGCGTCCGCGCCGCCATGAAGCCGATCGCGACCGTCCCGCGCGCCCTCGCCACCATCGACGTCGCCACCGGCGAGGCAGCCGCGGCCCACCACCAGCGCTCCGACGTCTGCGCCGTCCCGGCCGCCGGCATCGTCGCCGAGGCCATGGTCGCCCTCGTCCTCGCCGACGCCGTCGTCGAGAAGTTCGGCGGCGACTCGGTCCCCGAGACCCGGCGCAACGTCCGGTCGTACCTCGACAACCTCCGCATCCGGTGACCGGCGGCCCGCTGGTCGTCCTCGTCGGCCCGATGGGCTCCGGCAAGTCCACGGTGGGCGCGCTCCTGGCCGAACGGCTCGGCGCGCCCTACCGGGACACCGACGCCGACATCGTCGCCGCCGAGGGCCGCGAGATCGCCGACATCTTCGTCGAGGACGGCGAGGAGCGCTTCCGCGCCCTGGAGAAGGCCGCCGTCACGCGGGCCGTCGCCGAGCACCGGGGCGTCCTCGCCCTGGGCGGCGGCGCGATCCTCGACGCCGACACCCGCGCGCTGCTGGCCGGGCAGCCCGTCGCGTACCTCTCGATGGACGTCGAGGAGGCCGTACGACGGGTCGGGCTCGGAGCGGCCCGCCCGCTGCTCGCCGTCAACCCGCGCCGGCAGTGGCGCGAGCTGATGGACGCCCGGCGCCACCTGTACGAAGAAGTCGCCCGCGTCGTGGTCGCCACCGACGCCCGCACCCCCGAAGAGGTCGCCGAGGCGGTCCTCGACGCACTGGAGCTGAAGGACGCATGACCACGGACCAGGAAGTCACCCGCATCCACGTCGGCGGCACGGCGGGCACGGAGCCGTACGAGGTGCTGGTCGGCCGGCAGCTGCTCGGCGAACTGCCCACCCTCATCGGCGACAAGGCCAAGCGGGTCGCGGTCATCCACCCCGAGGCGCTCGCCGAGACCGGTGAGGCGCTCCGCGAGGACCTCGCCGGGCAGGGGTACGAGGCCGTCGCCATCCAGGTGCCGAACGCCGAGGAGGCGAAGACCGCCGAGGTCGCCGCGTACTGCTGGAAGGCGCTCGGCCAGACCGGCTTCACCCGCACCGACGTCATCGTCGGCGTCGGCGGCGGCGCCACCACCGACCTGGCCGGCTTCGTCGCCGCGACCTGGCTGCGCGGCGTCCGCTGGGTCGCCGTGCCGACCACCGTCCTCGGCATGGTCGACGCGGCCGTCGGCGGCAAGACCGGCATCAACACCGCCGAGGGCAAGAACCTCGTCGGCGCCTTCCACCCGCCCGCCGGCGTCCTCTGCGACCTGGCCGCCCTCGACTCGCTGCCCGTCCACGACTTCGTCAGCGGGCTCGCGGAGATCATCAAGACCGGCTTCATCGCCGACCCGGTGATCCTCGACCTCGTCGAGGAGGACCCGCAGGCCGCCCGTACGCCCGCCGGACCGCACACCGCCGAGCTGATCGTCCGCTCGATCCGGGTGAAGGCCGACGTGGTCTCCGGCGACCTCAAGGAGTCCGGCCGCCGCGAGATCCTCAACTACGGGCACACCCTCGCGCACGCCATCGAGAAGAACGAGCGGTACAAGTGGCGCCACGGCGCCGCCGTCTCCGTCGGCATGGTCTTCGCCGCCGAGCTGGGCCGCCTCGCCGGCCGGCTCGACGACGCCACCGCCGACCGGCACCGCGCCGTCCTGGAGTCCGTCGGCCTGCCGCTCACCTACCGCGGCGACCAGTGGCCCAAGCTCCTGGAGACGATGAAGGTGGACAAGAAGTCCCGCGGCGACCTGCTGCGCTTCATCGTCCTCGACGGGCTCGCCAAGCCGTCCGTCCTGGAGGGCCCGGACCCGGCCGTCCTCTTCGCCGCCTACGGGGAGATCTCCGCATGAGCGGAACGCGGCGCGTCCTGGTGCTGAACGGGCCGAACCTCGGCCGGCTGGGCTCGCGCGAGCCCGACATCTACGGCGCCACCTCCTACACGGGGCTCGTGGAGTCCTGCCGGGAGCTCGGCGCCGAGCTCGGCTTCGACGTCGAGGTCCGCGAGACCAACGACGAGGGCGAGATGATCCGCTGGCTGCACGAGGCGGCCGACGGGCGCGTCCCGGTCGTGCTCAACCCGGGCGCCTTCACGCACTACTCGTACGGGATGCGGGACGCGGCCGCGCAGCGGACCGCCCCGCTGATCGAGGTGCACATCTCCAACCCGTACACCCGCGAGGAGTTCCGGCACACCTCGGTGGTGGCCGCCGTCGCGACCGGCACCATCGCCGGCTTCGGCATCGGCTCCTACCGGCTCGCCCTGCGCGCCCTCGCCGAGGAGCTCGACGCCCGGCTCTGAGCGGGTACGCGGACACGCGCGTACGCAGGACCCGGGGCGGTCGCCGTGCGGCGGCCGCCCTTCGCGCGCAGGCCCCGTCCCCGGCGGCCGGTCCTCGCGGCCGGGCCGTTCCGCCGGGCCGTTCCGCCGGGCATGTCCGGCGGGCACTTTCGGCGGGGTCCCGCCCGTTCCCCGAGCGGGGGGACGGGGCGGTAACGTTTTGGCATCCCCGGGGGGACCGGAGCGGGGCCGACGGCGGCACCGGACCGGCCGCCCGTACGACCTACCAGGCCGACGAGACGGAGTGGCACCGGATGCAGCACGCAGTGGGGGCAC
Organism: Streptomyces sp. NPDC007863; assembly: GCF_040633895.1. Taxonomy (NCBI): domain Bacteria; kingdom Bacillati; phylum Actinomycetota; class Actinomycetes; order Kitasatosporales; family Streptomycetaceae; genus Streptomyces; species Streptomyces sp. NPDC007863. Next base: position 272,571 of record NZ_JBEYEI010000007.1, read on the forward strand.
CGCTGCCACCGCCCGAGGGGCCGGGCCACACGCCCGGCCTGGGCCCGGCGGGCGGCCACGGCCCCGTACCCCCGCCTCCGCCCCCGCAGGCCGCGCCCTACCCGGGGCCGCCGTCCGGCGCGCCCGGCGGCCGGCTCGGGGTGCACCCGGCCGTGCGGCCGGGACAGCCCCCGGCGACCGGCGGCGCGGGCTGGGGCGCCGCCCCCGGAGGCGCCCCGCCGCATCCCGGCGGAGGCGCCCCGCCGCACTCCGCGGGGTCCCCGCACGCCACCGGGGCCGTCCCCCTCGCGCCGCCCGTGCCGGTCGTCGAGCACCGGCCCGGCACCGGGGGCGCCACGCTCGCCGTGCTGCTCATCGGGCCCGCCGGCGCCGGCAAGACGACCGTCGCCCGGCACTGGGCGACCCGCCGGCCCGTCCCCACCGCCCACATCAGCCTCGACGACGTCCGGGAATGGGTCTGCTCCGGCTTCGCCGACCCGCAGTCGGGGTGGAACGAGCACTCCGAGGCGCAGTACCGCCTCGCCCGCCGCACCTGCGGCTTCGCCGCCCGCAACTTCCTCGCCAACGGCATCTCCTGCATCCTCGACGACGCCGTCTTCCCCGACCGGCCCGCCGTCGGGCTCGGCGGCTGGAAGCGGCACGTCGGCCCCGGCCTGCTGCCGGTGGTCCTCCTGCCCGGCCTGGAGGTCGTCCTGGAGCGCAACGCCCAGCGCGCCGGCAACCGCCGGCTCTCCGACGAGGAGGTCGCCGCGATCCACGGCCGGATGGCCGGCTGGTACGGCTCCGGGCTGCCGATCATCGACAACTCCGCGCTCGACGTGGACGCCACCGCCCGGCTCATCGACGAGGCGCTGGCCCGGGCGATAGCCGCGCCGCCCGCCGGCTGACGGCGGGCGTTCCCCGGTCGGCCGCCGCCGACAGGCCGGGCCGGGGCCCGGCTCGTAGGCTCGGAGGCATGTCACAGGTGTATGCGGACCGCCGGGTCAGGCTGCGCGACCGGGTCGCGGCAGCGGGCAGTGCGGCGGCCCTGGTGTCCCGTCCCGCCAACGTCCGCTATCTGGCGGGCGGCGCCCCGCCCGGCGCCGTCCTCCTCGTCGGCCCCGAGCCCGGCGCGGACCTGCTGATCCGGCCGCTCGCCGCCGAGGGCGAGCCCCTCGACGGACGGCTCGACGAAGCGCTCCGGCAGCAGCAGCTGCCGCTCGGCGGCGGCGACGCGGCCGTCGCCGCCGCCGAACTCGCCCGCCGCTGCGGCGCCGACGGGCTCGCCGTCGAGGAGCACGACCTGACGGTGGCCCGCCACCGCAGCCTGGCCGCCGCCGCTCCCGGCCTCCGCCTCGCCGACCTCGCCTGCGCCGTCGAACAGCTCAGGGTGGTCAAGGACGAGGACGAGATCGGCTGTCTGCGGATCGCCGCCGAGATCGCCGACCAGGCCCTCGGCGAGCTCCTGGAGTCCATCCTCGTCGGCCGCACCGAACGCCACCTCGCCCTCGAACTGGAGCGGCGGCTCGTCGACCACGGCGCCGACGGGGCCGCCTTCCCCACCTCCGTCGCCACCGGGCCGCACTCCGGCCGGCGCGGCCACCGGCCCACCGACCGCCGGGTCGAGGAGGGCGACTTCCTCTCCGTCTGCCTCGGCGCCGACTACCACGGCTACCGCTGCGAGATCGGCCGGACCTTCGTCATCGGCACCGCGCCCGCCGACTGGCAGATCGAGCTGTACGAGCTCGTCTTCGCCGCTCAGCGGGCCGGCCGGGAGTCCCTCGTGCCCGGCGCCGGGTACCGTGACGTGGACCGCGCGGCACGCCAGATCCTCGACGCCGCGGGCCATGCGGAGACCGCCGTTCCGCTCACCGGACACGGCGTGGGGCTCGAAATCCACGAGGACCCGCAGTTGTCCCCCTCGGCCATGGGTAAACTGGACGCTTGTGTGCCGGTCACCGTCGAACCGGGGGTCCACCTCCCGGGCCGGGGCGGGGTCCGGATCGATGACACGCTCGTCGTGCGCCAGGAGGCGGACGGCGGACCCGAGCTACTCACCATCACGACCAAGGAGCTGCTCGCGCTGTGAGGCGCGTACGCCTCCTCGGTCCCACGTCAGTCCAGGAGATTCCGCAACCGTGGCTTCCACGAACGACCTCAAGAACGGCATGGTGCTCAAGCTCGAAGGCGGCCAGCTCTGGTCCGTCGTCGAGTTCCAGCACGTCAAGCCCGGCAAGGGCCCGGCCTTCGTGCGCACCAAGCTCAAGAACGTGCTGTCCGGCAAGGTCGTCGACAAGACCTTCAACGCCGGCGTGAAGGTGGAGACCGCGAACGTCGACAAGCGCGACATGCAGTTCTCCTACATGGACGGCGACTACTTCGTCTTCATGGACCTGGACACCTACGACCAGCTCCACATCGACCGCAAGGTCGTCGGCGACGCCGCCAACTTCCTCATCGAGGGCTTCACCGCGCTCGTCGCGCAGAACGAGGGCTCCGTGCTCTACGTCGAGCTGCCGGCCGCCGTCGAGCTCGTCATCGCCGAGACCGAGCCGGGCGTCCAGGGCGACCGCTCCACCGGTGGCACCAAGCCCGCCAAGCTGGAGACCGGCCACGAGATCCAGGTCCCGCTCTTCATCACCACCGGTGAGAAGGTCAAGGTCGACACCCGCACCAGCGACTACCTCGGCCGGGTGAACAGCTAACCGTGGCCGCCCGGAGCAAGGCCCGCAGGCGGGCCTTCCAGATCCTGTTCGAGGCCGACCAGCGCGGCACTTCGGTCCAGGAGGTCCTCGCGGACCAGATCCGGCTCCACCGTGCCGACGAGCGCCAGCCCGCGGTCGGTGACTTCACCATGCAGCTGGTCGAGGGATACGCCCAGTACGTGGCCCGGATCGACGAGCTCATCGCCACCTACGCGGTGGACTGGGACCTCGACCGGATGCCGGCCGCCGACCGGAACATCGTGCGCCTCGGCGCGTACGAGCTGATCTGGGAGGACGGCACGCCGGACGCGGTGGCCATCGACGAGGCCGTGCAGCTCGCCAAGGAGTTCTCCACGGACGACTCCCCGGCCTTCGTCAACGGTCTCCTCGGGCGCTTCAAGGACCTGAAGCCCCGACTCCGCCGCGACGTGGACGCCTAGTCCCGCACACGGCCCTGCGAAGGGGCCCGCCGCACCGTTCGGTGCCGCGGGCCCCTTCGCGTTATCCGGACGGGCCGCCCTGACCCGTTCGGGTGAGGGCGGCCGTGGGACGGGGACGCGAAAAGCGCCGGGCCCGTGGTCGTCGGATGACGTCCACGGGCCCGGCGGCACGTTTCTGCAGGTGCTGTGGAGGGGGTCAGTTCTCCTCGTGGGCGACCGCGCGGCGCGCATCCGCGTCGAGCACGCCCCAGCTGATCAGCTGCTCGGTGAGGACCGAGGGGGACTGGTCGTAGATGACGGCCAGGGTGCGCAGGTCGTCCTGGCGGATCGACAGCACCTTGCCGTTGTAGTCGCCGCGCTGCGACTGGATCGTCGCGGCGTAGCGCTGGAGGGGGCCGGCCTTCTCCTGCGGGACGTGGGCCAGGCGCTCCAGGTCCAGGACCAGCTTCGGCGGGGGCTCGGCGGCGCCGCCGGGGGTCGTACCGGGCAGCAGCTCCTGCACCGGCACGCCGTAGAAGTCCGCCAGCTCGGCCAGACGCTGTACGGTCACGGCGCGGTCGCCGCGCTCGTACGAGCCGACCACCACGGCCTTCCAGCGGCCCTGGGACTTCTCCTCCACCCCGTGGAGGGACAGGCCCTGCTGGGTGCGGATGGCGCGGAGTTTGGCCCCGAGCTGCTTTGCGTATTCGCTGGACATAACGCTCCCGGACGCTGTGACGACATGCGGCTGCGCCGCGCGGCTGGTAACTCACTGTGAGGTTACGCAGCGTTACTCTTTCCCGTCAAGCCGAAAAGGGCTCGCCACCCCCTCCCGGGGGACGGTCCGCCGCAGGTCGGAGCGGGGGAGGGGGCCCCGGGAAAGCCTGTGCGAGCGTCCCTGCTAAAGTGGACGCCGTACTTTCCGACGTCCTTTAAGAACCGTCCCGTGAGGCGGAGAAGGAGGTCCTTTCTTCATGGACACGCACGAGCACACCGATGTGGCGCGGCCCGTTCTCGAGGCCCCCGACATCGCCCGGGTCCTGACCCGGATCGCCCACGAGATCGTCGAGCGCGCCAAGGGCGCCGACGACGTGGTCCTCCTCGGCATTCCCACCCGCGGCGTCTACCTCGCCCGCAGGCTCGCCGAGAAGCTCGAATCGATCACCGGTGCCGCGATTCCGGTCGGTTCCCTCGACATCACCATGTACCGCGACGACCTCCGGTTGAAGCCGGCGCGCGCCATCGGCCGCACCGAGATCCCCGGGGACGGCGTGGACGGCCGCCTGGTCGTCCTCGTCGACGACGTGCTCTTCTCGGGCCGCACCATCCGCGCCGCCCTCGACGCCCTCGGCGACATCGGACGCCCCCGCGCGGTCCAGCTCGCCGTCCTCGTCGACCGCGGCCACCGCGAGCTCCCGATCCGCGCCGACTACGTCGGCAAGAACCTCCCCACGTCGCTGCGGGAGACCGTCAAGGTCCAGCTCGCCGAGGAGGACGGTCGCGACACCGTCCTGCTCGGCGGCAAGTCCGCCTCCTAGCCGGACCGGCCACCCCGCGGAGCCCGGGCACCCCGCCCGCGCGCCCGCATGCCCTGATGCCTCCCCACCCCGGAGAGAAACCCCGATGATGCGTCACCTCATCTCGGCCGCCGACCTCACCCGCGACGACGCCGTCCTGATCCTCGACACCGCCGAGGAGATGGCCCGGGTGGCCGACCGGCCCATCAAGAAGCTGCCGACCCTCCGCGGCCGGACCATCTGCAACCTGTTCTTCGAGGACTCCACCCGCACCCGGATCTCCTTCGAGGCCGCCGAGAAGCGCCTCTCCGCCGACGTCATCAACTTCGCGGCCAAGGGCTCCAGCGTCTCCAAGGGCGAGTCCCTGAAGGACACCGCGCAGACCCTGGAGGCGATGGGCGTCGACGCCGTCGTCATCCGGCACAGCGCCTCCGGCGCCCCCTTCCGCCTCGCCACCTCCGGCTGGATCGACGCCCCCGTCATCAACGCCGGCGACGGCACCCACCAGCACCCCACCCAGGCCCTCCTCGACGCCTTCACCATGCGCCGCCGCCTCGTCGGCCGCGACGCCGGTCTCGGCAGGGACCTGGCCGGCAAGCGCGTCACCCTCGTGGGCGACGTCCTGCACAGCCGGGTCGCCCGCTCCAACGTCGACCTGCTGCACACCCTCGGCGCCGAGGTCACCCTGGTGGCCCCGCCCACCCTCGTCCCCGTCGGCGTCGAGACCTGGCCCTGCGAGGTCAGCTACGACCTCGACAGCGTGCTGCCGAAGTCCGACGCGGTGATGATGCTGCGTGTGCAGCGCGAGCGGATGAACGCCGCCTTCTTCCCGACCGAGCGCGAGTACTCGCGCCGCTACGGCCTGGACGGCGAGCGGATGGCGAAGATGCCCGAGCACGCCATCGTCATGCACCCCGGCCCCATGGTCCGCGGCATGGAGATCACCGCCGAGGTCGCCGACTCCGACCGCTGCACGGTCGTCGAGCAGGTCGCCAACGGCGTCTCCGTCCGGATGGCCGTCCTCTACCTGCTGCTCGGCGGCTCCGAGCCCGCCGTCGCCCCCGCCACCACCCGTACCGAGGAGAGCAAGTAAAGATGAGCAAGATCCTTATCCGTGGTGCGAAGGTGCTGGGCGGCGAGCCGCAGGACGTCCTCCTCGACGGCGAGACGATCGAGGCGGTCGGCACCGGCCTGTCCGCCGAGGGCGCGACCGTGATCGAGGCCGAGGGCCAGATCCTCCTCCCCGGCCTCGTCGACCTCCACACCCACCTGCGCGAGCCCGGCCGCGAGGACTCCGAGACCGTCCTCACCGGCACCCGCGCCGCCGCCTCCGGCGGCTACACGGCCGTCTTCGCCATGGCCAACACCCACCCGGTCGCCGACACCGCCGGCGTCGTCGAGCAGGTCTACCGGCTCGGCAAGGAGGCCGGCTACTGCGACGTGCAGCCCATCGGCGCCGTCACCGTCGGCCTGGAGGGCAAGAAGCTCGCCGAGCTCGGCGCCATGCACGACTCCGCCGCCGGCGTCACCGTCTTCTCCGACGACGGCAAGTGCGTCGACGACGCCGTGATCATGCGCCGCGCCCTGGAGTACGTGAAGGCCTTCGGCGGCGTCGTCGCCCAGCACGCCCAGGAGCCCCGCCTCACCGAGGGCGCCCAGATGAACGAGGGCGTCGTCTCCGCCGAGCTCGGCCTCGGCGGCTGGCCGGCCGTGGCGGAGGAGTCGATCATCGCCCGCGACGTCCTCCTCGCCGAGCACGTCGGCTCCCGCGTCCACATCTGCCACCTCTCCACCGCCGGCTCCGTCGAGATCGTCCGCTGGGCCAAGTCCCGCGGCATCGACGTCACCGCCGAGGTCACCCCGCACCACCTCCTCCTCACGGACGAGCTGGTCCGCACGTACGACCCGGTCTACAAGGTCAACCCGCCGCTGCGCACCGAGCGCGACGTGCTGGCCCTGCGCGAGGCCCTGGCCGACGGCACGATCGACATCGTCGCCACCGACCACGCCCCGCACCCGCACGAGGACAAGGACTGCGAGTGGGCCGCCGCCGCCATGGGCATGGTCGGCCTGGAGACCGCGCTCTCCGTCGTCCAGCAGACGATGGTGGAGACCGGCCTCCTCGACTGGGCCGGCGTCGCCGACCGGATGTCCTCCGCCCCGGCCCGCATCGGCCGCGCCACCGGCCACGGACGACCCGTCTCGGCTGGTGAGCCCGCGAACCTGGTCCTGGTCGATCCGGCTTACCGTGGGACGGTGGACCCCGCGGACTTCGCCTCCCGCAGCCGCAACACCCCCTACGAGGGCCGTGAGCTGCCGGGTCGCGTCACCCACACCTTCCTGCGGGGCCGGGCAACGGTCATGGACGGGAAGTTGGCGTGACACACACCATCGCAAGCGCGGCCCTCGCCGCGGAGCAGAAGTCGGCGGAGGTGACCGACTGGGCCGGCCGCATCGGCTGGGTCGTCGGACTCCTGCTCTTCGTCGCCTTCGTCTACTGGCTCATGCGCCAGGGCTGGAAGTGGCGCGGCAGCCTCCAGTCGGACCTTCCCGAACTCCCCGAGGTGCCGCGGACGCCCGGTGAGGCCAAGCTGACTGTGTTGTCGATGGCCGGCCGCTACCACGGCTCCACCACCGCCGGTCAGTGGCTGGACCGGATCGTCGCCCACGGCCTCGGCACCCGCAGCCGCGCCGAGCTCACGCTCACCGAGGCCGGGATCTCGGTCGTCCGCCCCGGGGCGAACGACTTCCTGATCCCCGCCGCCGCCCTGCGCGAGGCCCGTCTCGACAAGGGCATCGCCGGCAAGGTCCTCGCCGAGGGCGGGCTCCTGATCGTCACCTGGGAGCACGGCGGCACCCTCCTCGACTCCGGCTTCCGCTCCGACCGGGCCGCCGAGCACACCGCCTGGGTCGAGACCCTCAACTCCATGATCGACACCTCGATCGACACTCCGAAGACCGACACGACGGAAGGCATCGCACGATGACGACCTCCACAAGGGGAGCCCAGGCTCCCGCCGTACTCGTCCTGGAGGACGGCCGCACCTTCCGCGGCCGCGCCTACGGGGCCGTGGGGGAGACCTTCGGCGAGGCCGTGTTCTCCACCGGCATGACCGGCTACCAGGAGACCCTCACCGACCCGTCGTACGACCGCCAGATCGTCGTCGCCACGGCCCCCCAGATCGGCAACACCGGCTGGAACGACGAGGACGACGAGTCGAGCCGCATCTGGGTCTCCGGCTACGTGGTCCGCGACCCCGCCCGCATCCCGTCGAACTGGCGCGCCAAGCGCAGCCTCGACGACGAGCTGGTCGCCCAGGGCGTCGTCGGCATCTCCGGCATCGACACCCGCGCCCTCACCCGCCACCTGCGCGAGCGCGGCTCCATGCGCGCCGGCGTCTTCTCCGGCGAGGCGCTCGCCCCCGAGGCCGAGCTGCTCGCCCGCGTGCAGGCCCAGCCGCACATGAAGGGCGCCAGCCTCTACGAGGAGGTCGCCACCAAGGAGCCGTACGTCGTCCCCGCGATCGGCGAGAAGAAGTTCACCGTCGCCGCGATCGACCTCGGCATCAAGGGCATGACCCCGCACCGGATGGCCGAGCGCGGCATCGAGGTCCACGTGCTGCCCGCCACCGCCACCGCCGACGACGTGTACGCGGTGAACCCGGACGGCGTCTTCTTCTCCAACGGCCCGGGCGACCCGGCCACCGCCGACGGCCCGGTCGCGCTGATGACCGCCGTCCTGGAGCGGAAGACCCCGCTCTTCGGCATCTGCTTCGGCAACCAGATCCTCGGCCGCGCGCTCGGCTTCGGCACCTACAAGCTGAAGTACGGCCACCGGGGCATCAACCAGCCCGTCCAGGACCGGACCACCGGCAAGGTCGAGGTCACCGCGCACAACCACGGCTTCGCCGTCGACGCGCCCCTCGACAAGGCCTCCGAGACCCCCTTCGGCCGCGCCGAGGTCTCCCACGTCTGCCTGAACGACAACGTCGTGGAGGGCCTCCGGCTGCTCGACCAGCCGGGCTTCTCCGTCCAGTACCACCCCGAGGCGGCCGCGGGCCCGCACGACGCCGCGTACCTCTTCGACCGCTTCGTGACCCTCATGGAGGCCGAGCGTGCCTAAGCGCACCGATATCCAGTCCGTCCTGGTCATCGGCTCCGGCCCGATCGTCATCGGCCAGGCCGCCGAGTTCGACTACTCCGGCACCCAGGCCTGCCGGGTCCTCAAGGCCGAGGGCCTGCGGGTCATCCTGGTCAACTCCAACCCGGCCACGATCATGACCGACCCGGAGATCGCCGACGCCACCTACGTCGAGCCGATCACCCCCGAGTTCGTCGAGAAGATCATCGCCAAGGAGCGCCCCGACGCCCTCCTGCCCACCCTCGGCGGCCAGACCGCGCTCAACACCGCGATCTCCATGCACGAGCAGGGCGTCCTGGAGAAGTACGGCGTCGAGCTCATCGGCGCCAACGTCGAGGCCATCCACAAGGGCGAGGACCGCGACCTCTTCAAGGGCGTCGTCGAGGCCGTCAACGCCAAGATCGGCTACGGCGAGTCCGCCCGCTCGGTCATCTGCCACTCCATGGACGACGTCCTCAAGGGCGTCGACACCCTCGGCGGCTACCCCGTCGTCGTCCGCCCCTCCTTCACCATGGGCGGCGCCGGCTCCGGCTTCGCCCACGACGAGGAGGAGCTGCGCCGCATCGCCGGCCAGGGCCTCACGCTCTCCCCGACCACCGAGGTGCTCCTGGAGGAGTCCATCCTCGGCTGGAAGGAGTACGAGCTGGAGCTCATGCGCGACAAGCACGACAACGTCGTGGTCGTCTGCTCCATCGAGAACTTCGACCCGATGGGCGTCCACACCGGCGACTCCATCACCGTCGCCCCGGCGATGACGCTCACCGACCGCGAGTACCAGATCCTCCGCGACATCGGCATCGCGATCATCCGCGAGGTCGGCGTCGACACCGGCGGCTGCAACATCCAGTTCGCGGTCGACCCGGTCGACGGCCGTGTGATCGTCATCGAGATGAACCCGCGCGTCTCCCGCTCCTCGGCCCTCGCCTCCAAGGCCACCGGCTTCCCGATCGCCAAGATCGCGGCCCGGCTCGCCGTCGGCTACACCCTGGACGAGATCCCGAACGACATCACGGAGAAGACCCCGGCGTCCTTCGAGCCCACGCTCGACTACGTCGTGGTCAAGGCCCCGCGCTTCGCCTTCGAGAAGTTCCCCTCCGCCGACTCCACGCTGACCACGACCATGAAGTCGGTCGGCGAGGCCATGGCCATCGGCCGGAACTTCCCCGAGGCCCTCCAGAAGGCCCTGCGCTCCCTGGAGAAGAAGGGCTCGCAGTTCGCCTTCACCGGCGAGCCCGGCGACAAGGCCGAACTCCTCCGCGAGGCGGTCCGCCCCACCGACGGCCGCATCAACACCGTCATGCAGGCGATCCGGGCCGGCGCCACCCCGGAGGAGGTCTTCGAGTACACGAAGATCGACCCGTGGTTCGTCGACCAGCTCTTCCTGATCAAGGAGATCGCCGACGAGCTCGCCGGCGCCGACAAGCTGGAGCCGGAGCTCCTCGCCGAGGCCAAGCGCCACGGCTTCTCCGACGCCCAGATCGCGGAGATCCGCGGCCTGCGCGAGGACGTCGTCCGCGAGGTCCGGCACGCCCTCGGCGTCCGCCCGGTCTACAAGACGGTCGACACCTGCGCCGCCGAGTTCGCCGCGAAGACGCCGTACTTCTACTCCTCCTACGACGAGGAGTCCGAGGTCGCGCCGCGCGAGAAGCCCGCCGTGATCATCCTCGGCTCCGGCCCGAACCGCATCGGCCAGGGCATCGAGTTCGACTACTCCTGCGTCCACGCCTCCTTCGCCCTGAGCGACGCCGGCTACGAGACCGTGATGGTCAACTGCAACCCGGAGACCGTCTCGACGGACTACGACACCTCCGACCGCCTGTACTTCGAGCCGCTGACGCTCGAAGACGTGCTGGAGATCGTCCACGCCGAGTCCCTCGCGGGCCCGATCGCCGGTGTCGTCGTCCAGCTCGGCGGCCAGACGCCGCTCGGCCTCTCCCAGGCCCTCAAGGACAACGGCGTGCCGGTCGTCGGCACCTCCCCGGAGGCCATCCACGCCGCCGAGGACCGCGGCGCCTTCGGCCGCGTCCTGGAGGAGGCCGGCCTGCCGGCCCCCAAGCACGGCACCGCCACCACCTTCGCCGGCGCCAAGAAGATCGCCGACGAGATCGGCTACCCGGTCCTGGTCCGCCCCTCGTACGTGCTCGGCGGCCGCGGCATGGAGATCGTCTACGACGAGGCGCGCCTGGAGTCGTACATCGCCGAGTCCACCGAGATCAGCCCCACCCGGCCGGTCCTGGTCGACCGCTTCCTCGACGACGCCATCGAGATCGACGTCGACGCCCTCTACGACGGCACCGAGCTCTACCTCGGCGGCGTCATGGAGCACATCGAGGAGGCCGGCATCCACTCCGGCGACTCGGCCTGCGCCCTGCCCCCGATCACCCTCGGCGGCTTCGACATCAAGCGGCTGCGCGCCTCCACCGAGGCCATCGCCAAGGGCGTCGGCGTCCGCGGCCTGATCAACATCCAGTTCGCCATGGCCGGCGACATCCTCTACGTCCTGGAGGCCAACCCGCGCGCCTCCCGGACCGTGCCCTTCACCTCCAAGGCCACCGCCGTCCCGCTCGCCAAGGCCGCCGCCCGCATCTCGCTGGGCGCCACCATCGCCGAGCTGCGCGCCGAGGGCCTGCTGCCGAAGACCGGCGACGGCGGCACCCTGCCGCTCGACGCGCCGATCTCCGTCAAGGAGGCCGTGATGCCGTGGTCGCGCTTCCGCGACGTGCACGGCCGCGGCGTGGACACCGTCCTCGGCCCGGAGATGCGCTCCACCGGCGAGGTCATGGGCATCGACGCCGTCTTCGGCACCGCCTACGCCAAGTCGCAGGCCGGCGCCTACGGCCCGCTGCCCACCAAGGGCCGCGCCTTCATCTCGGTCGCCAACCGCGACAAGCGCTCGATGATCTTCCCGGCGCGCGAGCTGGTCGCCCACGGCTTCGAACTGCTCGCCACCTCCGGCACCGCCGAGGTCCTCAAGCGCAACGGCATCAACGCCACCGTCGTGCGCAAGCTCAGCGAGGGCGAGGGCCCGGACGGCGAGAAGACCGTCGTCCAGCTCATCCACGACGGCCAGGTCGACCTGATCGTCAACACCCCGTACGGCACCGGCGGCCGCCTCGACGGCTACGAGATCCGTACGGCGGCGGTGTCCCGCGGCGTCCCGTGCCTCACCACGGTCCAGGCGCTCGCCGCGGCCGTCCAGGGCATCGACGCCCTCAACCACGGCGATGTCGGCGTCCGTTCCCTCCAGGAACACGCCGAACACCTGACCGCGGCCCGCGACTAGCAGCCACCGAGGGGGACACCGGAAACGGTGTCCCCCTCTTCATGAGGACACCACCATGTACAAGCTCTTCTTCCAGCTCGTCTTCAAGCGCATGGACCCCGAGAAGGCCCACTACCTCGCCTTCCGCTGGATCCGGCTCGCGGCCCGCACCCCCGTCCTGCGCACCTTCGTCGCGGCCGTCCTCGCGCCCCGGTACAAGGAGCTGCGCACCGAGGCCCTGGGCCTGCGCATGCACGGCCCCTTCGGCCTCGCCGCCGGTTTCGACAAGAACGCCGTCGCCATCGACGGCATGGCCATGCTCGGCTTCGACCACGTCGAGATCGGCACGGTCACCGGCGAGGCCCAGCCCGGCAACCCCAAGAAGCGGCTCTTCCGCCTCGTCCCGGACCGGGCCCTGATCAACCGCATGGGCTTCAACAACGAGGGCTCCGCCGCCGTCGCCGCCCGCCTCCACGCGCGGGCGGAGGTCTTCAGGACCGTCGTCGGCGTCAACATCGGCAAGACCAAGGCCGTCGAGGAGGCCGACGCGGCCGCCGACTACGTGAAGTCCACCGAGCGGCTCGCCACCCACGCCGACTACCTCGTCGTCAACGTCTCCTCGCCGAACACCCCCGGCCTGCGCAACCTCCAGGCCACCGAGTCGCTGCGCCCGCTGCTCACCGCCGTCCGCGAGGCCGCCGACCGCACGGTCACCGACCGCCGCGTCCCGCTCCTGGTGAAGATCGCCCCCGACCTCGCCGACGAGGACGTGGACGCCGTCGCCGACCTCGCCGTCGAGCTCGGCCTGGACGGCATCATCGCCACCAACACCACCATCGCCCGCGAGGGCCTCGGCCTGAGCTCCTCCCCGGCCCTCGTCCAGGAGACCGGCGGCCTCTCCGGCGCCCCGCTCAAGGAGCGCTCCCTGGAGGTCCTGCGCCGCCTGTACGCGCGCGTGGGCGACCGGATCGTCCTGGTGGGCGTCGGCGGCATCGAGAACGCCGAGGACGCCTGGCAGCGCATCCTCGCCGGCGCCACCCTGATCCAGGGCTACAGCGCCTTCATCTACGAGGGCCCCTGCTACGCCCGCGCCATCCACAAGGGGCTCGCCGCGCGCCTCGCGGCCTCCCCGTACGCCACCATCGCCGAGGCCGTCGGCGCGGACCACCGAAAGGCCACCACCTCGTGACTCCCTCCTTCGGCACCCGCCTGCGCTCCGCCATGGACGAGCGCGGCCCGCTCTGCGTCGGCATCGACCCGCACGCCTCCCTGCTGGGCTCCTGGGGCCTCGGCGACGACATCGCCGGCCTGGAGCGCTTCACGTACACCGTGGTCGAGGCGCTGGCGGAGACCGTCGCCGTCTTCAAGCCGCAGGCCGCCTTCTTCGAGCGCTTCGGCTCGCGCGGCATCGCCGTCCTGGAGCGCGCCACCGCCGACCTGCGGGCCGCCGGCGGCCTGGTCGTCATGGACGCCAAGCGCGGTGACATCGGCTCCACCATGGCCGCCTACGCGGAGGCCTTCCTCCGGAAGGGCTCCCCGCTCTTCTCCGACGCGCTCACGGTCTCCCCGTACCTCGGCTACGGCTCCCTGAAGCCGGCCGTCGACCTGGCCCGCGAGTCCGGAGCCGGCCTCTTCGTCCTGGCGCTGACCTCGAACCCGGAGGGCGCGGAGGTGCAGCGGGCGGTACGCACCGACGACCCGGCCGGCCGGACGATCGGCGCGACCATGCTCGCCCACCTGGCGGAGGAGAACGCGGGGGAGACCCCCATGGGCTCCTTCGGCGCGGTCGTCGGCGCCACCCTCGGCGACCTCTCCTCCTTCGACCTCGACATCAACGGCCCGCTGCTCGCTCCGGGCATCGGCGCCCAGGGCGCGACCCCGGCCGACCTTCCGGTCGTCTTCGGGGACGCGGTCCGCAACGTGGTCCCGAACGTCAGCCGCGGGGTGCTGCGCGCCGGACCGGACGCGTCCGCCCTGCGGGACGCGGCGACGCGCTACGCGGACGAGATCCGGGCCGCCGTCGCCGGCTGACCCCGCCGGCCCGCCCCCGGGTCATCCCCGCAGGTGGGAGCGGACGGCGGGCGCGGGCCGCGTCCCGTCGTGGCACTTGACGAAATCTTGGCAGAAATCCGGGTCGATATGCCGGAAAAGTCCTGGTCGGCAGAGGCTGACCAGGACTTTTCCGCTGTTCTCGCTGACTGGAGCGGCCATGGCCGCTAGTCTCCGGGGCAGAGCAGACGTCCGACGGCCGCGTCGTCGGGCGTTGCTCCACTGGTGTGGGTCGACCAGGTCCTCACCGGTCCGTATCCGACAGATCGACATCCGAGGTGACGTAGGCGTGGCTCTTCCGCCCCTTACCCCTGAACAGCGCGCAGCCGCGCTCGAGAAGGCCGCCGCGGCTCGCCGGGAGCGGGCCGAGGTCAAGAATCGACTCAAGCACTCCGGCGCATCCCTCCACGAGGTCATCAAGCAGGGCCAGGAGAACGACGTCATCGGCAAGATGAAGGTCTCCGCGCTCCTTGAGTCCCTGCCCGGCGTCGGCAAGGTCCGCGCCAAGCAGATCATGGAGCGGCTCGGCATCTCCGAGAGCCGCCGCGTCCGCGGTCTCGGCTCCAACCAGATCGCCTCCCTGGAGCGCGAGTTCGGCGGCGCCGGCGCCTGACCCGGCGCTCCGGCGGGTGCCCGATCCGGGCCACGCGTCCCGGGCACCCCGGCGTTACTGGAATAATCGCCGCATGGCAGCAGAGGTACGTCCGCGGCTGACCGTGCTCTCAGGCCCCTCAGGGGTCGGCAAGAGCACGGTCGTCGCTCATATGCGCAAGGTCCACCCCGAGGTCTGGCTCTCGGTGTCGGCCACGACACGAAAGCCCCGCCCCGGCGAGAAGCACGGCGTCCAGTACTTCTTCGTCTCGGACGACGAGTTCGACAAGCTGATCGCCAACGGTGAGCTCCTCGAGTGGGCCGAGTTCGCGGGCAACCGCTACGGCACCCCTCGCGGCGCGGTCGTCGACCGCCTGGAGAAGGGCGAGCCCGTGCTCCTGGAGATCGAGCTCCAGGGCGCGCGCCAGGTGAAGGAGTCCATGGCCGACTCCCGCCTCGTCTTCCTGGCCCCGCCGAGCTGGGAGGAGCTGGTCCGCCGGCTCACCGGCCGCGGCACCGAGTCGCCCGAGGTCATCGAGCGGCGTCTGGCGGCCGCCAAGATCGAACTCGCCGCGGAGTCGGAGTTCGACACCACGCTCGTCAACACCTCCGTCGAGGACGTCGCACGCGAGCTGCTAACGTTGATGCACGTAGTCTGATCTTTCTGATCATTCTGCACTCTCTGAATCTTTCAGGGTCTCTCCAAATCTTTTATCCATCTTCGGAAGGTAGAGCGTGTCCTCTTCCATCACCGCGCCCGAGGGCATCATCAACCCGCCGATCGACGAGCTGCTCGAGGCCACGGACTCGAAGTACAGCCTCGTGATCTACGCGGCCAAGCGCGCGCGTCAGATCAACGCGTACTACTCGCAGCTCGGTGAGGGCCTGCTGGAGTACGTCGGTCCCCTCGTCGACACCCACGTCCACGAGAAGCCGCTCTCGATCGCCCTGCGCGAGATCAACGCGGGCCTGCTGACCTCCGAGGCCGTCGAGGGTCCCGTTCAGTAAGCGTTGCGTTCGTCACTCCAGGCCCGGCGGTCCTTCCGCCGGGCCTGTGGTGTCTCATGGAGTCGTACGCAATCCGAGAGCGCGCACCCGCGTGGGGAGAGGCAGCCGTGACCAAGCCGAAGGTCGTCCTGGGCGTGAGCGGCGGGATCGCCGCCTACAAGGCGTGCGAGCTGCTGCGCCGGCTCACCGAGTCGGGCCACGACGTCCGCGTCGTCCCCACCGACTCCGCGCTCCACTTCGTCGGCGCCGCCACCTGGTCCGCACTCTCCGGCAACCCCGTCTCCACCGAGGTCTGGGAGACCGTCCACGAGGTGCCGCACGTCCGCATCGGCCAGGGCGCCGACCTCGTCGTCGTCGCCCCCGCCACCGCCGACATGCTCGCCAAGGCGGCCCACGGCCTCGCCGACGACCTCCTCACCAACACGCTGCTCACCGCGCGCTGTCCGGTCGTCTTCGCCCCCGCCATGCACACCGAGATGTGGGAGCACCCGGCCACCCAGGAGAACGTGGCCACGCTCCGCCGCCGCGGCGCCGTCGTCATCGAACCCGCCGTCGGCCGTCTCACCGGCGTCGACACCGGCAAGGGGCGGCTCCCCGACCCCGGCGAGATCTTCGAGGTCTGCCGCAGGATCCTCGCCCGCGGCGTCACCGCCCCCGACCTGGCGGGCCGCCACGTCGTGGTGTCCGCCGGCGGCACCCGCGAGCCCCTCGACCCGGTCCGCTACCTGGGCAACCGCTCCTCCGGCAAGCAGGGCTACGCCCTCGCCAAGGCCGCCGCCGCCCGCGGCGCGAGGGTCACCCTGATCGAGGCCAACACCGCCCTTCCCGACCCGGCCGGCGTCGACGTCGTCCACGTCGGCACCGCCGTCCAGCTGCGCGAGGCCGTCCTCAAGGCCGCCGCCGACGCCGACGCGGTCGTCATGGCCGCCGCCGTCGCCGACTTCCGCCCGGCCGCGTACGCCACCGGCAAGATCAAGAAGACCGACGACGGGGGCGCGCCCACCATCGAGCTGGTCCGCAACCCCGACATCCTCGCCGAGCTCTCCGCCGACCGCGCCCTGCCCGGCCAGGTCGTCGTCGGCTTCGCCGCCGAGACCGACGACGTGCTCGCCAACGGCCGCGCCAAGCTCGCCCGCAAGGGCTGCGACCTCCTCGTCGTCAACGAGGTCGGCGAGCGCAAGACCTTCGGCTCGGAGGAGAACGAGGCCGTGGTCCTCGCCGCCGACGGCACCGAGACCCCGGTCCCGTACGGCCCGAAGGAAGCCCTCGCCGAGACCGTCTGGGACCTCGTCCTGCCCCGCCTGCGGGAGCGCTCCGCCTGAGAACGGGGCGGCCGGGGCGCGCGAAACGCCGGGGCGCGAGTGATCTCCGCCCTACGGAACGTGCTCCCCGGCCCCCTCCCGGAGCCGGTTCGCCCCAGCTGATCACATTCGTCAGGCGAGACACCTGGTCCATCCGGCGACCCGGCCCGATAGACTGTCCGTGGAACGTCGCGGGGCGCAGCCCCCTGCCGGTCCGCGAAGAGATAGCCAGCAGCCGCTGCAACCCCAGGGAGCGTTGTGTCCCGTCGTCTGTTCACCTCGGAGTCCGTCACCGAGGGGCACCCCGACAAGATCGCTGACCAGATCAGCGACACCATCCTCGACGCGCTGCTCCGGGAGGACCCCACCTCCCGCGTCGCCGTCGAGACGCTGATCACCACCGGCCTCGTGCACGTCGCGGGCGAGGTGACCACCAAGGCGTGGGCGGACATCCCGACCCTCGTCCGCAACAAGATCCTCGAGATCGGGTACGACTCCTCGAAGAAGGGCTTCGACGGCGCCTCCTGCGGCGTCTCGGTCTCCATCGGGTCGCAGTCCCCCGACATCGCGCAGGGCGTGGACACCGCCTACGAGAAGCGCGTCGAGGGCGACGAGGACGAGCTCGACAAGCAGGGCGCCGGCGACCAGGGCCTGATGTTCGGCTACGCCTCGGACGAGACCCCCGAGCTGATGCCGCTGCCGATCCACCTCGCGCACCGGCTCTCCCGCCGCCTCACCGAGGTCCGCAAGAACGGCACCATCCCGTACCTGCGCCCCGACGGCAAGACCCAGGTCACCATCGAGTACGACGGCGACAAGGCCGTCCGCCTCGACACGGTCGTCGTCTCCTCGCAGCACGCCTCGGACATCGACCTCGAATCGCTGCTCGCGCCCGACATCCGCGAGTTCGTCGTCGAGCACGTCCTGCAGGAGCTCGTCGAGGACGGCATCAAGCTCGACACCGACGGCTACCGCCTGCTGGTCAACCCGACCGGCCGCTTCGAGATCGGCGGCCCGATGGGCGACGCCGGCCTCACCGGCCGCAAGATCATCATCGACACCTACGGCGGCATGGCCCGCCACGGCGGCGGCGCCTTCTCCGGCAAGGACCCGTCGAAGGTCGACCGCTCGGCCGCCTACGCCATGCGCTGGGTCGCCAAGAACGTCGTCGCCGCGGGCCTCGCCTCCCGCTGCGAGGTCCAGGTCGCCTACGCGATCGGCAAGGCCGAGCCCGTCGGCCTCTTCGTCGAGACCTTCGGCACCAACGCCGTCGAGACCGAGAAGATCGAGAACGCCATCGGCGAGGTCTTCGACCTCCGCCCGGCCGCGATCATCCGCGACCTCGACCTGCTCCGCCCGATCTACTCCCAGACCGCCGCCTACGGCCACTTCGGCCGCGAGCTGCCCGACTTCACCTGGGAGCGCACCGACCGCGTCGACGCCCTCAAGAAGGCCGCCGGCCTGTAGTCCCCCCGTACCACCTCCGGAAGCCCGGCACCCCTCAGGGGGCGCCGGGCTTCCGGCGTGCTCCCGCTGTCCGAGCCGTCTGGTAGGTATGGGGCTGTGAGCAGCGAGAAGGGGAACGGGGTGAGCGGCGAGGGGCCCGAGCAGCTTGCGCTGATCCGGGAGACCGTGCGCAAGGCGAAGGTGCCGAAGGCGAAGCCGCGGACGTGGCGGGGGGCGGCGCTCGCGAAGGAGCTGCCGGTCGCGCGGGTGGTGGTGAACAAGGGGGTGCTGCACCTCGACCAGTTCTTCGACTACGCGGTGCCCGAGGAGCTCGACGAGGTCGCGCGGCCGGGCGTGCGGGTGCGGGTGCGGTTCGGGGCCGGGGCCGGGCAGGTGCGGGGCGGGCGCCGGGAGGGCGGGCGGCTGATCGACGGGTTCCTCGTCGAGCGGCGGGCCGTGTCCGACTACTCGGGGCCGCTGGCCGCGCTCGCCGACGTGGTGTCGCCCGAGCCGGTGCTCGGGCCCGAGCTGCTCGCGCTCGCGCGGGCCGTCGCCGACCGGTACGCGGGCAGCCTCGCCGACGTGCTGCAGCTCGCCGTGCCGCCGCGCAACGCCGCCGCCGAGCGGCGGGACTCGCCCGCGCCGCTGCCGCCGCCCCCGCCGCCGGAGCCGGGCACCTGGGGGCGGTACGAGCAGGGGCCGGCGTTCCTGGAGTCGCTGGCGCGCGGCGGGGCGCCCCGGGCGGTCTGGACGGCGCTGCCGGGGCCGCACTGGGCCGAGGAGATCGCCCGCGCGGTCGCCGCCACGCTCGCCTCCGGGCGCGGCGCCCTCGTCGTCGTGCCCGACGGGCGGGCCGTCGGCCGTGTCGACGCGGCGCTGACCGCCGTCCTGGGGGAGGGGCGGCACGCGGTGCTCACCGCCGAGGCCGGGCCCGAGAAGCGGTACGGGCAGTGGCTCGCCGTGCGGCGCGGCTCCGTGCGGGCCGTCGTCGGCACCCGCGCCGCCATGTTCGCGCCCGTCCGGGATCCGGGCCTCGTCGTCGTCTGGGACGACGGCGACGGCAGCCACAGCGACCCGCACGCCCCGCAGCCGCACTCCCGCGAGGTGCTGCTGCTGCGCGCCGCGCACGACCGGTGCGCCTTCCTGCTCGGCGCCACCGGCTGCACCGTGGAGGCCGCGCAGCTCGTCGAGTCCGGCTGGGCCCGGCCGCTCGCCGCGAGCCGCGAGGAGGTCCGCAGGGCCGCGCCCCGGGTGCGTACCGTCGGCGACGACCTGCTCGCCCGGGACGGGGCCGCGCGCGCCGCCCGGCTGCCCTCGCTCGCCTGGGAGACGCTCCGGGACGGGCTGCGCTCCGGGCCGGTCCTGATCCAGGTGCCCCGCCGGGGGTACGTGCCCCGGCTCGCCTGCCAGCAGTGCCGGACGCCCGCCCGCTGCCGGCACTGCGCCGGGCCGCTGGAGGCCCCCGACCAGCGCGAGCTGCACTGCGCCTGGTGCGGGCGCGAGGCCCCCGACTGGCACTGTGAGGCGTGCGGATCCACCCGGCTGCGCGCCCAGGTCGTCGGCGCCCGCAGGACCGCGGAGGAGCTGGGCCGGGCCTTCCCCGCCGTGCCGGTGCGGACCTCCGGCCGCGATCACGTCCTGGACCGGGTCCCGGACCGCCCCGCCCTCGTCGTCTCCACCCCCGGCGCCGAACCGGTCGCCGACGGCGGCTACGCGGCCGCGCTGCTGCTCGACGGCTGGGCCCTGCTCGGCCGCCCCGACCTGCGGGCCGGCGAGGAGGCGCTGCGGCGCTGGATGGACGCGGCCTCGCTGGTCAGGGGCCAGGCGGAGGGCGGCACGGTGGTGGTGGTCGCCGAGCCGACGCTCCGGCCCGTGCAGGCGCTGGTCCGCTGGGATCCGGTCGGGCACGCCCAGCGGGAGCTGGCCGAGCGGGCCGAGCTGGGTTTCCCGCCGGTCTCCCGGATGGCCGCGGTGACCGGGCCGCCCGAGTCGGTGGCGACCTTCCTCACGGGCGCCGCGCTGCCCATGGACGCGGAGATCCTCGGGCCGGTGCCGCTGCCGGTGGTCCGCCCGGGGTCCGTCCGCCGGCCCGGCGATCCGCCGCCCGGCGAGCAGTGGGACCGGGCGCTCGTCCGGGTACCGCCGGGCAGCGGCGCGGCGCTCGCGCAGGCCCTCAAGCACGCCCGGGCGAGTCGCCAGGCGCGCGGCACCGGTGACCCCGTCTGGGTCAGGGTGGATCCGCCGGACATCGGCTGACGGACGGCGGAGCGGACACGGCGACGGCCGCCGCCCCCTTCGGCCAGGGGACGGCGGCCGGTCGTCGGACCCGCGCGGTCAGCCGTTGCGCGGGCTGGGGAAGGCGGGGGAGCGGGGCTCCTCGCGGAGGGTGGCGCTGCCCGAGGTGGGCTGCGGCGGCATGCTGCGGGCGGCGGGCACCGACGGCAGGGTGCGGGTCACGCCCGGCTCGGCGACGCCGTGCTGCTCCGGCTCCACCGCGGGCGGCTGGGGCGCCCGGCGGGCGCCGTAACGGCGGTGGACGGCCTGCTTGGTGACACCCAGCGCGGAACCGACGGCGTCCCAGGAGAACCCGAGGGAGCGGTCGAACTCGACGGCCGCGGTCACCAGGGTCTCGACGCTGTCGCGGAGCTCCTGGGCGAGCCGAACGGTGGGGGCGGGGGCGCGGCCGTAGACGACGAAGCCCGTGGACGGGCCGGAGCGGCGAGGGCGGTAGACATTGCCCAGCTGGGCCGTGAGCGTGCGCAGTGCGTCCACCTGCCGCCGGACCCGCTCGATGTCCCGCACCAGCAGGTGCAGACTCGCCCGGGCTTGGGCGTCGTGGGTTGCGTGGTCGGCCATGTGAAAGCCTCTCGAACCGGCGATGGAAGGGCGGGCGGCCGCAGGGGGACGGCAGCCCGATTCGGTCAATCTCTCTTGACCAACGCGCCACCGGGACTTGGGTCACGCTGCGGGGGCGTACACGCATATGCGCAGGGCGCTCACCGCAGCGCACGCCCCCTCCCCGCGCGCGCCGCACGCGAGCCCCTCCGACCGCCCTCGCGCCGTACGGCGGCGCCCCGCACGTGCCCCCGGTCCTCCGCGGGGGACAGCGCCTAGACTGGTGTGTCGCTCGCAACACCCCCGGACAGACAGGCAGTCGCCACCCATGAAGCTGGTCTTCGCAGGCACCCCCGAGGTCGCCGTTCCCGCCCTGGACGCCCTGCTCGCCTCGGGCCGGCACGAGGTGGCGGCCGTGGTCACCCGGCCGGACGCGCCGGCGGGGCGCGGGCGGCGGCTCGTCGCCAGTCCGGTCGCGCAGCGGGCCGAGGAGGAGGGCATCGAGATCCTGCGGCCGGCCCACCCGCGCGACGAGGACTTCCTCGCCCGGCTGCGCGAGATCGCCCCCGACTGCTGCCCGGTCGTCGCCTACGGCGCGCTGCTGCCGCAGAAGGCCCTCGACATCCCGGCGCACGGCTGGGTCAACCTGCACTTCTCCCTCCTCCCCGCCTGGCGCGGCGCCGCCCCCGTCCAGCACGCGGTGATGGCGGGCGACGAGGTGACCGGCGCCTCCACCTTCCAGATCGAGCGGGGTCTCGACTCCGGCCCGGTCTACGGCGTGATCACCGAGGAGATCCGCCCCACCGACACCAGCGGCGATCTGCTCACCCGCCTCGCCTTCGCCGGCGCCGGGCTGCTCTCGGCGACCATGGACGGCATCGAGGACGGCGCCCTGAAGGCCGTCCCGCAGCCCGCCGACGGCGTCACCCTGGCCCCGAAGATCGAGGTCGAGGACGCCCACGTCGACTTCGCCGCCCCCGCCCTCCGCGTCGACCGCGTCGTCCGCGGCTGCACCCCCGCCCCCGGCGCCTGGACCCTGTTCCGCGGCGAGCGCCTCAAGCTCATCCAGGTCGCCCCCGTCGCCGACCGCACCGACCTCGCCCCCGGTGAGCTGGCGGTCGGCAAGAACAACGTGTACGCGGGAACCGGGTCGTACGCCGTCGAGCTGCTGTGGGTCCAGCCCCAGGGCAAGAAGCCCATGAAGGCCGCCGACTGGGCCCGCGGCGTCCGCATCTCCCCCGACGAGCGCCTGGGCGCGTGACGCTGCCGCTCCCCGAGGGCTCGTGGTGGAACCGGGAGGTGCGCCGCTTCGACGGCAGCCGGCTCACCCTGGCCGCCGGGTGCGACCTCACGTACCACCACGGGCCGGAAGCGGAGCCGACGGACGTGCTCCACGTCCGGTGCCCGACGGCCTTCACGGACCCCGTCTTCCGGGAGCCCACGGCGGAGGAACGGGCCGTTTTCCCCGGTAGGGGCGCGCGGACGTAGGCTGGGTGGGTTCGACCCCTCATTTCGTCACGCGGAGCACCTTTGAGCGAGCAGGCACGTCGCCGTCCCCCCAAGCCCCACCGCCGGCCCAAGAAGGATCCGGTGCGGATGCTCGCCTTCGAGGTGCTCCGGGCGGTCGACGAGCGGGACGCGTACGCCAACCTCGTGCTGCCCCCGCTGCTGCGCAAGGCGCGCGAGAAGGAGGGCTTCGAGGCGCGGGACGCGGCCCTCGCGACCGAGCTGGTCTACGGGACGCTGCGGCGGCAGGGCACGTACGACGCGATCATCGCGGCCTGTGTCGACCGGCCGCTGCGCGAGGTCGACCCGCCCGTCCTGGACGTGCTGTCGCTCGGCGCGCACCAGCTGCTCGGGACCCGCATCCCGCCGCACGCCGCCGTCTCCGCCACCGTCGAGCTGGCCCGCGCGGTCCTCGGCGAGGGGCGCGCCAAGTTCGTCAACGCCGTGCTGCGGAAGATCACGCGGCAGGACCTGGACGCCTGGCTGGCCGAGGTCGCCCCGCCGTACGAGAAGGACGCCGAGGACCACCTCGCCGTCATGCACTCCCACCCCCGCTGGGTGGTCTCCGCGCTCTGGGACGCGCTCGGCGGCGGCCGGGCCGGCATCGAGGAGCTCCTGGAGGCCGACAACGAGCGGCCCGAGGTCACCCTCGTCGCCCGCCCCGGCCGGGTCACCGTCGAGGAGCTGGCCGAGGCCGCCGAGACCGAGCCGGGCCGCTGGTCCCCGTACGCCCTCCGGCTCTCCGAGGGCGGCGAGCCCGGCGCCATCGAGGCCGTCAGGGACGGCCGGGCCGGCGTCCAGGACGAGGGCAGTCAGCTCGTCGCGATCGCGCTGGCCAACGCGCCGCTCGACGGCCCCGACACCCGCTGGCTCGACGGCTGCGCGGGCCCCGGCGGCAAGGCCGCCCTGCTCGGGGCGCTGGCCGCCGAGCGCGGCGCCGCCCTGCTCGCCTCCGAGAAGCAGCCGCACCGCGCCCGGCTCGTCGAGCGCGCGCTGGCCGGCAACCCCGGCCCGTACCAGGTCATCGCCGCCGACGGCACCCGCCCGCCGTGGCGCGAGGGCGCCTTCGACCGCGTCCTCGTCGACGTGCCCTGCTCCGGGCTCGGCGCCCTGCGCCGCCGCCCCGAGGCCCGCTGGCGCCGCCGCCCCGAGGACCTCGACGGCTTCGCCCCGCTCCAGCGCGGGCTGCTCACCGAGGCGCTCAGGGCCGTCCGCGTCGGCGGAGTCGTCGGCTACGCGACCTGCTCGCCGCACCTCGCCGAGACCCGGGTCGTCGTGGACGACGTCCTGAAGAAGCTCGGGGGCGCCGAGCTGATCGACGCCCGGCCCCTCTTCCCCGGCGTCGAGCCGCTCGGCGACGGTCCCGACGTCCAGCTGTGGCCGCATCTGCACGGTACGGACGCCATGTATCTGGCGTTGATCCGCCGGACGGCCTGACGGTTTCCGCTGGTCCGTACCAGTACGTCCGGTGCCGTGAGGGCCGAGCCTCGGTTCGCGGCAAAGAAGTCCCCAAGAACGTGGCAGGCTTGGCTCATGGCGCAGATCAATCCCAGCATCCTCTCCGCAGACTTCGCCCGCCTCGCGGACGAGGCCAAGGCCGTCGACGGGGCCGACTGGCTGCACGTCGACGTCATGGACAACCACTTCGTGCCCAACCTGACGCTGGGCGTGCCGATCGTCGAGTCGCTCAGCCGGGCGACCGGCACCCCCCTCGACTGTCACCTGATGATCGAGGACCCGGACCGCTGGGCCCCGCAGTACGTGGAGGCCGGCGCCGGCTCGGTCACCTTCCACGTCGAGGCCGCCGCCGCGCCGGTCCGGCTCGCCCGGGAGATCCGCGCCAAGGGCGCCAGGGCCTCCATGGCGCTCAAGCCGGCCACGCCCATCGAGCCCTTCGAGGACCTGCTCCCCGAGCTCGACATGCTGCTCATCATGACCGTCGAGCCCGGCTTCGGCGGCCAGGCCTTCCTCGACATCATGCTGCCCAAGATCCGCCGCACCCGTGAGCTGATCTCCAAGCACGGCCTGGAACTGTGGCTCCAGGTCGACGGCGGCGTCTCCGAGGCGACCATCGAGCGCTGCGCCGAGGCGGGCGCGGACGTCTTCGTGGCCGGCTCGGCGGTCTACGGCGCGGCCGACCCGGCCGCCGCGGTGGCCGGGCTGCGGGCCAAGGCGGAGGCCGCCACGGCCGGTGCCGCCTGGGCATGTGGCCACTGAGCCTCCGGCTGATGAACGCGGTCCGACGGGCCGCCGACAGGACTGATCAAGGCCCGCCGTTTCTGACAGGATGAACAGCGGGTCCAGAGTGTGAACGAACACGGATCGTGGACAGCGGTGCGTGAACAGCAGTGAGGAGATCGCGGTGGCGGGAATGTCGGCGGGACGGTCGGCCCTGCGGATGGGCCCCGCGGAGCTGGTGCAGGCGGCGGCCATGGCGCGCCGCTTCTACCTGGAGGGGAAGTCCAAGATCCAGATCGCCGAGGAGTTCGGCGTGAGCCGCTTCAAGGTGGCCAGGGTCCTGGAGACCGCTCTGGAGCGGGATCTCGTACGCATCGAGATCCGGGTACCGGCCGAGCTGGACGCCGAACGTTCCGACGCGCTGCGCGCCCGTTACGGGCTCCGCCACGCCGTCGTCGTCGAGTCCCCGGCCGAGGACGACGAGTCGCCCGACCCGGAGAACCTCGGCGAGGTCGCCGCCGACCTCCTCGGCGAGCTCGTCACCGAGGGCGACGTCCTCGGCCTGGCCTGGGGCCGCTCGACCATCCACATGGCGGCCGCCCTCGACCGGCTGCCCCCGTGCACGGTCGTCCAGCTCACCGGCGTGTACGACGCCGGGACCGCCGAGCGCGGCTCGGTGGAGGCGGTCCGGCGCGCCGCCCAGGTCTCCGGCGGCGAGGCCCACCCCATCTACGCGCCCATGCTGCTGCCCGACCCGGCCACCGCCGCGGCGCTGCGCAACCAGACCGGCATCGCGCGGGCCTTCGAGTACTTCGACAAGGTCACCGTCGCCTGCGTCTCCATCGGCTCCTGGGAGCCGGGCATCTCGACCGTCCACGACATGCTCACCGAGGAGGAGCGCGCCCACTACGCCACCCTCGGCGTGGCCGCCGAGATGTCCGCGCACCTCTTCGACTCCGAGGGCCGCCGGGTCGGCCGCGACCTCGGCGAGCGGTGCATCACCGTCGAGGCGGACCGGCTGCGCCGGATCCCCGAGGTCGTCGCCATCGCGGGCGGCCAGCGCAAGGCGGCGGCGATCGGCGCGGTGCTCCGCTCCGGCCTCGTCACCAGCCTCGTCACCGACCGCTCGGCCGCCGACTACCTGCTCACCGAGTTCAGCCCGGGCCCGCGCCCGGCCCTCGACCGCAAGGACCCGGACACCGGCACCGAAGCCCGCTGAGCCCGGACGGAGGGCGCCGACCGCGGACAGCCGCGGTCGGCGCCCTCCGCCGTACGCGCGGCCGTCGCCGCGGCGCCTCCCCCGCGCCGCGCGGGGGCGGGCAGAGTCCGGAGCGTCGCCCGGGCCCGCTTCCGGGCCCCCGCACGGGCCCTCCCGGGCTCCGTTCCACGTCCTCCCCGGGCGCGCCCCCGGGCCGGGTCCGGGGGCCGGTGACAGCATCGGGGGATGATCGCTCGTTGCCTCCGGCTGGGGCTCGGCGTCCTGGCCGGGCTGACCCTGCTGCTGACCGGCTGTTCCGCCGGGACCGCCACGCCGGCCGCGACCGCGGCCCCGTCCCGTACCGCCGCGACGGCCGCCCCCGCGCCCTCGGCGGCCACCGCCACGCCCGTCTCGGACCTTCCCACCGTCCGGGAGTCGGAGCTGCCGCCCGAGGCGCGCAGGACCCTCGCGCTGATCCGGGCCGGCGGACCCTTCCCGTACGCCAAGGACGGCAGCGTCTTCTCGAACTTCGAGCGGATCCTGCCGCCGAGGAAGCGCGGCCACTACCACGAGTACACCGTCCGCACCCCCGGCGAACGCGACCG
Source organism: Streptomyces sp. NPDC007863 (assembly GCF_040633895.1). Lineage (NCBI taxonomy): Bacteria > Bacillati > Actinomycetota > Actinomycetes > Kitasatosporales > Streptomycetaceae > Streptomyces > Streptomyces sp. NPDC007863. Next base: position 299,311 of record NZ_JBEYEI010000007.1, read on the forward strand.
CGGGGCGCGCCGCATCGTCACCGGCGGGGACGGCGAGCGGTACTACACCGACGACCACTACGAGAGCTTCCGGGAGGTGGTCGGCGATGAGGATCGATGACCCCGTCGTCCTCGATCTGCGCGGCGTCACCGACAAGGCGGGCTTCATGGACCGCTGCGCGGACGCGTTCGGCCTGCCGGACTGGTTCGGCCGCAACTGGGACGCGCTGGCCGAGAGCCTCGGTGAACTGCCCCGGCCCGTCGCCGTCGTGGTGACCCACTGGCAGGCGTACGCGCGCCGCGCCCCGCGCGACTGGGACCTCGCCCAGGAGGTCTTCGCGACGGCCGTCGAGGAGTCCGGCGAGCGGCTCTCGGTGCTGGTCGCCCTCGGATCGCCGGGGGGAGCCGAGGAGTGAGGACGTACACCGTGGGGAGTACGGCGTGCGCCGGGGGAGTACGCCGGGATGTCGGCGGACGGGGGACGCGGGAGGGGCGGCCGGATTCCTAGCGTGTGGGGCGTCGGGCGGAAGCGCCGCCCCTCACCGTCCGGAGGCCTCTCGTGCAGACACGCTCCCTGTTCACCCCCTCCTCCGTCGTCGCCGGGGTCGGTGCCGCCGTGGCCGGGATCGCCGCCGCCGACCTGCTGAACCCGGGGTACAGCCCGGTCACCGAGGTGATCAGCCGGTACGTCAACGGCACCGCGGGCTGGCTGGTCACCACGGCCCTGCTGCTGATCGCCGGGGCGTCCGCCCTCCTCCTCGCCCTGCTGCGGCGCGCCGGGGCCCCACGGGGCGGCCGGTGGGCGGTGGGGGTGTGGACCGTCGGGGTCCTGATCGCCGGGGTGTTCCCGGCCGACCCGCCCGGGCGGTGGAGCCGGCCCTCCACCTCGGACCTCGTCCACGGCACCGCCGCCACCCCCGCCTTCCTCGCCCTGCCCGTGGCCGCGCTGGTGCTGCACCGGTGGCTGGCCCGGCGCCGGCCGGGCTCCGCCGGGGTGCTGCGGGCCGTGCTCGTCACCTCGCTCGTCTCGACCGTCGCGCTGCTCGTCTGCCTGGTGGACGTCATGGACGGGCCGTCGCTGGGCACCGCCGCCGTGCCCACCGTGGTCGGGCTCGTCGAGCGGGTCGCCTTCGGCACCGCCCTGCTCTGGGTGGCGCTGGCCGCCGTCGCCGCCGCCCGCCCGGAGGAGCGCGCGTGAGGCGCGAACGGCCCTGGTCCCGGGCGGGCGTTGGGCAGAATGAGCCGGTGAGCGAAGAACGTTTCCGTGGTGAACGCAGTGGTGGGACGGGGGCCGTACGGGTCGCCGCCGCGGCCGTGACGGCGGTCGCCGTGGTCACCGCCGAGGCCCTGGCGGGCGACGGCCCGCTCCTGGTCGGCGCGGTGCCGTACGCCCTCGGCCTGGCCGTACTGGTCCTCGCGGCCGGCCGGTGGCCGCATGCCGCCCTCCTGGCGAGCGTCCAGACCGTCATCGCCTTCCGGGGCGCCGGGATGTCGGACGTGGGCTGGATCTGGCCGGCCTCCGCCGCGTACTTCCTCGTGGCGGCCGGGGACGGTGCCGGAGCCGTACGGGACGAGGCGGGGAAACGGTTCGGCCCGCTGCTGCGGCGGGTGCCGCGCGGGCTTCCCTTCGCCGTGGCCGTCGGGGTCTTCCAGGTCCTCTTCGCGGCGAACTGGGAGCGGTACGTCGCCGGGCTCGGCGGCCGGGAGGTCGTCGCCGAACTCGGCGCGGAGACCCTCTGGCTCGCCCTCGTCCTGGCCGCCGCGACCGCCTGGCGCAACGGCCGCAACTGGCGCCGCGAGGAGGCGGCCGGACGGGAACGCGCCGCCCGGGAGCGGGCGGCGGAGGCCCGGCGGCGGGCCGAGGCGGAGCGGCTCCGGATCGCCCGCGAGCTGCACGACGTGGTCGCGCACACCCTCACCGTCGTCGGGGTGCAGCTGCGGGTGGCCGTCGAGGCCCTCGACGACGAGCCGGCGGAGGCGCGGGCCGCGCTGCGGACGGCGCAGGAGGTCCGCGCGAGCGCCGTCGCCGACCTGCGCGCGCTCATCGGCGTGCTGCGCGACCCCGGCGAGGACCCGGGAGGGATGGAACTCGCCCCGGGGCGGGGACTCGACGGCGTCGCCGACCTGGTGGAGGGCGTACGGGCCGCCGGACTCCGGGCGGCCGTCGAGACCGAGGGCGACCCGGCCGGGGTCCCGGCGCCCGTCGCGCTCGCCGTCTACCGGATCGTCCAGGAGTCGCTGACCAACGCGGTACGGCACTCCGGCGGCACCCGCGTCGACGTCCGGCTGCGGTACGGCCCCGAGGCCGTCCGCGTCGAGATCGCCGACGACGGCACGGGCATCGGCGTCGGGGCAGGGGCAGGGGCAGGGGCAGGGGCAGGGGCAGGCGAAGGGGGTGCGGACGGAGGCGGTCACGGGGTCGCCGGGATGCGGGAGCGGGTCTCCGTCCTCGGCGGCGAGTTCGCCTTCGGACCGGGCGAGCACGGCGGACACACCGTCCGGGCCGTGATTCCTGTGCCAAGCTGACGATCATGACGATCTCGGTACTGCTCGCCGACGACCAGGCCCTCGTCCGGGCCGGATTCCGCAGCCTGCTCCGGCGGACCCGCGACATCGAGGTGGTCGGCGAGGCGGCCACCGGCGACGAGGCGCTGCGCGCCGTCCGGGAGCTGCGCCCCGACGTCGTCCTGATGGACATCCGCATGCCGGGGACGGACGGGCTGACCGCCACCGAGACCCTCACCAGGGACCCGGAACTCGCCGGCACCCGGGTCATCGTGCTGACGACCTTCGAGACCGACGAGTACGTCTTCGCGGCGCTGCGCGCGGGCGCCGGCGGCTTCCTCACCAAGGAGATCGAACCGGACGACCTGCGCCAGGCGATCCGGGCGGTCGCCGCGGGCGACGCCCTGCTCTCGCCGAGCGCGACCCGCCGGGTCGTCGCGGAGTTCGCCCACCGGGCGCCCGCCGCCACCGTCGCCGCCGAGCGGCTCACCGCGCTCACCGCCCGCGAGCGCGAGGTGGTCGCCCTGGTCGCGGCCGGGCTCTCCAACGAGCGGATCGCCGAACGGCTGGTGATCTCACCGCTGACGGCCAAGACCCACGTCACCCGGGCGATCACCAAGCTCGGCGTGCGCGACCGCGTCCAGCTCGTCGTCCTCGCGTACGAGACGGGGCTGATCCGCCCCGGCCACACCGCGGAAAGCGACGGATGACCGAAAGCATTCGGGTGATCCTCCGAAAGGACGGTCGTGAGGCTCGGAGGATTCGCCCGGGGCTGGTATCCGTACCGGCGTGGGACAATGAACTACGTGCTTTTTCCCCTGGCTGAAATGCCTAGGGGCCGATCCGAACGACTGGGATGTCAGCACGTGCGTTTCCTCAATGACGTCAAGCCGCCGTACGACCTCACGTACGACGATGTGTTCATGGTGCCGAGCCGGTCGGCCGTCGGCTCCCGACAGGCCGTGGACCTCTCCGCGCCGGACGGCACCGGCACGACGATCCCGCTGGTCGTCGCCAACATGACCGCGATCGCCGGCCGTCGCATGGCCGAGACGGTCGCCCGCCGGGGCGGCATCGTCGTCATCCCCCAGGACATCCCGATCGAGGTCGTCACCGAGGTCGTCTCCTGGGTGAAGGGCCGCCACCTGGTCCTCGACACGCCCATCGTCCTGGAGCCGCACCAGACCGTCGCCGACGCCCTCGCGCTGCTGCCCAAGCGGGCGCACGAGGCCGGTGTCGTCGTCGACGAGCACCGCCGCCCGGTCGGCGTCGTCACCGACGCGGACCTCACCGGCGTCGACCGCTTCACCCAGCTCTCCGAGGTCATGTCCAAGGACCTCCTGCTGCTCGACGCGGACATCGACCCCCGCGAGGCCTTCAACACCCTCGACGGCGCCAACCGCCGCTACGCCCCCGCCGTCGACGCGGACGGCAAGCTGGCCGGCATCCTCACCCGCAAGGGCGCCCTGCGCGCCACCCTGTACACCCCGGCCGTCGACAAGGACGGCAAGCTGCGCATCGCCGCGGCCGTCGGCATCAACGGCGACGTGGCCGGCAAGGCCAAGCAGCTGCTCGACGCGGGTGTCGACACGCTCGTCATCGACACCGCCCACGGGCACCAGGAGTCGATGATCTCCGCGATCAAGACCGTGCGGGCGCTCGACCCGCAGGTCCCGATCGTCGCGGGCAACATCGTCTCCGCCGAGGGCGTCAAGGACCTCATCGAGGCCGGCGCGGACATCATCAAGGTCGGCGTGGGCCCCGGTGCCATGTGCACCACCCGCATGATGACCGGTGTCGGCCGCCCGCAGTTCTCGGCCGTCCTGGAGTGTGCCGCCGAGGCGAAGAAGTACGGCAAGCACGTCTGGGCCGACGGTGGCGTGCGGCACCCGCGCGACGTCGCCATGGCGCTCGCCGCGGGCGCGTCCAACGTGATGGTCGGCTCCTGGTTCGCGGGGACGTACGAGTCCCCCGGCGACCTCCAGCACGACGCGCAGGGCCGCGCCTACAAGGAGTCCTTCGGCATGGCGTCCGCGCGGGCCGTGCGGAACCGGACGTCCGAGGAGTCGGCGTACGACCGTGCTCGCAAGGCGCTGTTCGAGGAGGGCATCTCGACGTCGCGGATGTTCCTCGACCCGACCCGTCCGGGCGTCGAGGACCTGATCGACTCGATCATCGCGGGTGTGCGGTCGTCGTGCACGTACGCGGGCGCGAGCACGCTGGCCGAGTTCGAGGAGAAGGCCGTCGTCGGCATCCAGTCCGCCGCCGGCTACGCCGAGGGCAAGCCCCTCCACGCCAGCTGGAGCTGAGCCCCGCCGCGGCTTTCCGCGCCTGGACCCGCACCCTCCGTACGGCTTCGTACGGGTGCGGGTCCAGGCGTATGCGCTCCTAGCGGAACGTAGGCCCACAACGAAACCGGAGGGTCTTCGTCACCGCCTCCGCCAGGCGGTGGTGGCCCGTGTCGTTGGGGTGGAGGCCGTCCGCCAGGTGTTCGGGGCGGAGGAGCGGGCGGCCCGGCAGGACGAGGAGGCGGTCGTCGCCCTCCGCCGCCAGCTCGCGGCCCGCTCGTTCCATCGCCCGGCGCAGCTCCGTGAGCGTCGCGCCCAGCGCGTTGCGGGTGTGCTCCGCGGCCGGGCGCAGCACGGGGGAGACCAGGAGGAGCGGGGTGCGGGGGTGGCCCCGCCGCACCAGCCGCACGAAGGAGCGCACCGTCGCGTGCAGCCACTCCGGCGTCGCCGGCACCCGGTCCCAGCAGTTGGTGCCGAACGCCAGGGTGATCAGGTCGCCCGGGAGCCGGGAGAGCTGCTCCGCCAGCGCGAGTTCGCCGCGCGCCCCGCCCGCGTACCCGAGGTTCACCGGGTCGAGTCCGAGCGCGCGCCCCGCCGCCGCGGGCCAGGCGTGGGCCGGCCGGGTGGACCACCAGCCCTCGGTGATGGAGTCGCCGTGGACCAGCCACCGGGGCCGCGCGGGCGCCGGTGAGAGCGCCCCGCCGACGGCCCGCACGCCGCGCACGACCGGCGCCTGACCCTCCGGCAGGTGGACGGTGAACTCCCCGCCGCCCGGCGGGAGTCGGAGTCGTACCGTGGTCTCCTCCGCCGGCTCCGCGAAGACCTCCCGTACACACCGTCCGCCCTGCCAGAGCGCGAACGCGTGCCGCAGCGCGCGCAGTTCGTCACCGGCCGGCGGGACGTCCGCCCGGTAGCGGAGCTCGACCGCCGAAGTGCCGGGCTCCGCGCGGAATTCCACCCGTACCCCGATCGGCAGCGCGGCCCGCTCCGCGATGTCCCAGGGCAGCCGTTCCAGGTCGTCGGGGTCGGCGCGGACCGCCCGGTCGCCGTCGCGCCAGGCCGTGCCGCGCAGAAAGGGTTCGGGCTCCAGCCAGCTCACTCGGCACCTCCGATCGGCCCGGTGCAGGGTGGGCCACGGGCGGCGAGGAGTCAAGGCACGTGCTCCGGATCCGTCCTGTCCCCGGATGTGTCGATTCATGCGGGGGCGCGCAATGTTTCCCCGTCCGGGCCGGAAGTGCGCAATGATCATCCGCCACTGCGCAACAACACTGCATTACGGATGCGAAGCGGAGCGCTAGGCTCATCCCTCGTACCAGGAGTGGCGGGGACCGCCTGCTCGGCGGACTTCCTGCCCCCGTGGGCTGCTTCGGCATGCCCGCGGAACCGGCACGCGGCCGCCGCGATCCCCGTCGTACCGACAGGCAGCGATAAGGAGCCTCCGCAGTGCTGGATCACGGCGCAGCCCCACCGGTCGAGTCCACGACCGTCCCCAAGACCCCCTTCCTGACCGCCCTCGTCCGCCGCAAGCCGGTGGAACGCCTGGTCGCCGAGGGTGGGCAGGGCGAGGGCGGCAGTCTCCGCCGCTCGCTCTCCATGTGGCAGCTGACCATGATCAGCATCGGTGCCACGCTCGGCACGGGCATCTTCGTCGTCCTCGGCGAGGCGGTCCCCGAGGCCGGTCCCGCCGTGACGCTCGCCTTCGTCTTCGCCGGTCTCACCGCGCTCTTCTCGGCCCTCTCGTACGCCGAGCTGGCCGGCACCATCCCGGTCGCGGGATCCTCCTACTCGTATGCGTACGCAACGATGGGTGAGCTGGTCGCCTGGGTCTGCGGCTGGTGCCTGATGCTGGAGTACGGCGTCTCGGTCGCCGCCGTGGCCGTCGGCTGGGGCGACTACCTGAACGAGCTGCTCGACGGCACGATCGGCGTCACCCTCCCCGCCACGCTGAGCGCTCCGCCCGGCGAGGGCGGCGTCTTCAACCTGCCGGCGCTGATAGTCGTCGTCCTCGCGATGCTGTTCCTGATGGGCGGCGCCAAGGAGTCGGCCCGCGCGAACACGATCATGGTCGCGGTGAAGATCGCCGCCCTGGTCCTCTTCTGCGCCGTCGGCTTCATGGGCTTCAAGTCCGGCAACTACTCCGACTTCATGCCGCTCGGCCTGAGCAGCGTCGGCGCCGCCGGGGCCATCCTCTTCTTCTCCTACATCGGCTTCGACGCCGCCTCCACGGCCGGCGAGGAGGCGAAGAACCCCAAGCGCGACCTGCCCCGGGCGATCATGCTCTCGCTGGTCATCGTCACCGCGCTGTACGTCCTCGTCGCGGCCGTCGCCGTCGGCGCCTGGGACTGGAAGAAGTTCGAGGGCACCGAGGCGACCCTCGCCGCGATCATGAACGACGTCACCGGCCAGAGCTTCTGGGGCACCCTGCTCGCCGCCGGCGCCGTGATCTCCATCGCCAGCGTGGTCCTCACCGTCCTCTACGGCCAGACCCGCATCCTCTTCGCGATGTCCCGCGACGGCCTCGTCCCGAAGGTCTTCGGCAAGGTCGACGCCAAGACCGGCACCCCGCGCACCAACACCCTCATCGTCTCGCTGCTCTGCGGCGTCCTCGCGGCCGTCGTCCCGCTCGGCGAGCTGGTCAACGCCACCAGCATCGGCACGCTCTTCGCCTTCGCCCTGGTCAACGTCGCCGTCGTGGTGCTCCGCTTCACCCGCCCCGACATGGAGCGCTCCTTCAAGGTGCCCTTCGGTCCGGTCTTCGCCGTCCTCGGCTTCCTCTGCTGCGGCTACAGCATGTACAGCCTCGACCTGATCACCTGGGTGTACTTCGGTGCCTGGATGGCCGCGGGACTCGTGTTCTACTTCCTGTACGGCATGCGCCGCTCCCGACTGGTCACCGAGCCCGTGACCACCGACGCAGAGAAGTGATCCACCCGTAGTGCGACTCAACGACCTCGACGAACGCATCGTCCACGCCCTCGCGGAAGACGCCCGCCGCAGCTACGCCGACATCGGCTCGCTCGTCGGCCTCTCCGCCCCCGCCGTGAAGCGGCGCGTGGACCGGCTCCGGGCCGAGGGCGCCATCACCGGCTTCACCGTACGGGTGGACCCGGCGGCGCTCGGCTGGGAGACGGAGGGCTTCGTCGAGATCTTCTGTCGCCACAACACCTCGCCGGACGACATCCGGCGAGGTCTGGAGCGGTACCCGGAGGTGGTGTCCGCGTCGACCGTCACCGGTGACGCGGACGCCGTCGTCCAGGTCTTCGCCTCCGACATGCGCCACTTCGAACGCGTCCTGGAGCGGATCGCGGGCGAGCCCTTCGTGGAGCGGACCAAGTCCGTCCTGGTGCTCTCCCCGCTGCTGCGGCGCTTCTCCTCGGGCTCGCCCGCCTGACGCGCTACCCGGCCATGCCGTCGTAGATCCACGGCAGCACCCGGAAGTCCCCGCCGCCCCGTACGACCTTCTCGTGCGGGGCGGCCGCGTTGCACGGCGGCACCTCGTCCGCCAGCGGGGAGGAGGCCAGCCAGCTGTAGCCCAGCCGGTCGCGCTTCCCGTCGTCGTACACCGACACCCCGACCCGCTTCTTCCGCAGGCCCGGCACGTTCGTCTCCTCGACGATCCCGGTGACGGTCGCCACCGGGCCGCCGGTGGAGAGGCAGTCGACCCGGACGAAGGCGGTGAACTCCTCCTTCCCCATGGCGTGGCCGTACCGGAAGGTACCGGTGGCGGCCCTCGGATCGTTGCGGTCCGCCCAGGCCAGGTGCGCGTCGAAGGAGAAGCGGACCTTCTCCCCGGTGGCCGGGTCGCGGTCCAGCCAGGCCGCGCCGGTCAGCGCGGCCGCCTCCCGGTGCGCCCCGCCCTCCCGCCCGGTGGCGGCCGTGGCGGCGCCCGTGGCCCCGGCCCCGATCAGCAGGGCGACGGCGACGGCGGCGATCTTCGTACGGCGGTTCATGGCGGTCCTTCCGGCAGGTCGAGCGGACGCCCACCACTCTTCCGCCCGCGCCCCGCCCGGTCGTCGCGCCGCCGGAGGATCCGGGGGTACGCCGCCGGTCGCGGAGCGCGTACGACCCCGGTCTGATCGCCGCGCAACGAATCGCCGCCCAGGTCGTACATCGCGCAACGGTTCGACGGTCGGTCCGCAACGGTCCCGTCTTGTCCCGGCCGAGCCCGGAACCGTACCGTTTTGAACGTCTCCCGTAGACGCCCCTCCCTCCCCTCCGCCCCCACGAGGATCAGCATGCCCACGGTGCGCACCGCCCTGCTCCAGAGCTCCGGACGGCTCGGTGACGTGACCGCCAACCTGCGGATCCTCGACGAGGCCGCCGCCCGGGCCGCGGCCGCGGGCGCGGACGTGCTGCTCGCCCCCGAGCTCTTCCTCACCGGTTACGCGATCGGCGCCGACATCTCCCGCCTCGCCGAGCCGTCCGACGGCCCCTCGGCCCGCGCGGTCGCGGAGATCGCCGCCCGCCACGGCCTCGCCGTCGGCTACGGCTACCCGGAGCGGGACACCGAGCGGCACGGCGTGATCTACAACGCGGCCGCGCTCTTCGGCGCCGACGGCGCCCCCCTCGCGCACTACCGCAAGACCCACCTCTTCGGCGACTTCGAGCTGAAGTGGTTCACCCCGGGCGACGAGCCGCTCGTCCAGGCCCGCATCGGCGACCTCACCGTCGGCCTGATGATCTGCTACGACGTCGAGTTCCCCGAGAACGTACGGGCGCAGGCGCTGGCCGGCACGGACCTCCTCCTCGTGCCGACCGCCCTCATGCACCCCGCCGAGATCGTGCCGCTCTCCGTCGTCCCGGTGCGCGCCTTCGAGAGCCAGATGTACATCGCCTACGCCAACCGCGCCGGCGCCGAGGGCGACTTCGAGTTCGTCGGGCTCTCCGTGCTCGCCGGCCCCGACGGCACCGCCCGGGCCCGCGCGGGCCGCGGCGAGGACCTCGTCCTCGGCGACGTCGACCCCGAGGCCCTGGCGGCCTCCCGCGCGGAGAACCCGTACCTGCGCGACCGCAGGCCGGGCCTGTACGGCTCGCTCGTCTGAGCCGTCCCCCGCCCCGCACCCCTCAGCTTCCCGCCCCACCCCCGTGCAAGGAGTCCGTACCCCATGACGTCCACCGTGCCCAACGCCGTCGAGCACGCCGACGAGCAGCAGCCGCCGATCACCATGTTCGGCCCGGACTTCCCGTACGCCTACGACGACTTCCTGGCCCACCCGGCCGGCCTCGGCCAGATACCCGCGACCGAGCACGGCGCCGAGGTCGCGGTCGTCGGCGGCGGCCTGTCCGGCATCATCGCCGCGTACGAGCTGATGAAGATGGGCCTCAAGCCCGTCGTCTACGAGGCCGACCAGATCGGCGGCCGGCTGCGCACGGTGGGCTTCGAGGGGCCGGAGACCGAGGGGCTGACGGCGGAGATGGGCGCCATGCGCTTCCCGCCCTCCTCCACCGCCCTCCAGCACTACATCGACCTGGTCGGCCTGGAGACCACGCCGTTCCCGAACCCGCTGGCCGAGGCCACCCCGTCGACCGTCGTCGACCTCAAGGGCGAGTCGCACTACGCCGAGACCGTCGACGACCTGCCGCAGGTCTACCGCGACGTCGCCGCCGCGTGGAACAAGTGCCTGGACGAGGGCGCCGACTTCTCCGACATGAACCGCGCCATGCGCGAGCGCGACGTCCCGCGCATCCGCGAGATCTGGGCGACGCTCGTCGAGAAGCTCGACAACCAGACCTTCTACGGCTTCCTCTGCGAGTCGGAGTCCTTCAAGTCCTTCCGGCACCGCGAGATCTTCGGCCAGGTCGGCTTCGGCACCGGCGGCTGGGACACCGACTTCCCCAACTCCATCCTGGAGATCCTCCGGGTCGTCTACACCGAGGCCGACGACCACCACCGCGGCATCGTCGGCGGCTCGCAGCAGCTGCCGCTGCGCCTGTGGGAGCGCGAGCCGGAGAAGATCGTCCACTGGGCGCAGGGCACCTCGCTGGCCTCGCTGCACGAGGGCGGGCAGCCGAAGCCGGCCGTCACCCGGCTGAACCGCACGGCGGGCAACCGGATCACCGTCACCGACGCCTCCGGCGACATCCGCACCTACCAGGCGGCGATCTTCACCGCCCAGTCCTGGATGCTGCTCTCCAAGATCGCCTGCGACGACTCGCTCTTCCCGATCGACCACTGGACGGCGATCGAGCGGACCCACTACATGGAGTCCTCGAAGCTCTTCGTGCCGGTGGACCGGCCGTTCTGGCTGGACAAGGACGAGGAGACGGGCCGCGACGTCATGTCGATGACGCTGACGGACCGGATGACCCGTGGCACCTACCTCCTGGACGACGGCCCGGACAAGCCGGCCACCATCTGCCTCTCGTACACGTGGTGCGACGACAGCCTGAAGTGGCTGCCGCTCTCCGCGAACGAGCGGATGGAGGTCATGCTGAAGTCGCTCGGCGAGATCTACCCGAAGGTCGACATCCGGAAGCACATCATCGGCAACCCGGTGACGGTCTCCTGGGAGAACGAGCCCTACTTCATGGGCGCCTTCAAGGCCAACCTGCCGGGCCACTACCGCTACCAGCGGCGCCTGTTCACCCACTTCATGCAGGACCGCCTGCCCGAGGACAAGCGCGGCATCTTCCTCGCCGGCGACGACATCTCGTGGACGGCCGGCTGGGCCGAGGGCGCGGTGCAGACGGCGCTCAACGCCGTGTGGGGCGTGATGCACCACTTCGGCGGCGCCACCGACGGCACCAACCCGGGCCCGGGCGACGTCTACGACGAGATCGCCCCGGTCGAGCTGCCGGAGGACTGAGCCCGTACGGGTCCGGGCCCTCGGGGGGCCGGGTCCGTACGGCGGTCAGGGCCTGGCCAGGGGCGTGAGCAGCATCCGCCCCACCAGGCCGACCGAGCGGTCGAGCCGCTCGGTGAACTCGGCCGCGATCCCGGGCAGCGCCCGCAGCTGCCACAGCGAGCGGGCGGCGAGCCAGGCCCCGTCGCGGGCCCGGTCCAGGCTCCAGCAGCCGAGCAGATGGGTCAGCGGGTCCGCGATCTCCAGGAGGTCCGGGCCCGGCATCAGTTCCTCGCGGATCCGCTCCTCCAGGAGGACGAGGACGTCGCCGACCCGGTCGAACTCGTCCTCCAGGTCGGCCGGCGCGCACCCCAGGGCGGCGCAGCTGTCGACGACGGCGAGCGCCAGGTCGTGGCCGATGTGGGCGTTGATCCCGGCGAGCGCGAACTGGAGCGGGGTCACGCCGGGGTGGCGCCGGTAGTGGAAGAGGGGCCGCCAGCAGGCGGGCCCCGGCCGGCCCGCCGCGTGGGTCTCGACGGCGGCGAGGTAGCGCTCGGCGAAGAGCACGTCCAGGGTGGCCGCCGCCCGCCGGTCCCCGAAGGCGCCCGCCTCCAGGGCGTGGCCGATCTCCTCGGTGACCGTCAGGTACACCCGGTTGAAGACGGCGACCCCGTCGCCCGGGTGCCAGGCCGCCCGCAGCGACCGCATCCGGTCCACGACGGGGTCGACCGCCACGAACTGCCCGAGCCGTTCATCCGTCCACTGGGTCTGCGCCATGGGGGCAGACTCCCAGCCGCCGGGCCCGGGAGGGAGCCTCCGGGGCCCGGCTTCGCCGGAACGGGCGAATACCTCAGTTCTTCGCCGTGTCGCCGGAGCCCGTCTCGTACGAGCTGGTGCCCGAGTCCAGGAGCGGTTCCTGGTTCTTCAGATGGGCCGGGGCGAAGGCGCGCAGCACGTGGTAGCCGGTGATGACGACGATCGTGCCGAGCGCGATGCCGCCGAGCTCGAAGGTGTCGGTGAAGGTCAGCTTCACGCCGCCGACGCCGATGATGATGCCGGCGGCGGCCGGGACCAGGTTGAGCGGGTTGCGCAGGTCGACCTTGGCGTTGATCCAGATCTGGGCGCCGAGCAGGCCGATCATGCCGTAGAGGATGACGGTGATGCCGCCGAGGACGCCGCCGGGGATGGCGGCGACGACCGCGCCGAACTTGGGGCAGAGGCCGAAGAGGAGCGCGAAGCCGGCGGCGGCCCAGTAGGCGGCCGTGGAGTAGACGCGGGTGGCGGCCATGACGCCGATGTTCTCGGAGTACGTGGTGTTCGGCGGGCCGCCGACCGCGGTCGACAGCATGGACGCGGCGCCGTCCGCGGCGATCGCGGTGCCCAGCTTGTCGTCGAGGTCGTCGCCGGTCATCTCGCCGACGGCCTTGACGTGGCCGGCGTTCTCGGCGATCAGCGCGATGACGACGGGGAGCGCGACGAGGATCGCGGACCACTCGAAGCTGGGGCCGTGCAGCGCGGGCAGGCCGATCCAGTCGGCCTCGCCGACGGCGGAGAGGTCGAGCCGCCAGTGGTCGGTGACCTGGCCGCTCGGGGACATCGAGTGGATCTTGCCGAAGACCAGGTCGAGGACCCAGGAGAGGACGTAGCCGAAGATCAGGCCGAGGAAGATCGCGATCCGCGACCAGAAGCCGCGCAGACAGACCACGGCCAGACCGGTGAAGAGCATCACCAGGAGCGCCGTCCACTGGTCCTGCGGCCAGTACGTGGAGGCCGTCACGGGCGCCAGGTTGAAGCCGATCAGCATGACGACGGCGCCGGTGACCACCGGGGGCATCGCCGCGTGGATGATCCGCGCGCCGAACTTCCGTACCGCGAGACCGGCGAGGAAGAGCACCGCGCCGACCACGAAGACGGCGCCGGTCACGGTGGCGCTGCTGCCGCCGGAGGCCCGGATGGCGGCGGCGACGCCCACGAAGGAGAGCGAGCAGCCCAGGTACGAGGGGACGGTGCCGCGCGTCGCGAGCAGGAAGATGACCGTGGCGAAACCGGACATCATGATCGCGAGGTTGGGGTCGAGGCCCATCAGCACGGGGGCGACGAAACTCGCCCCGAACATGGCGACCACGTGCTGTGCGCCGAGACCGACGGTACGGGGCCAGGAGAGCCGCTCGTCGGGGCGGACGACGGCCCCGGGGGCGGGCGTTCTCCCGTCCCCGTGCAGGGTCCAGCGCACGCCGAGTTTCATGAGGTCGCTCCCGTTCTCCGGTTCCGGCGGCCGCGTCGGGGCCGCAAAAGATCAGCCACATGGTATGCGCCGGAACCGGCCGGGGAGGGGGCGCCGCCGCGCCCCCGGGCGGGCTCAGCCGACCGGGCCCGCGCTCTTCGCCGCGTCGGTCCCGGCCGGCGCGGCCGAGGCGGCCCGCGGGGCGGTCCGCAGCACGCCCGCGCCCAGGACCAGGCCGAAGGCGAGCACGGTGACCAGGCCGAACGAGAACACCAGCGAGGTGGCGTCGGCGATGCCGCCGATCGCGGAGGGGGCGATCAGACCGGAGGTGTACGTGATGGTGGCGACGCCCGCGATGGCCTGGCTCGGGTTCGGGCCGCTGCGCGCGGCGGCGGCGAAGGCGAGCGGCACGACGACCGCGACCCCGAGGCCGACGAGACCGAATCCGGCCATCGCCACGGCGGAGTTCGGGGCCAGGACGACCATGATCCCGCCGAGGGTGGCGGCCACGCCCCCGACCCGTACGGTACGGACCGCGCCGAAGCGGTCCACGACCCGGTCGCCGATCAGCCGGGCCACGGCCATGGTCAGCGCGAAGGCGGTGGTGGAGGCGGCGGCGAGCCCGGCGGAGCCGCCCAGCTCGTCGCGGAGGTAGACGGCCGACCAGTCGAGGCTGGCGCCCTCGGCGAAGACCGCGCAGAAGCCGATCGCGCCGATGACCAGGGCGGACTTCGGGGGCAGCGCGAAGCGCGGCGGGGCCTCTTCCTCCTCGGTGGGCGCCGGGTCGAGGACGTACTGGCAGCAGGCGAGGCCGAGGGCGGTGAGCACGAGCGCGGCGATCAGGTGGTGGAGGCGGGCGTCGCCGCCGAGGTGGGCGGCGACGGTGCCGGCCGCCGAGCCGAGCAGAGCGCCGACGCTCCACATGCCGTGCAGGCTGGACATGATCGAGCGGCCGAGCCGGTTCTCGGTCTCGACGCCGAGCGCGTTCATCGCCACGTCGGACATGCCGGCGGTGGCGCCGTAGACGAAGAGCGCGGAGCACAGGCCCCAGATGTTCGGGGCGAGCGAGGGCAGGGTGAGGGCGAGGGTCCACAGGGTGAGCAGGCCGCGCAGGGCGGTGCGGGCGCCGAAGCGGTGGCTGATCCGGCCGGCCAGCGGCATGGCGAGGGAGGCGCCGAGGGCGGGGAACGCGAGCGCGAGGCCGAGCTGGCCGGCGCTCACCCCGGCGTGTTCCTGGATCCAGGGGATCCGGGTCGCGAAGCTGCCGGTCACGGCGCCGTGCACGCAGAAGACGGCGGCGACGGCGAAGCGGGCCCGCCGGAGCCGTTCGGAGCTGAGGACGGTCTCCGCCGCCATGGGTCCTCCCCGGGTCGAATTGGTGTGGCGGTAAACTATCAGGAACCCTGCCTGATAAATAGTGGTCCGGAGAGAAGACGGTGGGGAAGCGTCTGAGAGGATCACCGCATGGCCGCATCCCCGAGCACCGCCCGGGCCCTCAACGACCGGCTCGCCCTGCGTCTGCTCCAGGACGAGGGCCCGTTGACGGCAGCCCAGCTCAAGACCCTCACCGGGCTCTCCCGGCCCACCGTCGCCGACCTCGTCGAGCGGCTCAGCGGTTCCGGCCTCGTGCACGTCGTCGGCGAGGCCGGCGCCGAGCGCCGCGGCCCCAACGCCAAGCTGTACGGACTCGTCGCCGACCGCGCCCACCTCGCCGCGCTCGACATCCGCACCCGCTCGGTCACCGTCACCGTCACCGACCTCCTCGGCACCCCGCTCGCCGAGGCCGCCGCCCCCGTCGGAGAGGACGCCGGCACCGGCCCCGCCGTCGACCTGGCCGTCTCCCTCCTGGAGCGCACCGCAGAGGAGGCCGGCGTCGCGCGGCTCCACTCCGTGGCCGTCGGCGCCCCCGGCCTCATCGACCCGGCCACCGGGGAGCTCCGCGACTCCACCGGACTGCCCGCCTGGCACCGCCGGCTCGTCGCCGTCCTCCAGGAGCGGCTCCCCGCCCAGGTGCTCGTCGAGAACGAGACCAACCTCGCCGCCGTCGCCGAGCTGCGCGAGGGCGCGGCGGTGGACCGCGAGGACTTCGTCCTGCTCTGGCTCGGCCAGGGCATCGGCGCCGCCGTCGTCCTCGGCGGACGGCTGCGCCGCGGGGCCTCCGGCGGCGCCGGCGAGATCGGCTTCCTGCCCGTGCCCGGCACCTCCGGGCTGCCCTCGGCCACCGGCTGCGACGGCGGCTTCCACGAGCTGGCCTGCGCGGCGGCCGTCGGGGCCCTCGCCGCCGACCACGGCCTCGACCCGGCCGGCGCGCTCACCTCGGGCCACGGCCCCTTCCTCGACGCCCTCGCCCGCCGGCTCGCGGTCGGCGCGGCGGCCGTCGCCGCCGTCCTCGACCCGGGCTGCGTGGTCCTCGGCGGCGAGACCGGCCACCAGGGCGGCCCGGAACTCGCCGCCCGCGTGGAGGCCGCACTCGCGGCCCTCTCACCGCTCCGCACCGAGGTCCGCGCCACCGCCCTCGGCGACGCGGCCGTGCTCCGCGGCGCCCTGCTCGGGGCACGGGACGCGGCCCAGGACGAGCTGTTCTCGCGCACCTAGGGAGTGCCGAAGCGCCGGGTGAGGAACTCGTCGAAGGTCACCCGGCCCACCGCCCGGTCCGGCGCCAGGTGCCCGCCGCGCCGCAGTTCCCGGTAGACCCCGCCCGGCAGCGGCAGCTCCACGAGCCGGCGCGTGCGTCCGGTCGCCCGCAGATAGGCGCGGGCCAGGTCGGGGAAGGGACGGATCTCGGGGCCGCCCAGGTCCTCCACCCGGCCCGCCGGAGGCCCGGCGGCGAGCTCGGCGAGGCGTGCCGCCGCCTCGGTCACCTCCACCGGCTGGACCCGGACCTCCTTTGGGCAGCGGCATCACGGGCGGCTTGGCGAGGAGCTGCAGCAGCTGGAGGATCAGGTCGTGGAACTGGGTGGCGCGCAGCAGGGTCCAGGGGATGCCGGACGCCTGGATCATGCGCTCCACCGCGTACTTGGTCCGGAAGTACCGGCGCGGCACCCGGTCGACCCCGACGATCGAGATGTACAGCAGGTGCGGCACCCCGGCCCGCCGCGCGGCGTCGAGCAGGAGGCGGGCGGCCTCCTTGTCGCCGCGGAGGATGTTGCTGCAGTGGACGACGGCGTCGACCCCGTCGACCGCCCGGTCGAGCAGCGGTCCGCCCTGGCGCAGGTCGACGGCGTACGGCGGTGAGTGCCGGCTGAGCACGCGCACCTCGTGGCCGTCCGCGCGCAGCCGCTCGCAGACGGGCGTTCCGAGCGTCCCCGTGCCACCGGTCACCAGGATCGTGCCCATGGTTCCAGCGTGACCTCCCGGGGGCGGGAACGCGACCGCGCCGCGCCCCGGACAGGGGGGCGCGGCGCGGAGCGTGCGGCCCGGCGGCGGCCAAGGGCCGTGAGACCGCCGCCGGGGGTCTTGCGGAGGGGGTGGGTCAGCAGGCGCCGAGGTCCTGCCACACGCCCCAGTCACCGGTGGTGCCGGGCGCCTCGTTCTGCGTCCACCACTTGGCCTTCCACTGGTGGCCGTTGTGGGAGACCTCGTTGCCCGCGTTGTAGACCTGGCCGGCCACGTACGCCGGGGCGGCGCAGCCCGCGGGCGGCGTCGTCGGCGGGGTGGTCGGGGGAGTGGTCGGCGGGGTCGTCGGCGGCGTGGTGGGCGGGGTGGTCGGCGGCGTGGTGCCCGTGCCGGGCTCCACCGTCGTCGTGCCGCGCGCCAGGTCGCCGGCGAGGGCGTACGTGGTGCCGTTGATGTTCACCGTCCAGTTGGAGGGGGTGGACACCGGCAGGTAGTAGTTGAAGGAGAGCTCGACCGTCGCGCCGGGGGCCAGGGTCTGCCAGGCCGGGAGCTTCAGCGAGACCCGGTGGAAGTCGCCCTTCAGGCCGCCCACGTTGGAGCCCGTGTGGTCGCTGCTGATGACCTTGGTGCCGAAGCCGGACTGGTCGGAGGCGTTGGCCGGGGCCGAGGTGCCGTAGTCGAACTGGAACTCCGTGCCGCCGGGCAGCGTGGTGTTCGTCCGGTTGGTGATCTTCACCTTGGGGGTGATCGGGTAGTTCGAGTCGCCCAGCTTGAACTCGGTGAAGGCGGTCTCGATGTTCACGGCCTGGGCCGGCAGCGCCTTGTTCGACGTCTTGGCGCCGTACGGGGCGGCGGCCTTGAACTTGTCGTACATCAGCGAGGTGAGCGTGGAGCCCATCTCGTACTGGCCCTTGGCGGCGTTCCAGGAGTAGTCGCCGGCCATCTCCCAGACCATGGTGCCGCCGATGCCGCGGTCGACCACGTAGTCGGCCTTGGCGGCCACGGACTGCTCGTCCTCGGTGGAGAGGAAGACCTTCTTCTCGGCGTTCCACAGCCACGGCGCGACCAGGGTCGAGTCGTACTTGCGGGCGTAGGCGCCGGTCAGGGTGGTGTTCGCCGGGAAACCGTACTGGGTGACGTAGTCGCCGACGATCCCCTTCTCCAGGTTCTTGGCGTGCCACATCGGGTTGGAGCCGGCGGGCGACTCCTTGCCCGCGGTGTCCTTGTCGTGCCACAGGTTGTCGATGCCGACGGCACCGTCACCGCACTTGGTCAGGCCGGCGCCGGCCGGGCAGGTGGCCGCGGTGGCCTTGCCCCAGAGGCCGTCGGTGCCGCCCTGCACGTTCTTGTGGCCGCGGGTGTAGTAGGGCAGGCCGATGTTGATGCGGCCGGCCGGCATGGAGCCGCGGAAGTAGTGGTACGCCCAGTCGGTGTTGAGGTAGCCGATGCCGCCGTACTGGGAGGAGCCGTAGACGTTGGCGGCGGCGAGCTCGCCGTCCTTGCCGTCGTCGAAGAGCGAGGCGTTGGGACCGACGTACTCGTTCCAGGCGCCGTGCAGGTCGTACGACATGATGTTGACGTAGTCCAGGTACTTCTGGACCTGGAAGGTCTCCATGCCGCGCAGCAGGTAGCCGGAGGACGGGGCGGCGACGGTGAGCAGGTAGTGCTTGCCGTCGGCGGCGCCGGCCGTGTCCAGCTTCTCGCGCAGGGACTTCATGAGGGCCGCGTAGCCCTGGACCAGGCCCGCGCGGCGCGCGTTGGCGAAGGTCCAGTCGAGCGGGTTGCCCGCGTCCTTCATGGTGGTCGGGTACTCGTAGTCGATGTCGACGCCGTTGAACCCGTACTTCCGGATGAAGTCGACCGCCGAGGTGGCGAAGGTGTCGATGCCGGCCTGGTTGACCGAGCCGTCGGCGTTGGTCGCCATCGAGTAGAAGCCGCCGGAGTTCACCCGGTCGCCGTTGTCGGCGAAGTAGCCGCCGGTCTCGGCCCAGCCGCCGACCGAGATCAGCGTCTTCACGTCGGGGTGCTGCTTCTTGTACTTGTTCAGCAGGTTGAAGTGGCCCTTGTACGGGAGGGCCGGGTCCATCTCGGCGCCGGCCACGCCGGGCCAGGTCATGCCGGTGGCGGCGTTGTTCGGGCCGTCCGTGCCGACCGAGAGCTTGTTGTCGCCGCCGATGTGGCCGAAGGCGTAGTTGATGTGGGTGATCTTGTCCCACGGGATGTTGTTGGCGAGGTACGCGGGCTCGCCGTTCTTACCGGTGCGCCAGCCCGTGAAGTAGCCGATGACGCGGCGCTGGTGGTCGGCGCCCATC
The DNA here is from genome assembly GCF_040633895.1 of Streptomyces sp. NPDC007863. Classification (NCBI taxonomy): domain Bacteria; kingdom Bacillati; phylum Actinomycetota; class Actinomycetes; order Kitasatosporales; family Streptomycetaceae; genus Streptomyces; species Streptomyces sp. NPDC007863. Next base: position 318,737 of record NZ_JBEYEI010000007.1, read on the forward strand.
TTCTCGCGGCCCTCGGTGTCGTACACCGAGCAGTAGGGCACGTCGACGCCGGGCGTCTTGTACAGGCCGTCGGGGCGACAGGACTCGTTGTCGGCGGCGTACGAGACGCCGCCGGCGAGCGAGCTGAGCAGCAGTCCGGCGACGGCGGCACCGGACGCGAGCAGCGACGCTCTCTTGGTCGTGGGGGACAGCACGATCTGGTCCTCCTCGGGGAGGTCAAAAAACACGCAACGAACAAGGGGGTGGTACGTGTTGGGTCCGTGGTGTGCGCACACCGGCGGACCGTGCCTCGGAGGTGACACGGACATTAAGAGGACTAGACCAGTGCGTCAATAGGTCTGGACCATATGAACGTTCCGGAAGGTCGTTGTGAGTCATCGCACAGAGATCGTGTGCATGACCTTTGACAAGGCGTGGCACACTGGCCGTGTATCAGCAGCAGCGCACTCCGGGGTCGGTGTAATTCCGAACCGGCGGTATAGTCCGCGACCCGTCCGCAGCCAGCGGCCGGTTGATCAGGTGAAATTCCTGGACCGACGGTGAAAGTCCGGATGGGAGGCAGTGCGCGGCGGGCGACCCCTGACAGGGGTGTGCCGGCCGTACGTCCGCTGGTGGCCGCGTTTCGCGTCGGCGCACCCGTGGACCTCCGGCCGTATCGGCACACCTGCTGCGCAGCCGTCGTACCCGCTCTCTGTCGTCATCGACAGGCCCCGGAGTCCGTGCCCGAAGAGGCAGGAGGACCCGGTGGACCGGCAGGCCGACATCACCGCCATGCGACGCGCCGTGGAGCTCGCCGCCCGCGGACTCGGCGCCACGAGCCCCAACCCCGTCGTCGGCTGCGTCGTCACCGACGCCTCCGGACGGGTCGTCGGCGAGGGCTGGCACCAGCGCGCCGGAGGCCCCCACGCCGAGGTCCACGCCCTGCGCGCGGCCGGCGAGGAGGCCCGCGGCGGCACCGCCTACGTCACCCTCGAACCCTGCAACCACACCGGCAGGACCGGCCCCTGCGCCCAGGCCCTGATCGAGGCCGGGATCGCCCGCGTCGTGTACGCCGTCGCCGACCCGAACCCGCAGGCCACCGGCGGTGCGGACACCCTCCGCGCGGCCGGCGTCGAGGTCACGGGCGGCCTCCTGGAGGACGAGGCAGAGGCGGGCAACACCGCCTGGCTCACCTCCGTCCGCACCGGCCGCCCCTTCGTCCGCTGGAAGTACGCCGCCACCCTCGACGGCCGGATCGCCGCCGCCGACGGCACCTCCCGCTGGATCAGCTCCGTCGAGTCCCGCGCCGACGTCCACCGGCTGCGCGCCGAGGCCGACGCCGTCCTGGTCGGCGGCGGGACGCTGCGCGCGGACGACCCGCACCTCGCCGTCCGCGGCGTCGAGGGCGCCGTCCAGCCGCTGCGGGTCGCCCTCGACACCCGCGCCCAGCTCCTTCCCACCGCCCGGATCCTCGACGACGCCGCGCCCACGCTGCTGGTCGTCGGCGAGGACGCCGACACCCGGCACCTGCCCGGTGTCGACCTGCTCCGGCTGCCGCTGCGCGACGGCCGGGTCGGTGTGGACGAGCTGCTCGCCCACCTGTACGCGCGCGGCATCCGCTCCGTCCTCCTCGAAGGCGGCCCCACCCTCGCGGGCGCCTTCGTCGCCGGGGGCGCCGTCGACCAGGTCGTCGGCTACCTCGCCCCGGTCCTCCTCGGCGCGGGCCCGCACGCCCTCGCCGACGCCGGAATCACCACCCTCACGCGCGCGTGGCGCCTCGACATCACCGAGACCGCACACATCGGATCCGATATCCGCATCACCGCCGTCCCGACCCTCAAGGGAGCCTGACCGTGTTCACCGGAATCGTCGAAGAACTGGGCGAGGTCGTCGCCGTCGAGCAGCTGGAGGACGCCTCCCGCTTCCGGCTCCGCGGTCCCCTGGTCACGGAAGGCGCCCAGCACGGCGACTCCATCGCCGTCAACGGTGTCTGTCTCACGGTCGTCGAGCACGGCGACGGCGAGTTCACCGCCGACGTCATGGCCGAGACCCTGAAGCGGTCCAGCCTCGGCGCCCTCGCCGTCGGCTCCCGGGTCAACCTGGAGCGCCCCATGGCCGTCGGCGGCCGCCTCGGCGGACACATCGTCCAGGGCCACGTGGACGGCACCGGCACGATCCTGGAGCGGACCCCCTCCGAGCACTGGGAGCTCGTCAAGGTCGGCCTCCCCGCCCCGCTCGCCCGCTACGTCGTCGAGAAGGGCTCCATCACCGTCGACGGCGTCAGCCTCACCGTCGTCGAGGTCGGCGACGACTGGTTCACCATCAGCCTCATCCCGACCACCCTCGACCTCACCACGCTCGGCCTCAAGCAGCCCGGCGCCCCGGTCAACCTCGAAGTGGACGTCATCGCCAAGTACGTCGAGCGGCTGCTCGGCACGGACGCACAGGAGAACGGCAAGTGAACTGGCTCAACTCCGAGGCGTTCACCGTCCTCGACCAGCACATCATCTGGTCGGACATGATCGGCAACACGATCGGCCTCATAGCCCTGGCCCTCGGCTGGCGCCGCTCCATCCTCACCTGGCCCGCCCAGCTCCTCTCCGGCCTGATCCTCGTCGGCGCCTACGCCTCCGCCGACCTCGCCGGCGGCGTCGGCAAGCAGCTCCTCGTCATCGGCGTCGCCGCCTGGGGCTGGTGGCAGTGGAACCGCGGGAAGCAGCAGGCCCAGGACGGCTCCATCGCCGTCCGCTTCGCCACCTGGAAGGAGCGCGGCCTCCTCGCGGGCGGCGCCCTCCTCGGCACCCTCGCCGTCGGCGGCCTCTTCACCCTCTACCCGTCGCTCTCCTGGAGCCCGTGGGCCGACGCGTACATCTTCGTCGGCACCCTCGTCGCGATGGTCGCCCAGGCCCGCGGCCTGGTCGAGTTCTGGTTCGCCTGGCTCCTGGTCGACCTCGTCGGCGTCCCGCTCGCCTTCAGCAGCGGCCTCGCCTTCTCCGGCCTCGTCTACGTCGTCTACTTCGCCCTCGTCCTGTGGGGCATGCGCGACTGGTGGCTCCGGTCCCGCACCCCCGTCCTGGAAGGAGCCCCCGCATGAACCCCTGGGATTTCGATGAGAGCCTCGCCCTCGACCCCGTCGAGCAGGCGATCAGCGACATCGCCGCAGGCCGCCCGGTGGTCGTCGTCGACGACGAGGACCGCGAGAACGAGGGCGACCTCGTCATCGCCGCGGAGAAGGCCACCCCCGAGGTCGTCGCCTTCATGATGAGCGAGTGCCGCGGCCTGATCTGCGCTCCCATGGAGCACGACGAGCTGGAGCGGCTCGACCTCCCGCAGATGGTCGCGCACAACACCGAGTCGATGCGGACCGCCTTCACCGTCTCCGTCGACGCGGGCCCCGAGCACGGCGTCACCACCGGCATCTCCGCCGCCGACCGCGCCACCACCCTCCGGATGCTCGCGAGCGGCCGCCACGACTCCACCGACTTCGTCCGCCCCGGCCACATCTTCCCGCTGCGCGCCCGCGAGGGCGGCGTCCTCGCCCGCCCCGGGCACACCGAGGCCGCCGTCGACCTCGCCCGCCTCGCGGGCCTCCGCCCGGCCGGCGCGATCGTCGAGATCGCCGGCGAGGACGGGGTGATGCTCCGCCTGCCCGAGCTCGTCCCCTTCGCCCGCAAGCACGGTCTGACGATCATCTCCATCGAGGACCTGATCGCCTACCGCCGCTCCGCCGAGCCCACCGTCCGCCGCGAGGCCGAGGTCCACCTCCCCACCGCCCACGGCGACTTCACCGCCTACGGCTACCGCTCCACCGTCGACGGCGTCGAGCACGTCGCCCTCGTCCACGGCGAGATCGGCGACGGCGACGACGTCCTCGTCCGGGTCCACTCCGAGTGCCTCACCGGCGACGTCTTCCACTCGCTGCGCTGCGACTGCGGCCCCCAGCTCCAGGCCTCCATGGACCGCATCCAGGAGGCCGGCCGCGGCGTCGTCGTCTACCTCCGCGGCCACGAGGGGCGCGGCATCGGCCTGCTCTCCAAGCTGCGCGCGTACGAGCTCCAGGAGCGGGGCCGCGACACCCTCGACGCCAACCTCGAACTGGGCCTGCCCGCCGACGCCCGCGACTACGCGGCCGGCGCCCAGATCCTCGGCGACCTCGGCGTCCGCAGCCTCCGCCTGATGACCAACAACCCCGACAAGATCGAGGCCCTCACCCGGCACGGTCTCGCCGTCGAGGGCCGCGAGCCGATGCCCGTGACGGCCGGCGAGCACAACCTCCAGTACCTGCGCACCAAGCGGGACCGGATGGGCCACGACCTCCCCTGGCTCGACGGCTCCCCGGCCCCCACCTGCGGCAACCAGTAACCACCCCCGTACGACACCACACCGGCTAGGAGAACCATGAGCGGCAAGGGCGCACCCGTCCTCAGCGTGAAGAACTGCGGCGACCTGCGGGTCGCGGTCGTCGCGGCCCAGTGGCACGAGAAGATCATGGACGGACTGGTGGACGGCGCCCTGCGCGCGCTGTCCGAGCTCGGCATCGACGAGCCCACCCTGCTCCGCGTCCCCGGCAGCTTCGAGCTGCCGGTCGTGGCGAAGGTCCTCGCGGAGCGCGGCTACGACGCGGTCGTCGCCCTCGGCGTGGTCATCCGCGGCGGCACCCCCCACTTCGACTACGTGTGCCAGGGCGTCACCCAGGGCCTGGTGCAGGTCTCGATCGACACCGGGGTTCCCGTCGGCTTCGGCGTGCTGACCTGCGACAACGAGGAGCAGGCGCTGGACCGCGCCGGCCTGGAGGGGTCCAACGAGGACAAGGGCCACGAAGCGGTCACCGCCGCCGTCGCCACCGCCACCATCCTCCGGTCCGTCAGCGAGCCGTGGCGGAAGTCCACGGAGTGAACCCTGACGACGGGGCCCGCGGGTGAACCCGTACCCTAAGGACATCATGGCGAACAAAACCTTCGAAGAGCTCTTCACCGAGCTCCAGCTCAAGGCCGCCAACGGCGACCCCAGCACCTCCCGCACCGCCGAGCTGGTCGGCAAGGGCGTCCATGCCATCGGCAAGAAGGTCGTCGAGGAGGCCGCCGAGGTCTGGATGGCCGCCGAGTACGAGGGCAAGGAAGCCGCCGCCGAGGAGATCTCGCAGCTGCTGTACCACGTCCAGGTGATGATGGTCGCGCGCGGGATCTCCCTCGACGACGTCTACGCCCACCTCTGAGCGCGGTCCGTCCCGAGTACGGCCCACCCCTGAGCACGCACCCCACGTTTCCCACCACTCCCAGGCAAAGGAAGCCCACCCCATGCTGCGCATCGCCGTCCCCAACAAGGGTTCCCTCTCCGGACCTGCGTCGGCCATGCTCCATGAGGCCGGCTACCGCCAGCGCAAGGAGTCCAAGGAACTGGTGGTCATCGACCCCGACAACGAGGTCGAGTTCTTCTACCTGCGGCCGAAGGACATCGCCATCTACGTGGCGTCCGGCAAGCTGGACATCGGCATCACCGGCCGTGACCTGCTGCTCGACTCCGGCGCCAGCGCCGAGGAGATCCTGGCGCTGAACTTCGGCCGCTCCACCTTCCGCTACGCCACCCGCCCGGGCACCGCCAAGGGCCCGGAGGACTTCGGCGGCATGACGATCGCCACCTCCTACGAGGGCATCGTCGCCAAGCACCTCGCCGACCAGGGCATCGACGCCTCCGTCGTCCACCTGGACGGCGCCGTCGAGACCGCGATCCAGCTGGGCGTCGCCCAGGTCATCGCCGACGTCGTCGAGACCGGCACCAGCCTGCGCAACGCCGGCCTGGAGGTCATCGGCGAGCCGATCCTCAAGTCCGAGGCGATCGTCGTCCGCCGCCACGGCGCCGAGACCGACCACCCGCAGGTCCAGCAGTTCCTGCGCCGCCTCCAGGGCGTCCTGGTCGCCCGCAGCTACGTGATGATGGACTACGACTGCCGCGCCGAGCACCTGGAGCAGGCCGTCGCCCTCACCCCGGGCCTGGAGTCGCCCACCGTCTCCCCGCTGCACAACGAGGGCTGGGTCGCCGTCCGCGCGATGGTCCCCGCCAAGGAGGCGCAGCGGATCATGGACGACCTGTACGAGATCGGCGCCCGCGCGATCCTCACCACCGCGATCCACGCCTGCCGTCTCTGATCCCCGCCGCACCACTCCAGGCACCGAGGTACCCCGATGTCCGAGTCGTCCACGCCCGCCCTTCCGGTCACCTTCCGGCCGGGCCGCACCCGCGCCGTCCTGCTGACCGTGGGCGTCGCCATGTTCGCGGCGATCACCGCCGTGGCGCTGCTGCTGGAGCGGCTCGGATCGGGGGAGCGGATGGCCTTCGTCTTCACCGCCGTGCTCTTCCTCGCGGTCCTGGTGATGCTCAGCCGCCCCAAGGTCGTCGCCGACAGCGAGGGCGTCACGGTCGTCAACATCACCCGCACCCGGCGCCTCGCCTGGGCGGAGATCCTCCGCGTCAACCTCCGGCCCGGCGACCCCTGGGTCTTCCTGGACCTCAGCGACGGCACCAGCCTGCCGGCCCTCGGCATCCAGCCCGGCATCGCCAAGGAGGCCGCCATCAGGGACGCCCGCGCCCTGCGGGCCCTCGCGGACAGCCGGGGCGCCGGAGTCGAGGCGGCCTGAGCCCCGGTCCGGGCCTCCGGGGGAACCCCGAAGCCGTCCCCCATCCGGGGCGTCCCCCCTGCCACGCGGGGCGTTCGCGTGACTACTCTTGAGGCGGTGGCGCCGGGTGCGCCACCGCCTCGCGTGTGCAGGGCCGCCGCCGGCGGCCGGCGAGGCCATCCTTCGACCCGAGGAGTGACTCCCTCCGGCAATGGACGGATCGTCCGGTAGTACATGCGCCGCCCCCTCGTCCCCCGAGGCGGCGGCATGATCGTCTCCCTGCTGCTCCTTCTGGCAGCCTTCCTCCTCATCCTCGCCAACGGCTTCTTCGTCGCCGCCGAGTTCGGTCTCGTGACCGTCGAGCGCGCGGAGGCCGAGCGGGCCGCGGCCGCCGGTGACCGGCGCGCCCGCACCGTCGTCTCGGCGCTGCGGGAGCTCTCCTTCCAGCTCTCCGGCACCCAGCTCGGCATCACCCTCACCTCGCTCGTCGTCGGCATGCTCGCCGAGCCCGCCCTCGCCGGCCTGCTGCACGCCCCGCTGACCGCCACCGGGCTCCCCCCGGGCGCCGTCTCCGGGGTCGCCGTGGTGATCGGCATGCTGCTCGCCTCGGCCGTGCAGATGGTCGTCGGCGAACTGGTGCCCAAGAACTGGGCGGTCTCCCGGCCGCTCCAGGTCGCCCGCTTCGTCGCCGCCCCGCAGCGCCGCTTCTCCGCCGTCTTCCGGCCGGTGATCGCCCTGCTCAACCGGGTGGCCAACGGGCTGGTCCGCGCCCTGGGCGTCGAGCCCACCGAGGAGCTCGACTCGGTCCGCACCCCCGGCGAGCTGGAATCCCTCGCCCGGCACTCGGCCCGGGCCGGCGCCCTCGAACAGGACACCGCCGACCTCTTCGTCCGCACCCTGTCCCTGGCCGGCCTCACCGCCGAGCAGGTCATGACCCCGCGGGTGAAGGTCAGCGCCCTCCAGTGGGACGCCACGGCGGCCGACGTCCTCAACCTCACGCGCGCCACCGGCCTCTCGCGCTTCCCGGTCTACCGGGACCGCATCGACGAGGTCGTCGGCATGGTCCACCTCAAGGACGCGCTCGCCGTCGCCCCCGACGCCCGCCCGCGGACCTCGGTCGGACGGATCGCCGTCCCGCCGCTCCTCGTCCCCGAGTCGCTGCCCGTCCAGGCCCTCCTGGAGCGCCTGCGGCGCGAGCAGCCGATCGCCGTCGTCGTCGACGAGTACGGCGGCACGGCCGGCGTGGTCACCCTGGAGGACATCGTCGAGGAGCTCGTCGGAGAGGTCCGCGACGAGCACGACACCGCCGCCGACGCCCGCCCCGAGCTGGCCGCCGCGCCCGCCGAGGACGGCCGCCCCGCCTGGGAGGCCGACGGCTCCTGCCGGGTCCACACCCTGCGCCGGATAGGCCTCGACGTGCCGGACGGCCCGTACGAGACCGTCGCCGGGCTCGTCGCCGACCTCCTCGGCCGGATCCCGGCCCCCGGCGACCGGGCCGAACTGCCCGGCTGGCGGCTCTCGGTCCGCCGGGTCGACCGCTTCCGGGCCGAACGGGTCCGGATCGTCCGCACCGCCCCGGTGCCGATGGCGGAGGCGGTCCGATGAGCACCCTCCAGCTCCTCCTCGCCCTCTTCCTCGTCCTGGCCAACGGCTTCTTCGTCGGCGCCGAGTTCGCGCTCGTCTCCGTCCGCCGCAGTCAGATCGAGCCGCTCGGCGGGGCCCGCGCCAAGCAGGTGCTGTACGGCCTGGAGAACCTGCCGCGGATGATGGCCGCCGCGCAGTTCGGCATCACCGTCTGCTCGCTCACCCTCGGCGCGGTCGCCGAACCGACCGTCGCCCACCTCCTCGAACCGGCCTTCCACGCCGTCGGCGTGCCGGCCGGGCTCATCCATCCGCTCGGCTATCTGATCGCCCTCGCCGTGGTCGTCTTCCTCCACCTCGTCATCGGCGAGATGGTCCCGAAGAACCTCGCGATGGCCGCTCCCGAACGGACCGCGCTCCTGCTCGCCCCCACCCTGGTCGCCTTCGCCCGGCTCTGCCGGCCGGTGACGGCCGCCCTGGGCGCCTGCGCGGCCGTGGTCCTGCGGGCCTTCAAGGTCGAGCCGAAGGACGAGGTGGAGGCCGTCTTCACCAGCGCGCAGCTGGGCCGCCTCGTCGAGGACGCCGGTCAGGCGGGCCTCCTCGACCCGGCCGAGCAGGAGCGCCTGGAAGACGCCCTGGAGCTGGGCAGCCGCCCGGTCACCGACGTCCTCCTCCCGGCCGCGGCGCTCGTCACCGTCCCGCCGTCGGTCACCCCCCGCGAGATCGAGGAGCTGACCGTACGGACCGGCTACTCGCGTTTCCCGGTCCGCGGCGAGGGCCGCCACCAGGACGTCTTCATGGGCTTCGTGCACGTGAAGGACGTGCTGGACCTGGAGGAGCGGGAGCGGGCCGTGCCGCAGCAGCTGTGGCGCCCGATGGCGACGCTCCGCGCGGAGCTGCCGCTCGACGACGCCCTCACCGTGATGCGCCGGGCGGCGACCCACCTCGCGCAGGTCGCCGACGCCTCCGGCCGGATCCTCGGCCTCGTCGCCCTGGAGGACGTCCTGGAGATGCTGGTGGGCGAGGTCCGCGACCCCGCGCACCGGCTGAGCCCGGCCCCCGCCCCCGCCTAGGGCCGGTCCGAGGGGCGGCTCAGAACGGGGGCTCCTGCTGGGGGCCGCGGTCCGCCGGACCGCGGCCCGACAGCACCTCCCCGTACGCCTGCATGAGGTCCCCGAGCCGCAGGGTGGCCAGGTCCTCGCGGGTCAGCGTGCCGGAGTAGCCGGAGAGCCGCAGGTCCCGGTAGGCGCAGGACTTCTCGTACAGGGTGCGCAGGAAGCGGCCGTTGCCCAGCTCGTCGATCCAGCCCTGCTCGACGACGTGGCCGCTGATCGAGCGCAGCTCCTCCAGCGCCTCCTCGTCCCAGCCGTCGCCGTTCGCCGCGGCCAGCACCTCGCCGATCGCGGTCAGTTCCAGCGGGCGGTAGGACGGGAAGTCGACCCGGGTGGTGAAACGGGAGGAGAGCCCGGGGTTGGCGGCGAGCAGCCGGTCCATGCCCTCCGGGTACCCCGCAAGGATGACGACGAGGTGGTCGCGGTTGTCCTCGGCCCGCTTCAGCAGCACCTGGAGGGCCTCGTCGCCGTACGCGTCCCCCTTGCTGTAGCCGGAGTTGGAGAGCGCGTACGCCTCGTCGACGAAGAGCACCCCGCCGACCGCCGAGTCGATCAGCTCGTTCGCCTTCACCGCCGTCTGGCCGAGGAACTCGCCGACGAGGTCGGCCCGTTGGGCCTCCACGAGATGGTCGCCGCCGAGCAGGCCGAGCGCGTAGAAGACCCGGCCGAGGATCCGGGCGACCGTCGTCTTGCCGGTGCCGGACGGCCCCGAGAAGACGAAGTGCCGCTTCGGCGGCTGCACCGGCAGCCCCTGCCCCGCCCGCAGCCGGGCCATCTCCAACTGCGCCGAGAGCGCCTTCACCTGGCGCTTCACCGGTTCGAGTCCGACCATGCCCTCCAGCTCGGCGAGCGCCTCGGCGAGCAGGACCGGATCGGTCGGCCCGGCCGGGAAGCGCGGCGGCCCGGGCTGCGCGGGCACCGGAGAGCTGTGCCGTACGACCTCCGGGGGCGCGGCCGGCGCGCCGGGCGGCACCGGGTCGGGGGAGCGGCGCAGCCCGTCGCCGCCGGGGGCCAGGGGCTCCGTCTCGGGACCGGCGGCGGTGTCCGTGCCGTCCTGCCCGGGGCCCGCGCCGACCGTGCCGAGGGCGACGGCGGCGAGACCGGCCTGCTCGTCCATGCCGTCGAGCCCGTCGAAGCCGTCGTACTCGGCGATGGCGGCGAGCCGGGCGGCGGTGTCCATGAACGCCGGGTCGACGCGGTGCACCGCCCGGTAGAGGGGGAGGGCGGCGGCGCTGCGGCCGGTGCCCTCGTGGGCGCGGGCGAGCCAGTAGCGCAGCTCCTTGCGCTGCGGCTGCTCGCTGCGGCAGCGCATCAGGGCCGCCGAGAGCAGCGGCTCGGCCTGCCCGTACATCTCCAGGCGCACCCGGGCCATGCCGCCGAAGAGGCCGGCCTCGATGCCGAGCAGCGGGTCGTCCACGAGCTGTTCGGTGAGCCGGACCAGCTGGTCCCAGTCCTTGACCAGGTAGGAGCGGCAGGCGTGCAGGAAGCGGACCTGCGGGTCGGTGTCGACCGGCGGCAGCTCGGCGAGCGCCCGGTCGAGCTCCGGGACGTGCCGCCCGTCGAGCCAGTGCGAGGCGTGGGCGAGCAGCAGGTCGCGCGGGCTCTCCAGGACCGGCTGCACCCACCAGCCCAGCCAGTACCAGGAGTTGAGGGTGCGGCGGTGCCGGGCGCGCTGTTCGCCGAAGCGTTCGCGGTTGCGGTACATGCGCAGCAGCGCGGTGGTGGTGTCCACCCGGAGGGCGTGGAGCCCCAGCCAGGCGTCCGCCATGCCGGGATCGATCCGCACCGCGGCCCGGAACTCCTCCTCGGCCTGCGGATAGGCGCCCATGGTGTAGGCGTCCACTCCGCGCAGCCAGGCGAGTTCGGCGGGGGCCTGTGCGCCCTGCGTGCCGATGTCCATCGGGTCCCCCACAACCGTCGGCGTATGGACGGGATTTGACCGCACCTGCGGGCATCGTACCTGCGCAGGCGGGGTGGGCTTAAGGAGAAGCGCAAGATCCGGAATCGGTGACCCTGGGTGAGCGCGGGCGGTGGGGAAGGGCCCGGCGAGGGTGAGGAGGGCGGAACGAAGCCCCCGATCACGGGGGAACAACCGGGGGCTTCGTGTCCGCGGCGGCTGGTGAAAAGCCGCACATTGAGAACGTAAGACCTGTAAGCCCCCGGGGTCAAGCGCCCTTGAGGCACTTGCGGAAGCGGAATTCCGGGGACTCAGTCCACCGCCATCAGGCCGTCACGGTGGGTGATGATCTGGTCCGCGCCCGCCGTCACAGAGGGCCCGGGAAGCCAGTCGTACCCCTCTCCCCGCTCCCGTACCAGGGTGTCGGCGAAGGGCCGCGACGGGTCTTCGGCGAAATGGCGAGTCTCCGCCACCACCCAGCCGTCCCAGAACTCCGCCTGCTCCGGTCCGTCCCGGTGCCGCCCACGCTCCCAGGACGCCCCGGCCGGCCGCTCCATCCACAGCAGCCACGCCAGGTGCGGCCGCAGCGCCCGCCGCCCGGAGCCCACGCCCTCCACGAGCACCACCGGCGCCGGGGGCAGCGGGCGGGCGGGGCCGAAGCTCCGCAGATTCCAGTCGTACGGGTGGTAGCGCGCCGTCCCGCCGCGCTCCAGCGGCTCCAGGACCTGGGCGCGCAGCCGGTCCGTCCAGGCGAAGAGCTCCTCGTGGGTGGCGAGGTCGTCGAGCCGGAGCACGGGCGCGCCGCCGAGCGCGGCGGCGAGCCGGCGGGCGAGGGTGGACTTGCCAGAGCCGGCGTGGCCGTCGACCGCGACCAGCCGCACCGGGCCGAGGGAGGGCGGCAGCCGGCGCAGCGCGCGGGCCGCGCGGTCGAGGTCGTTCATGCGGCCCAGGGTAGGTCAGGGCCGCCCGCGCAGGTCAGCGCGGTGCCGCCGTCAGTGGTCTGCACCCATGTCGGTGGCGGCGACGCGGGCCGAAGTGCTGGCGAAGGCCCCGCGGAGCCGGGATAGTGGGCCCGCGCAGCCCCGTCCGATCGCCGTCCCGTCCTCGACTGGGGGTCCTCGCCATGCCCGGATCAGCCTCACGCCGGACCGTCCTCGCCGCGGCGCTCGCGGCCGCCGCGGGCACCGCGGGAGCCGTGTCGGCCGCGACGGCGGCCGAACCCGGTGACGCGGAGGCGGACACCGCCGCCGCGGCCGCCGGGACCGTCGCCAACCGCTTCTGGTCGACCTTCACCGACTGGCGCTCCGGGACCGCCGAGGGCACCCGGCCCGTCGCCGGGCTCCGCCCCGGCCTGGTCCTGGACGCGCCCCTGGGCCGTACCGACTACACCGACCCGCACACCGGGACGACCTCCGCGTGGGAGTACGCCCGCTGGACCTCGCCCGAGCACACCCCGGCGGTGCCCGCCACCGAGGTGATCGCCTCCTGGAACGCCCGCACGCCGGCCGGCACCTGGATCCAGGTGGAGCTGTCCGGCACCTACTCCGACGGCACGCGGACCCCGTGGTTCGTGATGGGCCGCTGGGCCTCGGGCGACACGGACATCAAGCGGACCTCCGTCGACGACCAGACCGACGGCCGGAGCACCGTCTGGACCGACACCTTCGCCGTCGACGACCCGGCGAGCGGCCTGCGCCTCGCCTCGTACCGCCTCCGGCTCACCCTCCACCGCCGCCCGGGCACCACGCTCACCCCCACGGTGTGGCGGCTCGGCGCGATGGCCTCGGACGTCCCGGACCGCTTCACCGTCCCGGCCTCCGTGCCCGGCCTCGCCCGTGAGCTGACCGTCCCGCGCTACTCGCAGAACACCCACGTCGGCCAGTACCCCGAGTACGACAACGGCGGCGAGGCCTGGTGCAGCCCGACCTCCTCGCAGATGATCGTCGAGTACTGGGGCCGTGAGCCCTCCGCGGCCGACCTGGCCTGGGTGAACCCGGACTACGCCGACCCCCAGGTCTGCCACGCGGCCCGCTCCACCTACGACCACCAGTACTCCGGCTGCGGCAACTGGCCCTTCAACGCCGCCTACGCCGCCGCCTACCCCGACCTGAACGCCGTGGTCACCCGGCTCCGCTCGCTCACCGACCTGGAGACCCTGATCCGCGCCGGGATCCCGGCGATCACCTCCCAGTCCTTCCGCAAGGAGGAACTGACCGGCGCCGGCTACGGCACCGCGGGCCACCTGATGACGGTCATCGGCTTCACCCCCGACGGCGACGTGATCGCGAACGACCCCGCGTCCCCGACCAACGACGCCGTCCGCCGCGTCTACCGCCGCCGCGAGTGGGAGAACATCTGGCTGCGGACGAAGCGGTACAACGCGAGCGGGAAAGTGGTGTCCGGCACAGGCGGGGTCTGCTACCTGTACTTCCCCGACCGGCCGACTCCCGCCCAGCGCAAGGCGCTTCAGGCCGTGGGCGTGCTCTGAGCCGTCCGGGGGCCGGGCGCGGGTGTGAGGGACGTCTCTGGTGGGGGGACGGGGGTCTGGCCCATGGTGGTGGGCATGAGCGCCACCACCACCTTCGCGGCCCGTCTGTTCTCGCGCACGCGCACCGGAGGGCCCCAGGACGACCGGGGTCCCGAGCTCCTGGAGCACGTCCTGGGCTGGACCCTCGTCGTCCTGCTCGCCGTCCTCGTCACCCGCGCGGGCCTCATGTGACCCGGCGGGCGGTCAGCGGGCCCCGCCGCCCGGGGCGACCAGGACGCCGCTGACGCGGACGGTCCGGTCGGCCCAGACCGGACCCGCGGCGAGCCGCGCCCACTCGGGGTCCCGGCGCCCGGGCAGCGTGCGGCCCTGGCTGGCCCAGAGCGAGTACAGCGCCTGGTAGATCGGCGGGTCGGGGTGGACCTGTACGGGGACCGGCGCGGGCACCGGCACGGGGGCGGGGGCGGGGGCGACGACCGTGGGGGTCGGGCTGGGCGGGGGTGCCTCCGGTGCCGGCGCGGTGCCGTCGGAGGCGGGGTCTGAGGGGCCCGGGGCCTCCGGGATCCAGTGAAGAACCGATTCTTCACCGCGCGGTTCGGTCTGCCGATGCCGACCGACTCCGCTGGGTGTGGAGTACAGCGTGGTCATGCCCGGACCAACGCGCCCCGGGGTCGCCGGGTCACCGCTCGACGGATTCGAGCGCCAGTTCGCGCCCTACCCGTCGCTTATCCGGCCCTTATGCGCGCCCCTCCCCGTGCCGCCGTACGCGCCCCGCCCGCGCCCCCGCCCGCGCCGCTGTCCGGGCGCCCGCCCGGCGCACCCGCTCCCGCGCCCCGCGCACGCCTCTGGTCCCCGCCGCGATGCCTGACGTACCGTCAGATCCTCTTCGAGGACCAGGAGGTCAGCCGTGGACGACGACCGGCCCGTCGCGCTCGACGAATACCCCGTGCACCAGGCCCCGCTGTCGATGAAGCACCACGTCAGCGGCGACCGGAACGCCTACGACCGCTGCATCTTCCACGTCTTCGACCACGCCGGCCGCGCCCTGCTCATCGCCGGGCTCGGCGTCTACCCCAACACCGGGGTCGTCGACGCCTACGCCACCCTGCGCACCGGCGACCGGCTGCACGCCGTCCGCGCCTCCGACGCGCTGGGCGACGACCGGATGCGCCTGGAGGTCGGCCCGCTGCGGATCACCGTCGACGAACCCCTCCGCCGCTTCACCCTGAGCTGTGCCGCCGACCCCGCCGACCCCGACGGGCTCTCCTTCGACCTCACCTGGACCGGCGACTTCCCGGCCCTCTGGGAGCCCCACCACCTCCAGCGCACCGGCGGCCGGCTCACCCTCGAAGGCCGCCGCTTCGTCCAGGCCGGGCACTGCGCGGGCACGATCACGGCGGGCGGCGAGCGGTTCGAGGTCACGGCGGGGGAGTGGACCGGGACCCGCGACCGCAGCTGGGGAGTCCGCCCGATCCCCGGCGAAGAGCCCGGCCGGGCCGCCGAGTGGCGCCCCGAGGGCTTCCACTGGCTCTGGATACCCATGCGCTTCGACGACCGCTTCGTCATGGTCGTCGCGCAGGAGGACGCCGACGGCTACCGCACCCTCAATCAGGCGCAGCTCGTCCGCGACGGACAGCGGGACGCCCAACTCGGCTGGCCGCGCACCGAGATCGCCTACCGGTCCGGCACCCGCCACCCCGAGAGCGCCGTCGTCCGCCTCACCGAACCCGCGACCGGCAAGCCCCTGGAGATCGGCGTCGAGATCCTCGCCTCCTCCCCGCTCGCCGTCGGCGCCGGCTACCCGCCCGCCGACGACTGGCAGCACGGCACCTGGCGGGGCCGGGACTGGACCGACCGGCGCGTCTACGACCTCTCCGACCCGGCCGCCCACCCCCTCGCCGCGTACGGCGTCACCGACCACTCCGCCCGCTTCACCCTCGACGGCCGCACCGGCCACGGCATCTTCGAGCACGGCTCCTTCGGCCGCCACGACCCCAGCGGCTTCGCCGACTTCACCTCCACCGCGCCCTGAGGAGAGGTACATGGCCACCGCCCCCCGTCCCCGCACCACCACCCGCGACCCCGAGGAGCTGGCCGCGCGGCTCACCGAGTGGCTCGGCCGCCGGCTGCCCGGGGCCACCGTCTCCGGGCTCGCCGTGCCCGGTTCCAACGGGATGTCCAGCGAGACGCTGCTCTTCGACCTGGAGCACCCGGACGCCCCGGTACGCGGCTGCGCCCTGCGGCTGGCCGCCGACCCCGCCGCGTACACCGTCTTCCCCGTCTACGACATGGCCCGCCAGCACCGGGTGATGGGGCTGGTCGCCGAGCACACCGACGTGCCCGTGCCGCGCGTGCTGTGGCTGGAGGAGGACCCGGAGCCGCTCGGCGCGCCCTTCTTCGTGATGGCCCGCGCCGAGGGACGCGTCCCGCCGGACGTCATGCCCTACACGTACGAGGGGAACTGGCTGCACGCCGCCACCGACGCCCAACGGGCCGTCCTGGAGGCGGAGTCGGTGGGAATCCTGGCCCGCCTCCACGACCGGTTCCCGGTCGAGCAGGCCGCGTTCCTGCTGCCCGAGGGGGAGGGGAGCGCGCTGCGCCGGCACGTCGACGCCCAACGCGCCTACTACGCCTGGGTGGTGGAAGGGCTCGCGCCCTCACCGCTCATCGAGGCCGCCTTCGCGCGCCTGGAGGAGCTGTGGCCGGACGACGAGGGTCCGGCCGTGCTGTGCTGGGGCGACGCCCGGATCGGGAACATCGTCTACGACGGCTTCGTCCCCGCCGCCGTCCTCGACTGGGAGATGGCGGCCTGCGCGCCCCGCGAGGTCGACCTCGGCTGGACCGTCTACCTGCACCGCTTCTTCCAGGACCTGACCGTGGGCTTCGGCCAGCCGGGCCTGCCCGGCTTCCTGCGCCGCGAGGCGGTCGAGCGGCGGTACGCCGAACTGACCGGGCACACCCCGCGCGCGATGGAGTTCCACACCCTGTACGCGGCGCTGCGGCACGCGATCGTGATGCTGAGGATCGCGTACCGGCAGGCGTACTTCGGCGAGGTCGAGGTCCCCGCGGACCCCGACCGGCTGATCCTGCACCACGCCACGCTCGCGGCGATGGTGCGGGGAAGCTACTGGACCGACGGGGACTAGGGCCCGGGCGTCAGGCCGCGCGGCGCAGCTGCGCCGCGCGGATCGGCCGCGAGCCGGGGCCGCCGATGTGCGAGAACGGCTGGGTCCGCCAGTCGAGCCCCTGGGGGAGCGTCAGCAGGAGCGCGGTGTCCTGCTCCTGGACGCCCGCCTCGGCGTCGGCGGAGTCCGTCTCGTCCGCGGCCATGCCGGTGCCCGGGCAGACCGTCAGGGTGAAGGGATTCCACGGCGACGGGCAGAGCGCGTGCTCGGGCAGCGCGTCCTCGTCGGCGAGCAGCGCGATCGGCTGGTCGCACTCCGGGCACACCACCCGGTACATCTCAAAGGTGTCGTACGCGTCGAGCTCGTCTGACGGCTCGACGGAATCAACGGGCTCCTGCATGGAGAATCTCCCCCTCGGACCGGTCGGCCGATACTGTGCGGCCGGGACCACAGCAAGCCCTTCCCATACGGAACTCCGCATAATCGTGAGCGGGACGCGGATGCCCCTGGCAAACCTGTGGCGTTCGTCACACGCCTGTCGCAGGTGCCCCGTGAAGGCCCATAGCGGGCTATAAGGCTCCCTCCCGGCTGGGCCCGGGACCCTTCGGCGCAATAGGGTCGGCGCATGGAGGAGCTGGATCGTCAGATCGTCGAGTTGCTCGTCAAGGACGGGCGCATGAGCTACACCGACCTGGGCAAGGCCACCGGCCTGTCCACGTCGGCCGTGCATCAGCGCGTCCGCCGGCTGGAGCAGCGCGGAGTCATCCGCGGCTATGCCGCCGTCGTCGACCCCGAGGCGGTGGGCCTGCCGCTGACCGCGTTCATCTCGGTCAAACCCTTCGACCCCAGCGCCCCCGACGACACTCCCGACCGGCTCGCCGACATCCCCGAGATCGAGGCCTGCCACAGCGTCGCCGGTGACGAGAACTACATCCTCAAGGTCCGGGTCGCCACGCCCCTGGAGCTGGAGCACCTGCTCAGCCGGATCCGCTCCCAGGCGCACGTCTCCAGCCGCACCACCGTCGTCCTGTCCACCCCGTACGAAGCCAGGCCGCCCCGCATTTAGCCTGGTCGCATGAGCGAAAGCCTGATTCCCGGCGAACACCGCACCGTGCTGCTGCGCGGTGGAGAAGTCCACAGCCCCGCCGACCCCTTCGCCACCGCCATGGTGGTGGAGCGCGGTCACATCGCCTGGGTCGGCGAGGAGGGCGCCGCCGACGCCTTCGCCTCCGGCGTGGACGAGGTGATCGACCTGGAGGGCGCGCTCGTCACCCCGGCCTTCGTGGACGCCCACGTCCACACCACGGCCACCGGCTTCGCCCTCACCGGCCTCGACCTCTCCTCCGCCGCCTCGCTCGCCGAGGCGGCGGAGCTGATCCGCTCCCACGCCGCCGCCCGCCCCGGGGACCGCATCCTCATCGGGCACGGCTGGGACGCCTCCCGCTGGCCCGAGCGGCGCCCGCTCACCCGCGAGGAGCTCGACGGCCTCACCGGCGGCCGTCCGCTCTACCTCACCCGGATCGACGTCCACTCGGCCGTCGTCACCACCGCGCTGCTCGACCTCGTCCCCGGCGTACGGGAGCTCGACGGCTTCCACGAGGGGCGCGCGCCCCTCACCGGCGACGCCCACCACGCCGTGCGGGCGGCGGCCTTCGCCGCCGTCTCCCCGGCCCAGCGCGCCGAGGCGCAGCGCGCCGCGCGCGCCCACGCCGCCTCCCTCGGCATCGGCACCCTGCACGAGTGCGGCGGGCCGCAGATCTCCTCCGAGGACGACTTCACGGGCCTCCTGGACCTCGCCCGCGGCGAGCCCGGCCCCCGGGTGGTCGGCTACTGGGCCGACCTGGACATCGAGCGGGCCCGGGCGCTCGGCGCCCTCGGCGCGGCCGGCGACCTCTTCGCCGACGGCTCCCTCGGCTCGCACACCGCCTGCCTCCACGAGCCGTACGCGGACTCCGCCGGTCACACCGGAGCCGCCCACCTGGACGCCGCCGCGGTCGCCGCGCACGTCGTCGCCTGCACCGAGGCGGGGCTCCAGGCCGGCTTCCACGCCATCGGCGACGCCGCGGTCGGCGCCGTGGTGGACGGCGTCAGGGCCGCCTCCGAGAAGCTCGGCCTGGCCCGCGTCCGGGCCGCCCGGCACCGCGTCGAGCACGCCGAGATGCTCACCCCCGAGACGGTCGCCGCCTTCGCCGAGCTCGGTCTGACCGCCTCCGTCCAGCCCGCCTTCGACGCCCTGTGGGGCGGCGAGGACGGGATGTACGCCGAGCGGCTCGGCGCCGAGCGCGCCCGCACCCTCAACCCGTACGCGGCCCTGCTGCGGGCCGGCGTGCCGCTGGCCTTCGGCTCGGACAGCCCGGTCACCCCGCTCGACCCGTGGGGGACCGTCCGGGCCGCCGCCTTCCACCGCACCCCCGAGCACCGGATCTCGGTGCGGGCCGCCTTCACCGCCCACACGCGCGGCGGCTGGCGCGCGGTCGGCCGGGACGACGCGGGCATCCTGGTGCCGGGCGCGCCCGCCGACTACGCGGTCTGGCGGACCGGCGACCTGGTCGTCCAGGCGCCCGACGACCGGGTGGCCCGCTGGTCCACCGACCCCAGGTCCGGTACGCCCGGTCTGCCCGATCTGACCCCCGGGGTCGACCTCCCCGTCTGCCTGCGGACGGTGGTGTACGGACAGACGGTTTTCGTACGGCCGAACGAGTGATGTGCGGTTGACGACCACCCGGATGTACGCACCACGGGTTCGTCCCCGACCTGCGGATCTCCCCGCCCGGCCTGCGGCTTCTCGGGAACCCCGCAGGTCAAACGGGTGTTGACAGCCGACCGTCATGGCCCGGTAGGTTCTCCCGCGTCCACCACAGGACGTCCGACCGGACCACGCCTCCTCGCCCGCGCCGACCGCCGCCCGCGCCTCGGCCGCGAGGGAAGGTTTCACCGGCGGAAGGTGCGACCCGGGTGGGGCCCGGACGTTCAGTAGACAACGGCCTTGTGTCGATCCGCAGCCGGCGGGTCCCGGGTCGGACCGAAGGACGTCGGGCCCCGCACCGCACTCCGCGCCGGGGTCGCACGTCTCACACCCCGCAGGACCAGACCACGTCAAAGACCTCGCTAAGGTGGGGGCCTGTGTCTGTATCCGAAGGGGCAGTAGTGAACGACGGTGGCGTGAGGCGTTACGGCCCGCTCGGCAAGGCCTTGGTGATCATTCCGACCTACAACGAGGCGGACAACATCAGGCCGATCGTCGCGCGGGTGCGGGAGGCCGTCCCTGAGGCGCACATCCTCGTCGCCGACGACAACAGCCCCGACGGCACGGGCAAGTTCGCCGACGAGCTCGCGGCCGACGACGACCACGTCCACGTCCTGCACCGCAAGGGCAAGGAGGGGCTGGGCGCCGCCTACCTCGCGGGCTTCCGCTGGGGCATGGAGAACGGCTACGAGGTCCTCGTCGAGATGGACGCCGACGGCTCCCACCAGCCCGAGGAGCTGCCCCGCCTGCTCACCGCGCTCAAGGGCGCCGACCTGGTCCTCGGCTCCCGCTGGGTGCCCGGCGGCCGGATCGTGAACTGGCCGAAGTCCCGCGAGTTCATCTCGCGCGGCGGCAGCCTGTACTCCCGCCTGATGCTCGACGTCCCGATCCGCGACGTCACCGGCGGCTACCGCGCCTTCCGCAAAGAGACCCTGGAGGGCCTCGGCCTGGAGGACGTCGCCTCGGCCGGCTACTGCTTCCAGGTCGACCTCGCCCGCCGCGCCGTCGCCGCCGGCTTCCACGTCGTCGAGGTCCCCATCACCTTCGTCGAGCGCGAGATCGGCGACTCCAAGATGAGCCGGAACATCGTCGTCGAGGCGCTGTGGCGGGTCACCGGCTGGGGCGTCACCGCCCGCGCCGAGAAGCTCTCCAAGGCCCTGGGCCGCAAGAACGCCTGACGTCGCGGACGCCCGGCCCCCGCGGGGGCCGGGCTGATCTTTTCCTTACGACGTTTTTCCGGGGTGCCAGGCACACTGGAGCGCATGACGACCGGCGTACCGTCCTCTTCCGCTCCCCGGCGCTCCCGGGCGCGCACCCTGCTGCCGCTGGGCCTGGCCGCCTGGCTGGTCCTGGAGATCTGGCTGCTCACCGTCGTGGCGAACGCGGCGGGCGGGCTGACCGTGCTGCTCCTGCTCATCGGCGGCGCCGTGCTCGGCACCGTGGTGATCAAGCGGGCCGGGCGCCGGGCCTTCGCCAACCTCACCTCCACCTTCCAGCAGGCCCAGGCCGCCGCCCAGAGCGGTACGGCTCCGGCCGCGGCCGACCGCAAGGGCGCCGAGGACCGCAACGGCTTCCTGATGCTCGGCGGGCTGCTCCTGATGATCCCCGGGTTCCTCTCCGACGCCGCCGGGCTGCTGCTGCTCGTGCCCCCGGTGCGGACGGCCCTCGGGCGCGCCGCGGAGCGGGTGGTCGAGCGCCGGATGGCCGCCGCACCTCCCGGCAGCCTCCAGGACGCCTTCCAGCAGGCCCGTATGCACCGCCCGGACGGGAAGGTCGTGCAGGGTGAGGTCATCCGTGACGACGCCCCCCAGGGGCCGTACGGCCCCGCCGACGACCGCCGCCCGCCGCTGATGCCCTGACCCCGCCCCGCGTACGTACGGCTTCCGCGTACGTGCGGGTGCGGCAACGCCGAGGGGCCCGGTACACGGATCGTGTACCGGGCCCCTCGGCGTTGCTCTCGCCGGTCGTCCGTCAGGCGGACTTGCGGCTGTCGCGCGGATGCACCGCGATGTTCATGGCGCCGGAGCGCAGGACGGCCAGCCTCTCGGCGAGGACCTCCTCCAGCTCCTCACGGGTACGCCGCTCCATGAGCATGTCCCAGTGCGTACGCGCCGGCTTGCCCTTCTTCTCCTCGGGTCCGTCGCCGTCCACCAGGAGAGCCTGGATTCCGCAGACCTTGCATTCCCACTCCGGCGGAATTTCCGCCTCCACCGAGAAGGGCATCTCAAAACGATGGCCCTTCTCGCATGCGTACTCCACGGCCTGGCGAGGTGCCAGATCGATGCCGCGGTCGGTCTCGTAGCTGGTCACCACGAGGCGCGTGCCGCGAAGAGCTCGCTCACTCATGAATCGTGCCTCCCGGGCTTGTCGCCCACAGGACAGGTGTCGCTGTCGTCGTCATCCGGTCAACGTCCGGTCGGCGAGAAAGATTCCCGTTCCGGGTAATGCGTCGCCCGTCGTGCCGCCCCTTGTTGTACCCACCAGTGCCCGATTTGTCACATCTGGCGGCAGATGTGACTCGTGGTCTTCACCAAAGCAGCACGCAGTAACGGTCCGCCTGGCAGGCCAAACGCGTACACTACCGGCCTTTCACTTCCGCGTCTAAATTCGCTCGGGTACGACATTCCCCGCCTCCCGTGCCGCCTCGCGCACCGGCACCCGCGCGAGGAGGACGAATCCGGCCACGAAGAAGATCACGAGGGAGATGATGGCAGCTCGATAGCTTCCGGTCAGCTGGTTCACGAGCCCGAACACGAGCGGGCCGAGCCAGCTCAGTCCCCGGTCGCTCAGCTCGTACGCCGAGAAGTACTCCGCCTCCTTGCCCTCCGGCACCGTGTGCGAGAACAGCGAGCGCGACAGCGCCTGCGTCCCGCCCATCACCAGGCCGATGGCCGCCGCCAGGCAGTAGAAGAAGACCGGCGCCCCGGCGGGCAGGAAGTACCCCGCCAGCAGGATGAGCGTCCACACGACCAGCGCGCCCAGGATCGTCCGCTTGGCCCCGTGCGTCCGGGCGAGCCGACCCATCGCGAGCGCCCCGGCCACCGCGAGCACCTGCACCAGCAGGACCGCCGTGATGAGCGTCGTCTGCTCCAGGCCCAGCTCGTTCTTCCCGAAGACCGCCGCCTGCGAGATCACCGTCTGGACCCCGTCGTTGTAGACCAGGTAGGCGAGCAGGAAGGCGAGCGTCTTCGGGTGGTTGCGCATGTCCACGAGCGTCGCCCGCAGCTGGCGCCACCCGGCCCCCACCGCGCCCGTCCCGTCGCCCTTCGCCGCCTCCCCGGAGGGCGGCAGCCGCCGGTCGCGCAGCCGCCGCAGCGGGATCAGCGCGAAGGCGCCCCACCAGAGCCCGGCGGAGGCCAGGCAGATCCTGACCGCCTCGCCCGCCGACAGGCCGAAGGACTCGTGGCCCGAGTACAGGACCAGGTTGAGCACCAGGACCAGCGCGCCCGAGGTGTAGCCGAAGGCCCAGCCGCGCGAGGAGACCGCGTCCCGCTCCTCCGGCTCGGAGATCTGCGGCAGGTAGGAGTTGTAGAGCATCATCGACACCGCGAGCGCGGCGTTCGCCACGACCAGCAGCAGGGCGCCGAGCAGATAGCGGTCGTCCTTCAGGAAGAACATGCAGGTCGTCGCGCCCGCGCCGATGTAGGCGGCGGCCGCGAGCAGCGGCTTCTTCCGGCCCGAGCGGTCGGCCGCCGCGCTCACCAGCGGCATCGCGACGATGGCCACCACGAGCGACAGGGACACCGCGTAGGCGAAGAGCGAGTCGACGTGCACCGGTATGCCGAGCGGGTACACGTGCGTCCCGCCGCCGGCCGCCGACTTCGCCAGCTCGTTCAGGTACGGACCCAGGAACACGGTCACGACACTGGTCGAGTAGACGGAGCAGGCGAAGTCGTAGAAGTACCAGCCGCGCTGCTCCCGTCTGCGCTCGGCCGGATCGGTGATGGGCCCCTCGGGCCCGGTCGTCTCGGCGGTCACGGCCGCACGCCCCCCTCGCTCGTCCCCGTCCCGGGGACGCCCGCTCGCCCTCAGGTCCATGCCCCGCGGGCGGTGAGGACCTCGCGCAGCGTCTCCAGATGATCGGTCATGATGCCATCGACCCCCAGGTCGAGGAGAGAGTCCATGCGCTCCGGATCGTTCACGGTCCACACGTGCACCTGGAGGCCGCGCGCGTGCGCCGCCCGGACGAAACGGCGGTCCACCACGCGCACCCCGCCCTGCGTCTCCGGGACCTGCGCCGCCACCGCGCCGGCCCGCAGCGGGGCCGGCAGGCCGAGCGACCGCAGCCGCAGCGCCGCGACGCCGGTCACGCCGTACGAGGTGGCCAGGCGCGGGCCCGCGAGGCGCTGGGCGCGAGCGATCCGGGCCTCGGTGAAGGAGCTGACCAGGACCCGGTCCCAGGCGTCGGTGCGGGCGATCAGGTCCACCAGGGGGGCCAGCGCCGACTCGGTCTTCAGGTCCACGTTCCAGCGGGCCTCGGGGAACTCCTGGAGCAGGTCCTCGAAGAGCGGAAGCGGCTCCTTGCCGGCCACCCGGGCCTCCCGCACCGCCGCCCACGGCAGGTCCCGGATCCGGCCGGCGGTGTCCGTCACCCGGTCCAGGGTCGCGTCGTGGAAGGCGACGAGGACGCCGTCGGCGGTGGTGTGCACATCGGTCTCGAAATACCGGTAGCCCGCCGCGGCGGCCCGGCGGAAGGCGGCCGCGGTGTTCTCCAGGCCGTCCGCCGTGCCGCCCCGGTGGGCGAAGGGCAGCGGATGCGGGTGGTCTAGGTAGGGGTGTCGTACGCGAGTCACCGCCGCAGTATGGCGCCTTCCGGTGACCGCGGGGTGACGGCCGCGTCGACGGGCCGCGGCTCCGGGACCGCGAAGAAGCGGAGGAAGAACTGGGCGAGCGGGCCGATCGACAGCGCGTACAGGAGCGTGCCGACGCCGACCGAGCCGCCGAGCAGGAAGCCGGTGGTCACCACCGCCACCTCGATCAGGGTCCTGGTCAGCCGGATCGACCGGCCGGTCACCCGGTGCAGCCCCGTCATCAGTCCGTCGCGCGGGCCAGGACCGAAGCGGGCCGCGATGTACAGACCCGTCGCCAGGCCGTTCAGCACGATGCCGAGGACCATGAGGGAGATCCGGGCCACGAGTCCGTGGCCGTCCGGGAGCAGCGCCAGGGTGCCGTCCATGGCCAGGCCGATCACGAAGACGTTCGACACCGTGCCCAGGCCCGGACGCTGCCGGATCGGGATCCACAGCAGCAGCACGACGGCGCCCACGATGATCGACACCACCCCGATCGTCAGCCCGGTCAGCCCGGCTAGGCCCTGGTGGAGCACGTTCCACGGCTCCATGCCGAGCCCCGCCCTGACCAGCAGGGCCGAGCTGGCCCCGTACAGCGTGAGGCCGGCGTACAGCTGGACCAGCCGGCGGGTCAGATGCCGGCCGTGCGAGCCGGTGGCGATGGACATGGACGTGCCCCCCTGGGGTGGTGTTCGGCAGTGGATCGCGGCCCGCTGTGGTGTGAGTGGACCGACCCATGACACTCTGTGGCGGGAGAACGGATGCCAACCATGGCCAATTCGAGGAAGGTGGACTGATTTCCATGGCTCAGTGGACTTCGGCCGTCGGGGCCGCCCAGCTCGCCCGGCAGCTCCAGGCGCAGCAGCCCCGTCCCGCGGGCCCCGGCGCCCGGAAGCCGCCCGCCTACCGCGCCCTCGCCGACGGCATCCGCCTGCTCGTCCTGGAGGGCCGGGTGCCGGTCGCCGCCCGGCTGCCCGCCGAGCGGGAACTCGCGCTCGCCCTCACCGTCAGCCGCACCACCGTCGCCGCCGCCTACGAGGCGCTGCGCACCGAGGGCTTCCTGGAGTCCCGGCGCGGCGCCGGCAGCTGGACCGCCGTCCCGGCCGGCAACCCGCTGCCCGCGCGCGGCCTCGAACCGCTGCCGCCCGAGACCCTCGGCTCCCTCATCGACCTCGGCTGCGCCGCGCTGCCCGCCCCCGAGCCCTGGCTGACCCGCAGCGTCCAGGGCGCCCTGGAGGAACTGCCGCCGTACGCGCACACCCACGGCGACTACCCCGCCGGGCTCCCCGCGCTGCGCGCCACGCTCGCCGAGCGCTACACCGCCCGGGGCATCCCGACGATGCCCGAGCAGATCATGGTCACCACCGGCGCGATGGGCGCCATCGACGCCATCTGCCACCTCTTCGCCGGGCGCGGCGAGCGGATCGCCGTCGAGTCCCCCTCGTACGCGAACATCCTCCAGCTCATGCGGGAGGCGGGCGCCCGGCTGGTCCCCGTCGCCATGGGCGAGGGGCTCGGCAGCTGGGACCTGGGCCGCTGGCGCCAGGTCATGCGGGAGGCCGCGCCCCGCCTCGCGTACGTGGTCGCCGACTTCCACAACCCGACCGGCGCCCTCGCCGACGAGGATCAGCGCCGGGGTCTCGTGGAGGCCGCCAGGGCGGCCGGCACCGTCCTGGTCGTCGACGAGACCATGACCGAGCTGCACCTCGACGCGGACGTGGAGATGCCCCGCCCGGTCTGCGCCTTCGACCCGGCCGGCTCCACCGTCCTCACCGTGGGCTCGGCGAGCAAGGCGTTCTGGGCCGGGATGCGGATCGGCTGGGTCCGGGCCGCGCCCGACGTCATCCGCTCCCTCGTCGCCGCCCGCGCCTACGCCGACCTGGGCACCCCGGTCCTGGAGCAGCTCGGCGTCAACTGGCTGATGCGCACCGGCGGCTGGGAGAAGGCCGTCGACCTGCGCAGGGCGCAGGCGCGCGAGAACCGGGACGCCCTCGTCGCGGCGGTCCGCCGGGAGCTGCCGGAGTGGGAGTTCGAGGTGCCGAAGGGCGGTCTGACGCTCTGGGTGCGCACCGGCGGGCTCTCCGGTTCCCGGGTGGCGGAGGCGGGCGAGCGGGTCGGCGTCCGCGTCCCCTCCGGCCCCCGCTTCGGCGTCGACGGAGCCTTCGAGGGGTACGTCCGGCTGCCGTTCACCGTCGGCGGCCCGGTCGCCGAGGAGGCCGCCGTCCGGCTGGCCGCGGCGGCCCGGCTGGTCGAGTCGGGGCTGGGTGCGGGCGTGGAGCCGCCGAGGACGTTCGTGGCCTGAGCGATGGGCGGGGCCACGCGCGCGTGGAGACGGTGAAGGCCGGTACGGACCTGGGGTCCGTACCGGCCTTCACCCGCTACAGGAAACGGGGACCGGGAAGCCGGCTGCGGGATGACGTGTCCGGGATACGGGCACCAGGTAGCGGGATA
>NZ_JBEYEI010000008.1:0-273183 GCF_040633895.1 Streptomyces sp. NPDC007863
GACCGCCGGGGAGGCCTCCGATGAGGCGGAACCGCGCCCGCGCCGGCGGCCTCGGTCCGCTGATCACTTCACGCCCCGCCCGTGGTGGTGGTGGGGGTGGGGGGGGACACCTACATCACGGCGGCCTTCGTGGCGGCGGGCTGCGTGGCGGCCTGCGTGGCGGCGGCCTGCGGCACGGCGTCCGTCTCCGTGGCCGGCGCGGCGTCCTTCGTCCCGGCCGTCCGGCCAGGGCCGCGGACCAGGGCCAGGGCGTGGTAGCCGATCAGAGTGACCAGGGTGCCGAGCGCGATGCCGCTGACGGAGAAGGTATCGGTGACCTGGAGGGTGACCCCGCCGATGCCGAGCACCGAGCCGGCCGCGATCGGAACCAGGTTGACCGGGTCCGAGAAGTCCACGCCCGCCCTGATCCAGATCTTGGCGCCGAGCAGGCCGATCATCCCGTAGAGCACCACCGTGATGCCGCCGAGCACCGCGCCCGGGGTGGCGGCGACCAGCGCGCCGAACTTCGGGCACAGGCCGAAGACCAGGGCCGCCGCGGCCGCCATCCAGTACGCGGCGGTCGAGTAGACGCGGGTCGCGGCCATCACGCCGATGTTCTCCGCGTACGTGGTCGTCGGCGCGCCGCCGACCGCCGAGGAGACCACGGTGCCGAGACCGTCGCCGAGGATGCCGCGGCCGAGGACCGGGTCGAGGTCCTTGCCGGTCATCTCGGACACGGCCTTGAAGTGGCCGGTGTTCTCGGCGAGCAGCGCGATGACACCCGGCAGGACGAGCAGGATCGCCGAGGTGCTGAAGCTCGGCGCGTGCATGGTGGGCAGCCCGAACCAGTCGGCGTCGGCGACCGCGTCGAGCTGGACCCGCGCGTGGGTGGTGACCTCGCCGGTGGGGCCGGGCGCGGTGATCTGCCCGAGGGTCTTGTCGAGCACCCAGGAGAGCACGTAGCCGAAGACGAGGCCGGCGAGCACCGCGAGACGGCTCCAGAACCCGCGCAGCAGGACCCCGGCGGCGATCACGACGGCCATCGTGGCGAGCGCCGTCCACTGGTCCTGGGGCCAGTAGATGTCGGCCACCACCGGGGCCAGGTTGAGTCCGATCAGCAGCACCACGGCGCCCGCGACCACCGGCGGGAAGGCCTTGTTCACCAGGCCGGGCCCGGCGAAGTGGACGAGCAGGCCGACCGCGGCGAGGACCAGGCCCGCGACGAGGATGGCGCCGGTCACGGTCGCCGAGCTGCCGCCGGCCGCCCGGATCGCGGCGACCGCGCCGACGAAGGACGCGCTCGTGCCGAGGTAGCTCGGGATCTTGCCCTGCACCACGAGCAGGAACACCACGGTCGCGATGCCCGACATCATGATCGCGAGGTTGGGGTCGAGCCCCATCACGACGGGGAACACGAAGGTCGCACCGAACATCGCGACGACGTGCTGGGCCCCGAGGCCCACCGTGCGCGGCCAGGAGAGCCGCTCGTCCGGCATGACGGCCGCGCCGGGCCGCGGGGCCCGGCCGTCACCGTGCAGCCGCCAGCCAATGCCGAGGATCCGCTGGAGCGGACCCTGCGTTCCCTTCATGGTCGTTCCTCCGGTCGCTGACGCTCGATAGGGATGGGTTCGAGAGAAATGGGATGGGGGTGGGGGGACGCGCTGTGGCGGGAAGGGCGGGTCAGACCCCGACGTGGGCGGTGATCCCCGCCAGGGCCTCGTCGGCCCGTACGTCGGCCCGGTCGGGACCGTCCGCGGTGGCGATCACGTGACCGAGCCGGGTGCGGACTCCGCCCGCCGGACCGTCCTGCCCGCCGCCCACGCGCGCGCCGAGGTCCACGTACGAGCGGGCGGCCGCCACGTACGGGCTGGAGAGCATTCCGCGCAGTCCGTGGAAGACCCCGTGCCGGGCGGTGGTGATGTAGCGGAGGGCGGCGGGCCGGAGCCCGTGGGGGCTGATCTCCGGCCGCTCGCCCAGGACGACCTGGAGGTACACCCTGGCCGCGCTGACCCCGGTCGCGTGCTCGATCAGCTGCGTGACCGGCCCCTCCGGGGCCGCGGTGCCGACGGTGAGCAGCCGCGGCCCGTCCGCCGTCAGCTTGAGCGCCGTGTGCGCGAGCCCGTCGCGCAGGCCGAGCGCGGCCAGGCCGCGCTCCACCACGGACAGGACCGCGAAGGTGGTGGCGTCCGGCAGGCCGGAGGGCAGGGTGTACCCGGCCGCCCGCCGCACCGGGCCGTCCTCGTCGGCGGACCGCAGCATCGCCAGGTGCCCGAACCGGCCGGCCCGTGACACGGACTCGACGCGGTACTCGGTCCCCTCCAGGTACTCCTGGATGAGCGCCACCGGCGCGGGGGTCGTCCCGTGGACCGGGTCCTCGCGCCGTTCGAGGACGCGCCGTACGACCTCCGGGAGGTCCCGCGCGTTCCACACGACGGCCGCGCCCGCCGCGCTGGGGCTCTCGGCGGGCCGCACCACGACCGGGTATCCGAGGCCCGCGGCCCGGCGCCGCGTCTCGGCCGCCCCGGGCACGCGGACGGCCAGCGTGCGCGGGCCCGGCACCCCGTGGGCCAGCAGGATCCGCGCCGTCCGCCGGCGGTCGCGGACGGCGGCCGCCGCGCCCGGGGGATGACCGGGAAGCCCGAGCACGTCGGCCACCGAGGCGGCCAGCGGGGCCAGGGGCTCCCCGTCGGCCGCCACCCCGCCGATGCCCTGCCGGAGGCAGTACTCGGCGAGCCGGCCGACGGCCTGCGCGGGCCGTCGGAAATCGGCCACGACGACACCCGCGTACGCCGACTGCTCGGCCCCGGCGCGGTGTGTCGCGAGGTGGACCGGGACACCCAGCGACCGCGCGGCCGTCAGCAGGCCCTGTGCCGTCGCTCCTCCCGCACCGCCGAGCAGCAGGACAGACCTGCTCATTGCGTCAGTTCCCGTACGCCCGGCTGAACTTGCCGGTGATGTACGCGCCGGAGCGGACGGGCTCGTGGCGGGCGGGGTCGTCCGGGCCCGCGCAGGTGGGGATGCACTCGATGAGCGCGTCGTACGCGGGCTGGTGGAAGAACGGCACCGAGTACCGTTCCTGACCGGCCAGCTCACGCGGCGGGTTGACCACCCGGTGGACCGTGCTCACCCACCGGTTGTTCGTCCAGATCGCCATCAGGTCGCCGATGTTCACGACGAACGAGCCCTCGATGTACGGGACGTCGAGCCACTCGCCCGCCTTGTCGAGGACCTGCAGACCACCGGCGCCCTGGTCCTGGTAGAGGATCGTGAGGCTGCCCCAGTCGCTGTGGACGCCCTTGCGCAGCTGACCGGGGGCCGGCGGCTCGGGCTGCGCCGGGTAGTAGTTCGCGGTCAGGTTGGTCATGTGGTTCGCGATCTTGTCCTCGAACCAGTCCGCGGGCAGGCCGAGGGCGAGGGCGAAGAGCCGCATGATGTCGTCGGCGAGCACCTCCATCGCCGCGTAGTAGCTCCGGTACGCCTCGGCGAATCCGGGCAGCGCGGGCCACTGGTTCGGGGTGGCGAGGGCCTCGTCGGCGTCGGCCGGCAGGGCCCGCCGGCCGTCCGGCTCGCCCAGCCGGTTGACCGTGAAGGTCTCGGAGATGTCCGGAAGGGCGCGCTCCTGCTCGACCTCGGCGTCGGCGTTGGAGGCGGCCAGGCTGCCCTTGCGCCCGAAGCCCCGCATCAGCGGGTCGGCCGGGTCGGCCAGCACGCCGTTCTTGACCTCCGCGGGCAGCGCGAAGAACTCGCGGGTGGCACGGTACATCTCGGCGATGGTGGACTCCGCGACGCCGTGCCCGACGATCACGAGGAAGCCGCTGGTGCGGCACACCTCGTCGATCACCGCGGCGAGCCGGCCGTCCGCCGCCTCGCTCGTCCTCGCCGAGCTCAGGTCGATGACCGGGACGTAGCCGTCCACCACGGTCACTTCGGCAGCCGTGTCGGCCGCGTTCTCCATGTTCAGTACCGACATGGCTTCATCTCTCCCTCAACCCCACCGCGGCGGCGGGGGCTCCCAGTCCCGTACGAGCTCCAGGAAGCCGGCCGCGTCGCCGACGGAGGCGAGGGTCCCGACCTCCTGCTCGCGCAGGAATCCGCTGGACGACATGCGGCAGATCATGCGGTGCATGCGGTCCCAGTAACCTTCGACGTTCAGCAGCGCCATGGGCTTGCCGTGCCGGCCGAGGATCAGCCAGGCCCAGACCTCGAGGATCTCCTCGACGGTGCCCACGCCGCCCGGCAGCGCCACGAAGGCGTCGGCCAGGTCGGCCATCTTCTGCTTGCGCTGGTGCATGGTGTCGACGACGTGCAGTTCGGTCAGGCCCTGATGGGCGACCTCCGCGTCGACGAGGTGCTTGGGGATCACTCCCGTGACCCGGCCGCCGGCCGCGAGGGCGGAGTCGGCGACCACACCCATGAGGCCGGCCGCGCCCCCGCCGTAGACGATGTCGTGTCCTGCCGCGACCAGTTCCTTGGCGAAGAGGGCGGCAGCCTCCTCATAGACGGCCCGGTTTCCCAGGGCCGATCCCGCGTAGACCGTGACGCGCACGGCCACCTCCTCTTTCCCGGTTTCCGGTCAGGGGCTGACGCGCCCGAACTTCTCGAACGCCTCGTGGGTCAGGGGCATGAGCCGGGCGAAGTCCGCCTCCATCTGCTCCGCGACGACCTCGATCTCGCGCTGCGGGTGGGAGACGTACGCGGCGTCCGCGCGATTGGTGCGCAGGCCCAGGAAATGCATGAGGGAGCGGGCGTTGCAGGTGGCGTAGACGGTGGAGAAGGTCGCGACCGGCAGCACCATGCGCGCCAGCTCACGGGAGATGCCCGCGTCGAGCATGCGCTGGTACTCGCGGAAGGCCGACCGGTACGCCTCGCTGGTGGCCTCGCTCATCAGCTCGTAATCCTGCTCGCTGCCCGCCACGTAACGGTAGTGGCCGGGCTTTCCCTCCTGCTTGAGCGCGCGGTCGCGGTCCGGCACGTAAAAGACGTTCTTGAGGTCCTTGTACCGGGCGCTTTCCTCGTTGAACGACCACATTCGGTGCCGCATCATGTGGCGGATCGCGAAGATCGGCGCGTGGACCAGGAAGGTCATGGAATTGTGCTCGAAGGGGCTGCCGTGCCGGCTGCGCATCAAATACCGGATGAGACCGCCGATGTATTCGTCGCCGCGCTCCTCCCGGTGCGCCTCCTCGCCGGCGGTGGAGACCCGGGCCGCCCGTACGACGCCCAGGTCGGACGCGGTGTGGTCGACGAGCTCCACGGAGATCTGGCTGCGGAGCTCGATCTCGGGGCCGAGGAGGGCGGTGGTGGAGGTCTCGGTTTCGAGGGCGGGGCTGATCGTCATGGTGTGTCCTCCGGGTGACGGGACAGGTGTGTGGGGGAAATATCGGCTGGAGCTCGGCTTTCCGGCGGCCTCGCTCAGTCCCAGCCGTGGTCCGCGGGCGTGTCGGTGGTCACCACCACGGGGGTGGACGAGACGACCGGCTCGCCGGCAGCCGCGATCCCGCCCGAGGTGAGGACGGCGAGGCCGGCGGCGGTGGCGATCGCCGCGGTCCGCACGATGCGGCGGGCGGCGGAGGTCTTCGTCGTCAGGGCGGTGATCGACATGCTCAGGGCTCCTGTTCCCGGTGTGTGGGCGGCTCGTCCGCTCACGAGTTCATTCTTGGAAATCGACAGGAGCCGAATAAGGTCAGACTTGTGCAGTGCACAAGTCTGAATCCACTGCGGGAACATGCAGCAGACGGCATTCCGCTTGCACATCTGCACGGCACACATGACAAAGCCCCGTGCCCGCCGTTGACATGAAGTCGACGGCGGGCACGGGGCCGGGCGGAGCGGCGCTCCTATCGGTCAATTCCGCAGAACACCCTCCCGCTTCCGAGCGGAATACCGGATTCTGCGGGGACATTCTCCCGGGGCCCGGTCCGGTCCCGGTCGTGGACCTCCCGGACGGCGGTCGTGGCGGTGACCACCGCGGCCCGCGCCAGGCTGAGCGCCTCGCGCGCCGAGTCGAGGTCGCGCTCGGGCAGCCGTACGACGACGTCGGTGGCGCACTCGATGAGGTGCAGCGCCGCCCGGGCCAGCCGGTCATCACAGGGAAAACCCTGCTGGACCGCCTTGTGGGCGGTCTCCAGCAGCTGAGCGGCGCTCAGCGCGCTCTCCTTCGTGTCCAACTCTCTGACCTCCCTGGGGAAAGGGGCACACTTCTGGCCAGAGAGACTGTGCGCCCGCCCGACGGGCCGCCATAAGGGTCACAGGAGTGCAGCTGCACGGACGTGCACCGTCCCCGAATCGAGGGGACGAACGCACCAAAAATGCCCCCTGAAACTGCGTTTCCGCAGGTCAGAGGGCATTTCACGGGTGGAGCCTAGGGGAGTCGAACCCCTGACATCTGCCATGCAAAGACAGCGCTCTACCAACTGAGCTAAGGCCCCGGAACGAGGACAGCGTACCGGTTCTCCCCCGGTGCCGGGCAAAAGGTGGGGACTCCCGGTGAACGACCACGCTCCGTAAGATGCTGACCGGGGTTCGCAGTGGCGAACCAAGGGATGGGGAGAAGTGATGGACGCAGCGCAGCAGGAAGCCACGGCAAGAGCCAGAGAGCTTCAGCGCAGTTGGTACGGAGAGCCGCTGGGGGCGCTCTTCCGTCGGCTGATCGACGATCTCGGGCTCAACCAGGCCCGTCTGGCCGCCGTGCTCGGGCTCTCCGCGCCCATGCTGTCCCAGCTGATGAGCGGCCAGCGGGCCAAGATCGGCAACCCGGCCGTGGTCCAGCGCGTCCAGGCCCTCCAGGAGCTCGCCGTGCAGGTCGCCGACGGCAGCGTCAGCGCCGCCGAGGCCACCGACCGCATGGACGAGATCAAGAAGTCCCAGGGCGGCTCGGTCCTGACCGCCGCCAGCGGCCAGTCGGCCAACGGCTCGGGCGCCCCCACCGTGCGCCGCGTGGTCCGCGAGATCCAGTCGCTGTTGCGCTCCGTGGCCGCGGCCGGGGACATCATCGACGCCGCCGACTCCCTCGCCCCGGCCCACCCGGAGCTGGCAGAGTTCCTCCGGGTGTACGGAGCCGGGCGCACCGCGGACGCGGTCGCCCACTACGAGTCGCACCAGAACTGACACGGCACACGCACGACGGACGACGGACGGGGAGCGGCGCAGCGCGATGGGTGAGGTCTTCGCCGGCAGGTACGAGCTGATCGACCCGATCGGGCGGGGCGGGGCCGGCGCGGTCTGGCGCGCCTGGGACCACCGCCGCCGCCGCTACGTGGCGGCCAAGGTGCTCCAGCAGAGCGACGCGCACACCCTGCTGCGCTTCGTCCGCGAGCAGGCGCTGCGGATCGACCATCCGCACGTCCTCGCCCCGGCCAGCTGGGCCGCCGACGACGACAAGGTCCTCTTCACGATGGACCTGCTCGCCGGCGGTTCGCTCGCCCACGTCATCGGCGACTACGGCCCGCTGCCGCCCCGCTTCGTCTGCACCCTCCTCGACCAGCTGCTCTCGGGCCTGGCGACGGTGCACGCGGAGGGCGTCGTCCACCGGGACATCAAGCCGGCCAACATCCTGATGGAGGTCACCGGCACGGGCCGCCCGCACCTGCGCCTGTCGGACTTCGGGATCTCGATGCGCAAGGGCGAACCCCGGCTCACCGAGACCAACTACGTGGTGGGCACGCCCGGTTACTTCGCGCCCGAGCAACTCCTCGGCGCCGAGCCCGACTTCACCGCGGACCTGTACGCGGTCGGGCTCGTCGGGCTCTATCTGCTGCACGGCACCCGGCCGGACTCGCAGGCGCTCGTGGAGCACTTCCTGGCGCATGGCACCCCGCCGGCCCCGCAGAGCGTGCCGGAGCCGCTGTGGCAGGTCCTGGCCGGGCTGCTGCAGCCCGATCCGCAGGCCCGCTTCCGGACGGCCACGGGCGCGCGGAAGGCGCTGAGCGCCGCCGTGGAGATGCTGCCCGAGCCGGCGGCCGGCGAGGAGCCGGTGGAGATCCTCGACCAGCTCGGCCCGCTGCCGGCCGGCTTCGGGCCCGAGGGCCCGGTGGCCCGCCCGGTGCGGGACGCCGCGCCGCCGGTGCGGGACGCCGCGCCGCCGGTGCGGGACGCCGCGCAGGCCCCGCCGGTCCCGGCCGCCGCCCCCGGCGCCGTACCGCCCGCGCCGGCCCCGCAGGCGTATCCGCAGGCGTCCCCGCAGCCTGCCCCGGGGACGTACCCGCAGCCGTATCCGCAGCCCCACCAGCCGGTGCCCGCGGCCTCCGAGACGGGCAGCTTCCACCTGCCCCCGCCGGCGCCCCACCCCGCCCCGCTCACCGCGACGAACCCGTACACCGCCGCCCCGCCCGCCCAGGCGCCCACGCAGGCACAGGCACAGGCGCAGGCGGTCCCCGGGCGCCGTCCGGGACCGCCCCCGAAGGTGGCGGTCCCGGTGCTGCTGCTCGCGCTGGTGTCGCTGGCGGTCGGTTTCTGGGCCCTGACCCAGGTGTAGGTCAGCGGGCCGCCCTGCGGGCCAGCAGCGTCCAGGCGCCGAGGCCGACGAGCAGGACGGTGCCGAGGCCGAGGCCGCCCGCCGCGACGACGGCCATCGTCGAGTCGCCGGCGGCCTCCGCGCCCGTCGCGCCGCTCGCCGCGGCCTCCCGGTCGTCGGTGGTCACCTGGAAGATGCCCGGGTCCCCGGCGTAGCCGGGCCCGCTCTGCTTCGTCCCGGTCACGTCGACCCGCAGGATCAGCGGCAGCGGCTGGTCACCGTACTCCTCGGCGATCTCCGGGTTGAGGGTGGCGGTGACGTAGTACCAGCCGGCGAACCGCATGCCGCTCGTGCCGGTGTCGTACGCGGAGCGGTTCTTGTGGTCGACCGGCCGCTGCGGGTCGAGGGCGGTCCTGGCCGGGTCGCCGCTGTAGCTCACCGTCTGGAGGTCGACGAAGCCGCGCGCCGGGTTGGCGAGCCCGAGCGCGAGCGCGTTGCCGACCGACTCGTCGCCCGCGTCGCTGCTGCCCAGCTCGGCGGTGGTGAAGAGCTGCTGGCCCCAGTCGACCGGCACCCGCCAGTAGAGGGTCTGGCCGGGCCTGATGTCCGCCCGCCACTCGCCCTTGTCCAGGGAGACGGCGTCGTGGAAGCCGTTCCCGCCCTGCCGCTTCTTCTGCTCGGCGGCGAGCGGCGCGGGCGTCCCGGACGGCCAGGACTCGGGCAGCTTGTCCGGCCCGTTCTTCGTCAGCAGCGGCTCGGTGACGTGCTGGAGCTCCAGCTCCCAGTCGTCCGGGGTGGAGGCGGCGTCCGACTCCCGCTCGACGACCGCGTAGTACGTGCCGGCCTCCTGGCAGCCGGAGACGTCCGGGTGGACGATCCGGCGCGCGTAGGCGGCCAGCGGCCGCACGTACTCCCCTGACGCGAAGTTGACGTCCTGGTAGCCGCACTCGATGCCGGAGCCGTCCTGGACGGAGATCCGGAAGCCGTCGCCGTACGCGGCCGTCCCGCCCGGCTTGGGCACGGCGACCGCGGAGACGTAGGTGTTCTTCGACGTGTCCAGGTCGAGCCGGTAGTAGAGCTTGCCGTCCTTCTTCAGGGTGTCCCGGTAGGTCCCGCCCGGCGCCAGCGGCTTGGCGTCGGCGCTGGAGGCGGCGCCGGCGATCCGCTGCGCCGAGGGGTCGAAGGAGTACGCGGGCAGGGGGGCCGCCTCGGCCGCCCCGGCTGGCAGCGCGGTGACCGCGCCGGCCGCGGCCGCGGCCGTCAGGAGCGCCGCGGCCTTCCGCGTCCGGGCCGCGGTCCTCCCCCGACGCCCGGACCCGCGCCCGGCCCCGTTCCCGCTCGTGGCCCCCGCCTGCGTGCTCACGCGCTTCTCCTCGTCGTGTCCGTCACCGCGCCCTGCCCCGTCGGCCGCCAGGGCCGTCGTGCCGGACCATCCTGCCCCGCCGGCGGCTCCGGTGTCCGCACCGGGGCCGGATTCACCCCGCCTCACGGCCTCCTCGGGGGTCGGCACGCGCGCGTGGTGCTCGGGCCCGGTCCGTACGCGAGCACATGACTTTGCCACTGCAAGTTTGTGATTTGCTTACGTGAATTCAAGGCTTCGTGGCACGGCCCCGGCACGGCGGGCAGGGCGGCGGGGCCGGCAGACGCGAAGATCCCGACCGCGCGAGGCGCGGCCGGGATCTTCGGACTTCAGAGGGGGTGGGTCTCAGACACCGGAACCGGACGGGACCGAGTCGGTCGCCTCCGTCCACAGGTCCTGCTCGGCGCGATCCGCCTGGATCTGGCGGTACACGAGGAGCCCGCCGATGGCGGCCAGTGCGACCAGGAGCAGCTTCTTCACCGCGCGACCTCGTCTTTCGTTGACGTAGGAGACTTCTGACGCCCACTCTACACATCGACCGATACCAATCGGTGACCTGTACGAGCGCCAAACCTCACACGCCGAGATCGACCCGGACCGACGAACCGCCGCGGCGCCGGGCGCCCCCGCGGCCCGGCCCCGGGGGCCAGGACGGCGGAAGCACCGCTACGGCCCGCGCCGCCTGGGGTCGCGGTGCCGGGGGATGGCGGTGATCCTGTCAGGGGAGCGCGGTCGGCGTCGCACGGACCGCGCGGAACAGGAAGGTGACGGCCATGGCGGCGATGCCGAACGGGACACGTCAAGGACACCGGGGGCCGGACAGCGGCGACAGGCTCAGCGGCCCGACCGTGTTCGCCGGGGCCGTGATGCTGCTCAGCGGGCCGCTGAGCATCCTCATGGGGGCCGCCGGCATCGCACGGGACAACATCTTCGTCGCGTCCCGGTACGTCTATCGCTTCGACCTGACCGCCTGGGGCTGGATCCACATCGTGGTCGGGCTGGTGCTCGTCGTCGCCGGCATGGGAGTGGTGAGCAACCAGAGCTGGGGGCGCGCAGCGGGCGTGGCGGCGGCGGGCATCAGCCTGATCACCCAGTTCATGTTCATTCCGTACTACCCGGCATGGGCGATCACCGTGATGGTGCTCGACCTCGCGATCATCTTCGCGCTGACGAGGTTCCACCTCGGAACCGACGGCGGCCACTGACCCGGGACCCGCCGCGCGGACGCACCGACCCGGGACCCGCCCGGCCGGCGCAGGCCCTCTACGCCGAAGACCCCCGACCGTTATGGTCGGGGGTCTTCGAACTGGTGGGGCTAACAGGATTTGAACCTGTGGCCTCATCCTTATCAGGGATGCGCTCTAACCAACTGAGCTATAGCCCCGCCGCGCTTCACGGTTTGTTTCCCGCCGCGCTGACTCCTGAACATTAGCGCACGTGGGGGCCAGTCCCAAAATCGGTTCGTGGCCCGGCCCCCTCGCGCCCTACTCGTCCTCGGCCAGCGTCAGCTCGACGCCGCCGACGAAGCCGGCGGACAGGTTGTAGATGAACGCGCCGAGGGTCGCCAGGGCCGTCATCAGGACCACGTCGATCACCGCGATCACCGAGGTGAACATCAGGACCCGCGGCAGCGAGAGGAAGGACTGCAGGTCGAAGCCGTTGGACTCGTTCGAGCCCGTCGCCTCGCTGATCGTCCCGCCGACCGTCGAGAAGACGCCCATGGCGTCCATGACCATCCACAGCACCGCCGCCGCGACGACCGTGCAGATGCCCAGCGCGATGGAGAGCAGGAAGCTCACCTTCATCACCGACCACGGGTCGGCCTTCGCCACCCGCAGCCGCGCCTTGCGGGTCCGGGGCGTGGTCCGCGCCCCGGTCCGCGGCCGGCGTACGGCACCCGTGGTGCCGCCGCGCGCCTGACCGCCCTGTGTCGGGGCGCCGTAGGCCTGCGGCGGGTGGTACGGGCCCTGCTCCTGCCCGCCCTGCCGCTCGCCCGGCAGCGGCCCGCTGTAGGCCTCGTAGGGGGGCTGCTGCCCCCGTCCGTCCGTCACCGCACCCCCCTGGGAGTCCGTGGCCGAGCCACGGGCGCCGTACGCGCCGGCACCTGCAGAAGCTCCGGCAGCCGCCGAACCGGCGCCCGTGGCTCCACTCACGCTCTACTCCTCGTGATCCCCGGTCGCAGGCTCCGTGCCCTCGACCGATCCCTCGGCCTCGACTGCCTCGACGGCACCCTCGGCGTCGACGACGTCCTCGCCGTCCTCGTCCTCGCTGCCGGCCTCGGCGTTGCGCGCGATGCCGACGACGGCATCGCGCTTGCCCAGGTTGATCAGCTGGACGCCCATGGTGTCACGGCCGGTCTCCCTGACTTCGTTGACTCGCGTACGAATCACACCGCCGGAGAGCGTGATGGCGAGGATCTCGTCGGTCTCCTCGACCACCAGCGCGCCCACGAGCGAACCACGGTCCTCCACGATCTTGGCGGCCTTGATGCCGAGGCCGCCGCGGCCCTGGACGCGGTACTCGTCGACGGGGGTGCGCTTCGCGTACCCGCCGTCCGTCGCGGTGAAGACGAACGTACCGGGCCGGACGACATTCATCGAGAGCAGTTCGTCGTCCTCGCGGAAACTCATGCCCTTGACGCCCGAAGTGGCGCGTCCCATCGGACGCAGCGCGTCGTCCGTGGCGGTGAAGCGGATCGACTGCGCCTTCTTGGAGATCAGCAGCAGGTCGTCCTGGGCGGAGGCCAGCTCGGCGCCGATCAGCTCGTCGGCGACGCCTTCGGCGCCGTCGCCGCGCTCCCGCAGGTTGATCGCGATGACACCGCCGG
This sequence comes from Streptomyces sp. NPDC007863, assembly GCF_040633895.1. Classification (NCBI taxonomy): domain Bacteria; kingdom Bacillati; phylum Actinomycetota; class Actinomycetes; order Kitasatosporales; family Streptomycetaceae; genus Streptomyces; species Streptomyces sp. NPDC007863. The sequence goes on from NZ_JBEYEI010000008.1 coordinate 12,619, forward strand.
AGCGCGGCGAGTCGTAGTCCTTCAGCGCGGTCTTCTTCACCAGGCCGGAACGGGTGGCGAGGACCAGGTACGGCGCGGCCTCGTAGTCGCGGATCGCCAGGATCTGGGCGATCTGCTCGTCCGGCTGGAAGGCCAGCAGGTTGGCCACGTGCTGGCCGCGCGCGTCCCGGCCGGCGTCCGGCAGCTCGTACGCCTTGGCCCGGTAGACCCGGCCCTTGTTCGTGAAGAAGAGCAGCCAGTGGTGGGTGGTGGAGACGAAGAAGTGGTCGACGATGTCGTCCTGCTTCAGCTTCGTCCCGCGCACGCCCTTGCCGCCGCGCTTCTGCGAGCGGTAGTCCTCGGTCTTCGTCCGCTTGACGTAGCCGCCACGCGAGATGGTGACGACGATGTCCTCCTCGGCGATGAGGTCCTCGATGGACATGTCACCGTCGAAGGGCACCAGCTTGGAGCGCCGGTCGTCGCCGAACTTCTCGACGATCGCGGTCAGCTCCTCACTGACGATGCCCCGCTGCTTCTCGGGCGAGGCGAGGATCGCGTTGTACTCGTTGATCTTCGTCTGGAGCTCGTCGTGCTCGGCGACGATCTTCTGGCGCTCCAGGGCGGCGAGCCGGCGGAGCTGCATCTCCAGGATCGCGTTGGCCTGGATCTCGTCGATCTGCAGGAGGGTCATCAGGCCCTCGCGGGCGACCTCGACCGTGTCGCTGCGCCGGATGAGGGCGATGACCTCGTCGATCGCGTCGAGCGCCTTGAGGAGGCCGCGCAGGATGTGGGCGCGCTCCTCGGCCTTGCGCAGCCGGAACTTCGTCCGGCGGACGATGACCTCGATCTGGTGCGTCACCCAGTGGCGGATGAACGCGTCCAGCGAGAGGGTGCGCGGCACGCCGTCGACGAGCGCCAGCATGTTGGCGCCGAAGTTCGTCTGGAGGTCGGTGTGCTTGTACAGGTTGTTGAGGACGACCTTGGCGACGGCGTCCCGCTTGAGCACGATGACCAGGCGCTGGCCGGTCCGGGACGAGGTCTCGTCGCGGACGTCGGCGATGCCGCCGATCTTGCCGTCCTTCACCAGGTCGGCGATCTTCTGCGCGAGGTTGTCCGGGTTGACCTGGTAGGGCAGCTCGGTGACCACCAGGCACTGGCGGTTCTGGATCTCCTCGACCTCGACGACCGCGCGCATCGTGATGGAGCCGCGACCGGTGCGGTACGCCTCCTCGATGCCCTTGCGGCCGACGACGAGCGCGCCGGTGGGGAAGTCGGGGCCCTTGATCCGCTCGATGAGCGCGTCGAGGAGCTCCTCGTGGCCGGCCTCGGGGTGGGCCAGGTACCACAGGGCGCCCTCGGCGACCTCGCGGAGGTTGTGCGGGGGGATGTTGGTCGCCATGCCGACCGCGATGCCGGCGGAACCGTTGACCAGCAGGTTCGGGAAGCGCGCCGGGAGGACCGTCGGCTCCTGGTTGCGGCCGTCGTAGTTGTCCTGGAAGTCGACGGTCTCCTCGTCGATGTCCCGGACCATCTCCATCGACAGCGGCGCCATCTTGCACTCGGTGTAGCGCATGGCGGCGGCCGGGTCGTTGCCCGGGGAGCCGAAGTTGCCGTTGGAGTCGACGAGCGGCATCCGCATCGACCAGGGCTGGGCGAGGCGGACGAGCGCGTCGTAGATCGAGGTGTCGCCGTGCGGGTGGTACGTACCCATGACGTCGCCGACGACGCGGGCGCACTTGTAGAAGCCCTTCTCGGGCCGGTAGCCGCCGTCGTACATCGCGTACAGCACGCGCCGGTGGACGGGCTTGAGGCCGTCCCGGACGTCGGGCAGCGCGCGGGACACGATGACGGACATCGCGTAGTCGAGGTACGAGCGCTGCATCTCGGTCTCGAGCCCGACGGGCTCGATGCGCAGCACCGGCTCTTCTTCTTCGGTGGTCACGGGGGGGTTCTCGTCGGCCATTGCTGGTCGTCAGTCCTTTCGTACGGTCAGCTGAGACCGACTCAGATGTCGAGGAAGCGAACGTCCTTGGCGTTGCGCTGGATGAAGGAGCGCCGCGCCTCGACGTCCTCGCCCATCAGCACCGAGAACAGGTCGTCGGCCTGCGCGGCGTCGTCCAGGGTGACCTGGCCGAGGACGCGGTGCTCGACGTCCATGGTGGTGACGCGCAGCTCCTCGGCGTTCATCTCGCCGAGACCCTTGAAGCGCTGGATCGAGTCGTCCTTGATCCGCTTGCCGTTCCGCTTGCCCAGCTCGACCAGGGCGTCGCGCTCGCGGTCCGAGTACGCGTACTCGAAGTCCTCCCGGCCCCACTTGATCTTGTAGAGCGGCGGGCGGGAGAGGTACACGTGTCCGTGCTCGATCAGCGGCCGCATGAAGCGGAAGAGGAAGGTGAGCAGCAGGGTGTTGATGTGCTGGCCGTCGACGTCGGCGTCCGCCATCAGGATGATCTTGTGATAGCGGAGCTTCTCGATGTCGAAGTCCTCGTGCACACCGGTGCCGAAGGCGGAGATCAGCGCCTGGACCTCGGTGTTCTGGAGGATCTTGTCGACGCGGGCCTTCTCGACGTTCAGGATCTTGCCGCGGATCGGCAGGATGGCCTGGTACATCGGGTTCCGGCCGGACTTGGCGGAGCCGCCGGCGGAGTCACCCTCGACGATGAAGATCTCGCACTTGGTGGGGTCGTTCGACTGGCAGTCGGAGAGCTTGCCCGGGAGGGAGGCCGACTCCAGGAGACCCTTGCGGCGGGTGAGGTCGCGTGCCTTGCGGGCGGCCACGCGCGCGGTGGCGGCGTTGATGCCCTTGCGGACGATGTCCGCGGCCTCGTTCGGGTTGCGGTCGAACCAGTCCGTCAGGTGCTCGTGGACGACCTTCTGGACGAAGGTCTTCGCCTCGGTGTTGCCGAGCTTCGTCTTGGTCTGGCCCTCGAACTGCGGCTCGCCGATCTTGATCGAGATGATCGCGGTCAGACCCTCGCGGATGTCGTCGCCCGTGAGGTTGTCGTCCTTCTCGCGGAGCAGCTTCTTCTCGCGCGCGTACTTGTTGACGAGCGTCGTCAGCGCGGCGCGGAAGCCCTCCTCGTGGGTACCGCCCTCGTGGGTGTGGATCGTGTTCGCGAAGGAGTACACGCCCTCGCTGTACGACGAGTTCCACTGCATCGCGATCTCGGCGGAGAGCAGGCGCTCCTTGTCCTCGGCCTCGATGTCGATGACGGTCGGGTTGATCAGCTCGCCCTTGCGCGAGTTGAGGTACTTCACGAAGTCGACGATGCCGCCCTCGTAGTGGTACGTCACCGTGCGCGCGGCCGGCTCGGCGGCGGCCTCGGCGTCCGGGTCGTCGGCGCCGACCGTGGCCTTGGCGGACTCGCGCTCGTCGGTGAGCGTGATCGTCAGGCCCTTGTTGAGGAAGGCCATCTCCTGGAAGCGGCGGGAGAGCGTCTCGAAGGAGTACTCGACCGTCTCGAAGATGTCCGGGTCGGACCAGAACGTGACCGAGGTGCCGGTCTCGGAGGTCTCCTCGTGCTGCGCGAGGGGCGCGGTGGGAGCACCCATCTTGTAGTCCTGCGTCCAGCGGTGGCCGTCGGTCTTGATCTCGACGGAGACCTTCGTGGACAGGGCGTTCACGACGGAGACGCCGACGCCGTGCAGACCGCCGGAGACGGCGTAGCCGCCACCGCCGAACTTTCCGCCCGCGTGGAGGACCGTCAGCACGACCTCGACGGCCGGCTTGCCCTCGGACTCGACGATGCCGACGGGGATGCCGCGGCCGTTGTCGACGACGCGGACGCCGCCGTCGGCGAGGATCGTCACGTCGATGGTGTCCGCGTGACCGGCCAGCGCTTCGTCGACCGAGTTGTCGACGACCTCTTGCACCATGTGGTGCAGGCCGCGCTCTCCGGTCGAGCCGATGTACATGCCGGGGCGCTTGCGCACCGCATCCAGGCCTTCCAGGACCTGGATGTTGCTGGCGGTGTACTGAGTGTTCTCGTTGGGGTTGCCGGAATCGGCCACGAAGCGCCCTTTCTGGCACAGCACAGGCCGTGCTCCGGGCATAGGGGAGCCGGCTGCGTCGTTCGACAGTTCCGCAGTGTGGCGGGATTGTCTTCCAGTCTACCGGTACCGCCGACACTCATGGGGGTTTGCCGGTACCTGAATGCGCATGTGCCGCCCTCCGCGACCCCGAGACGACTCCCCATATCCGGACAGGGTCTCCAGAGCCCTCTGACGGCCACCTAGCGCTTCGAGCGGTGACGGCCCGTGGCACCCGGCCGTGGGCAGGTGTTCCGCCCCGTCGTGGGCATGCGTTCCGCCGGGGCTGGGGGTCCCCCCGGACGGAGTCCGGGGGCGGGTGGGCACAACGCCCCGCGCACGGCGCCCGACTGCTTGGACCCGCGCTCCGAGGACCGTCCCCGTACTACCCGTACGTATCCCCGGGCCCCACGGAGCCAGGCGCCCGCAACGGCCCGTACCCCCGCCGCGGCCCGCTCCCAGGCCCCAGCACCTTGATCAACCGCACCGTCCCGTGCCCGAGGTCCTCATTGAGCCGAGCGACCAGCGTCGGCGCGAGCAGCCGCAGCTGCGTGGCCCAAGCCGTCGAGTCGCACTGGACGGTCAGCACGCGCGCGTCCGGCTCCTCCTCGTACCGCACCGGTACGCAGTGCTTCGCGAGGTCCTCCCCGACGATCTGCGGCCACCGCCCCATCACGCCGCCGACGGCCGCCGGCGTCTCCCAGCCCCGCTCGGCGAGCAGCCGGTTGATCGCGGCGCCGAGCGCCATCGGGTCGCGCCCGTCGGCACGGGCGCCGGAGCGCAGCCCGCCCCCGCGCCTGGCCTGCTTCTTCTGCTGCGCGGCCGCCCCACGCGCGCGTGCCTGCTCCTTGGCGGCGCGCAGCGCGACCCGGGCCAGGTCCACACCCGAGGGCTCGGGAGCCGCGGACTTGTCCACACCCTGTGGGGAAGTTTCGTCGGCAGCGTTCATACCCGCTCCACCGTCCCTCCGGTCACCGCGTACCGCGTCCCCTTGAGGACGTCCGGCACGTCGTCGTCGACCGCCGCCGTGACCAGGACCTGCTCGCCGTCGGCCACCAGCTCCGCGAGCCGTTCGCGCCGGCGCGCGTCCAGTTCGGCGAAGACGTCGTCGAGGACGAGGACCGGCTCGTTGCCCTCGGAGCGCAGCAGGTCGTACGAGGCGAGGCGCAGCGCCAGCGCGTACGACCAGGACTCGCCGTGGCTCGCGTACCCCTTGGCGGGCAGGTCGCCGAGGCGCAGCAGCAGCTCGTCGCGGTGCGGGCCGACGAGGGTGACCCCGCGCTCGATCTCCTGCTTGCGGGCCTCGGCGAGGGCGGCGATCAGCTGCTCGTACAGCTCTTCGCGGGTCAGTCCGGTGCCGGGCGCGGAGGGCCGGTATTCCAGCAGAATCGGTCCGCCTCCGGGCGCGAGCTGTTCGTACGCCTTGTCCGCGAGCGGCTGGAGGGTGTGGACGAGGTCGAGCCGCTGGGCGAGCAGCTCGGCGCCGGCCCGGGCCAGGTGCTGGTCCCAGACGTCGAGCGTGGAGAGGTCCATGCCGCGGCCGCCGTGCCGGCGGGCCATGGCGGCGGACTTCAGCAGGGTGTTCCGCTGCTTGAGCACGCGCTCGTAGTCGGAGCGCACGCCCGCCATGCGCGGCGCGCGCGCCGTGATCAGCTCGTCGAGGAAGCGCCGGCGCTCCCCGGGGTCGCCCTTGACCAGCGAGAGGTCCTCGGGCGCGAAGAGGACGGTCCGCACGATGCCGAGCACGTCACGGGGCCGGACCTGCGAGGACCTGTTGACGCGGGCGCGGTTGGCGCGGCCGGGGTTGAGTTCGAGCTCGACCAGCTGGGAGCGCTCGCCCTGGGTGACGGCGGCCCGGATGACGGCCCGCTCGGCGCCCATCCGCACCAGCGGGGCGTCCGAGGCGACCCGGTGGCTGCCGAGGGTGGCGAGATAGCCGACGGCCTCGACGAGGTTGGTCTTGCCCTGGCCGTTCGCCCCCACGAACGCGGTGACGCCCGGGTCGAGAGGTACCTCGGCCCGGGCGTACGAGCGGAAGTCGGCCAGCGAGAGATGCGTGACGTGCATGGTGGGCGCCGGCCTTCCCCCGGTCGCTGTGCACCGGGTGGTGCACAGCCTGTGGATTGCTACTTCTTCTCGACCGCGTGGCCGCCGAACTGGTTGCGCAGCGCGGCGATCATCTTCATCTGCGGCGAGTCGTCCTGCCGGGACGCGAACCGCGCGAACAGCGACGCGGTGATCGCCGGCAGCGGTACGGCGTTGTCGATGGCGGCCTCGACGGTCCACCGGCCCTCGCCGGAGTCCGACGCGTAGCCGCGCAGCTGGTCCAGGTGCTCGTCCTCGTCGAGGGCGTTGACCGCGAGGTCGAGCAGCCAGGAACGGATGACCGTGCCCTCCTGCCAGGAGCGGAAGATCTCGCGGACGTTCTCCACCGAGTCGACCTTCTCCAGGAGCTCCCAGCCCTCGGCGTAGGCCTGCATCATGGCGTACTCGATGCCGTTGTGGACCATCTTCGCGAAGTGGCCCGCGCCGACCTTGCCGGCGTGCACGGAGCCGTACTCGCCCGCGGGCTTGAGCGCGTCGAAGATCGGCTGGACCTTGGCGACGTCCTCGTCGGAGCCGCCGTACATCAGGGCGTAGCCGTTCTCCAGGCCCCACACGCCGCCGGAGACACCGCAGTCGACGAAGCCGATGCCCTTGGCGGCGAGCTCCTCGGCGTGCTTCTCGTCGTCGGTCCAGCGGGAGTTCCCGCCGTCCACCACGATGTCGCCGGGGGAGAGCAGCTCCGCCAGCTCGTCGACGGTGGACTGGGTCGCCGCACCCGCGGGCACCATGACCCAGACGACGCGCGGACCCTTGAGCTTGTTCACCAGCTCTTCGAGGCTGGGGACATCGGCGAGGTCCGGGTTGCGGTCGTATCCGATGACGGTGTGGCCTGCGCGGCGGATGCGCTCGCGCATGTTGCCGCCCATCTTGCCGAGACCGACGAGACCGAGCTCCATCAGAGTGTTCCTTAAGCGTCGTGTGCGGTTCCTACCCGGGTCCGAGCCTACGCCCGGACCCGGCCGCACACCTGTGGGGTCAGCCGCTCAGTCGAACCCCTCCGGCGCCCGGAGAAAACGCGTCAGCCGCTCAGTCGCACCGGCATGATCAGGTACTTGTAGGCCTCGTCCGCCTCCGCGTCCACGGCCGGGCGGCCGCTGAGCAGCGCCGGCTTGGTGGAGGTGGTGAAGGAGAGCTGGGCGACGGGGGAGTCGATCGCGCTCAGGCCGTCCAGGAGGAAGGTCGGGTTGAAGGCGATCGAGATGTCGTCGCCGTCGAGCTGGGCGTCGACCCTCTCCACAGCCTGTGCGTCGTCGCTGGAGCCGGCCTCCAGGATGAGGACGCCCTGCTCGAAGCTGAGGCGGACCGGGGTGTTGCGCTCGGCGACCAGGGCCACGCGCTTGACGGCCTCCACGAAGGGGGCGGTCTCGATCACCGCGACCGAGTTGAACTCGGTGGGGAAGAGCGTGCGGTACTTCGGGAGGTCGCCCTCCAGGAGGCGGGTGGTGGTGCGGCGGCCCGCGCCCTCGAAGCCGATCAGGCCCTCGCCCTTGCCGGAGCCGGAGAGCGCCAGGGTGACGGTGTCGCCGCTGGTGAGCGCCTTGGCGGTGTCCAGGAGCGTCTTCGCGGGCACCAGGGCGACGGCGGAGGCGTCCGGGGACTCCGGCTTCCACAGGAACTCGCGGACCGCGAAGCGGTAGCGGTCGGTGGAGGCCAAGGTGACGGTGTCGCCCTCGATCTCGATGCGCACACCGGTGAGGACGGGCAGCGTGTCGTCACGGCCGGCGGCGATGGCCACCTGCGCGGCGGCGGCGGCGAAGACCTCGCCGGGGACGGTGCCGGTCGCGGTGGGCATCTCCGGCAGCGCCGGGTACTCCTCCACAGGGAGGGTGTGGAGGGTGAAGCGGGAGGAGCCGCAGACCACGGTCGCCCGGACACCGTCGGTGGAGATCTCCACGGGACGGTTGGGGAGGGCGCGGCAGATGTCGGCGAGGAGACGGCCGGAGACGAGGACGGTGCCGTCCTCCTCGACCTCCGCCTCGACGGAGACGCGGGCGGAGACCTCGTAGTCGAAGCTCGAGAAGCTCAGCGCGCCGTCCTCGGCCTTCAGCAGAAGGCCCGCGAGTACGGGAGCCGGCGGACGGGCCGGAAGGCTGCGGGCCACCCACGCCACCGCCTCCGCGAGTACATCGCGCTCCACCCGGATCTTCACCGGAACCGCCTCCTGCTTGTTGCTGGCTCTTCGTCGACTGCGGGATCCAGTCTGACGTACGCCGCCGACACTCGGTGCGGCTCGGGGTCAAGTCGCGACGAGAGCGCGTCGGGGCTCCGGCGCCGAGTTGTGCACAGCCCCCGCTTCAAAGCGATTCCCGGGCTAACTATGAGTGGCAGTAGTAGTAGGGCCTGTGGAAACCGTGGATAACGTCGTCCACGCAGGTCAGAGCCGGTTTTTTGTCCACTGCCCCTGTGGGTGGAACCGGTGGAAAACCACGGTTCTCTGTGGACGCCGGAAAGTTCTGCACACCCCATGCACAGGCAAGGGGGAGTTCTCCCCAGTGCTGTCCCCAGCTTTCCCCAGGTTCCCCACAGCCCAAACGTCTCCCTTGGTGTGACGCCTTTCACTCCCGCCGGTGAGAGGGGGTGTTGTGTTGCCGAACAGTGGACAGCGGTGTGGAGAAGCTGTGGGCAACCGCCCTCCCCCTGTGGGTAGCCAGTGGACAACTCTCCGGAGCCCCTGTGGACGAAAGATTCATCCACAGGCTGTGGAGAGTGTTTGCCAACAAATCCACACCCCTCTGAGCTGGAGTGATGGACTGTCACCCGTTCTGCCTGTGGACACAATCCGGATAACTCGACAGTCCCCACCCTGTGGACGGGAGATCATCCCCCAATCTGTGGAGAACCCGCCACCGGAACGGAGTAATCGAACAGGGCCGTCCGGGTCAGCGCCCCGTCCTGGCGTCCGCGCGCCACCGTCGGACCCCCTCCAGCACGCCGAAGGGCGCTCCGGGAGGTGTCCCGGAGCGCCCTTGGAGGCCGTGCGGAGAGGCCGGTCAGCCGTTCTTGATGCGGTTGGTCAGCTCGGTGACCTGGTTGTAGATGGAGCGCCGCTCCGCCATCAGGGCGCGGATCTTCCGGTCCGCGTGCATGACGGTGGTGTGGTCGCGGCCGCCGAACTGCGCGCCGATCTTCGGCAGCGACAGGTCGGTGAGCTCCCGGCAGAGGTACATGGCGATCTGGCGGGCCGTCACCAGCACCCGGCTGCGCGAGGACCCGCAGAGGTCCTCCACCGTCAGCCCGAAGTAGTCGGCCGTGGCCGCCATGATGGCGGGCGCCGTGATCTCCGGCGAGGAGTCCTCGCCGCCCGGGATCAGGTCCTTGAGGACGATCTCGGTGAGGCCCAGGTCCACCGGCTGCCGGTTGAGGCTCGCGAAGGCCGTCACCCGGATCAGCGCGCCCTCCAGCTCGCGGATGTTCCGCGAGATCCGGGAGGCGATGAACTCCAGTACCTCCGGCGGGGCGTTCAGCTGCTCCTGCACCGCCTTCTTGCGGAGGATCGCGATGCGCGTCTCCAGCTCCGGCGGCTGCACGTCGGTGGTGAGTCCCCACTCGAAACGGTTCCGCAGCCGGTCCTCCAGGGTCACCAGCTGCTTGGGCGGCCGGTCGGAGGAGAGCACGATCTGCTTGTTCGCGTTGTGGAGCGTGTTGAAGGTGTGGAAGAACTCCTCCTGCGTCGACTCCTTGCTCGCGAGGAACTGGATGTCGTCGACCAGCAGGATGTCCACGTCGCGGTAGCGCTTGCGGAAGGCGTCGCCCTTGCCGTCGCGGATCGAGTTGATGAACTCGTTGGTGAACTCCTCCGAGCTCACGTACCGCACCCGCGTGCCCGGGTAGAGGCTCCGCGCGTAGTGCCCGATGGCGTGCAGCAGGTGGGTCTTGCCGAGCCCCGACTCGCCGTAGATGAAGAGCGGGTTGTACGCCTTCGCCGGCGCCTCGGCGACCGCGACCGCGGCCGCGTGCGCGAAGCGGTTCGAGGAACCGATGACGAAGGTGTCGAAGAGGTACTTGGGGTTCAGGCGCGCGTGCGGCTCGCCGGGCCCGCCGGAGCCCGCGCCGGTGCCGCCGAGCGAGCCCTGGCCGATGCCGGGCCCCACGCCCTGGCCGCCGGGACCCGGGCCGGGGCGCGGTCCCGCCCCGGGCGGCTCGGGCAGCTCGGCGCGCTCGGGCCGCTGCGGCTGCTCGTAGCCGCGGGAGGGCTCGTCGTAGCGCGGCCGTCCGGACGGATCGGGCGAGGCCGGGCCGGTGTACGGGGCGCGCTCGGGGAAGCCGCCGAGGCGCGGCTGCTGCCAGGAGAGGTCCTCCTGGGAGCGCGGCCAGGCGCCCGGCTCGGGGCGCGGCGGCTGCTGGTAGTCCGGGTAGGCCGGGCGCGCGGTGGGCAGCCCGTCGTCGGGCAGCGCGCGGTGACCGTAGCCGTCGTACTTCTCGTACGGCTCCGGCTGCGGGCGCTCGCCGTAGTGCGGCGGCTGCGGGGCGTGGCCGGGGGAGGGTGCCGGGGGCTGCTCGCCGACGGAGTCGTCGACGGTGATCGCGATCCGGATCGGCCGGCCGCACTCACGGCTGAGGGTGTCGCTGATCAGAGGGGCCAGCCGGCCCTCCAGGACGCGCTTGCCCCATTCGTTGGGGACGGCGAGCAGCGCCGTGTCGGCGACCAGGGCGAGCGGCTGGCAGCGCTCGATCCACTGTTTGTCCTTGGGCTCGATGCCCTGCTGTCCTTCTCCGAGCAGCTGATCGAGCACGCGTGGCCACACTGCGGCAAGATCAGCAGGTACGTCAGCCACAGGGCACGCTTTCTCGCAGGTCCCACGAAGGTGTGGTTCTCGGGACGATAAGAACAGAACGGAAGAGATAGTCGAGTCCAGCCACGGTAGTCGCGGCGGATGAGGTCGTTCAAGTTGTTGTCCACAGCCTGTGCACAAGCGGGCCCGTCGACGGGTCGGTTTGACCGGATGGCGTAACCGCGCGTACCGTAACCAGGTCGAGTTGTCGATGGCTGCTGCCGCCTGCCTCCGATGGGCAAAGATCACCTAGTGTGGTCGCGTAGCGGTGCACTCGAGCGTATGCGAGCTACTCGTGGGCGCACGGTGACAGCCAGGCGATGTCCCGCCACCACCCGAATCATTTCTGGAGCCCCCGAGTGAGCAAGCGCACCTTCCAGCCGAACAACCGTCGTCGCGCGAAGACCCACGGCTTCCGCCTGCGCATGCGTACCCGTGCCGGCCGCGCCATCCTGGCGAACCGCCGTGCCAAGGGTCGCGCGAGCCTGTCCGCCTGATCCACCTAAACAGGTCATGACGTGCTGCCTACCGAGAATCGGCTGAGGCGGCGCGAGGACTTCGCAACCGCGGTACGTCGAGGACGCCGGGCCGGTCGCCCACTCCTCGTCGTCCACCTACGAAGCGGTGCAACGGACCCGCACGCGCCTGGGGAGAGCGCTCCCCCGACGCGTGCGGGTTTCGTCGTGAGCAAGGCCGTGGGCGGTGCGGTCGTCCGCAACCAGGTGAAGCGTCGTCTGCGCCACCTCGTCCGCGACCGGCTCTCCGCGCTGCCCCCCGGTAGCCTGGTGGTCGTACGGGCGTTGCCCGGAGCCGGTGACGCCGACCACGCCCACCTGGCCCGCGACCTGGACGCCGCCCTCCAGCGGCTGCTGGGAGGGGGTACGCGATGAAGTACCCGTTCCTCGCCCTCATCAAGCTGTACCAGTGGACGATCAGCCCGCTTCTGGGCGACGTCTGCCGGTACTACCCGTCGTGTTCCCACTACGGATTCACGGCCATAGACCGGCATGGCGCGATCAAGGGCATCGCCCTGACCGCCTGGCGCATCCTGCGGTGCAATCCCTGGTCGCCCGGCGGAGTGGACCATGTCCCCCCGCGGAAGCGTCCGCGCTGGCACGAGATGCTCAGGAACGCGCTGCGCGGCGACAAGGGCGGGATCTCCGCCGAGACGAGCCCGGCCGCAGAGACCTCGCCCAATGCTCAAGGAGCCTGATTAGTGGACACGATTGCCAGTCTGTTCAGCTTCATCACCTGGCCCGTTTCCTGGGTCATCGTCCAGTTCCACAAGCTGTACGGAGCCATCTTCGGCCCCGACACGGGCTGGGCCTGGGGCCTGTCGATCGTGTCCCTCGTGGTGCTGATCCGGATCTGCCTGATCCCGCTCTTCGTGAAGCAGATCAAGGCGACCCGGAACATGCAGGCGCTCCAGCCGAAGATGAAGGCGATCCAGGAGCGCTACAAGAGCGACAAGCAGCGTCAGTCCGAAGAGATGATGAAGCTGTACAAGGAGACGGGCACCAACCCGCTCTCCTCGTGCCTTCCCATCCTCGCCCAGTCGCCGTTCTTCTTCGCCCTGTACCACGTGCTGTCCAACATCGCGTCGGGCAAGGAGATCGGTGTCCTCAACCAGGAACTGGTCGACAGCGCCCGTCAGGCGCACATCTTCGGTGCCCCGATCGCCTCGAAGTTCATGGACTCCCCCGAGGCCGTCGCGGCCCTCGGTGCCTCGCTGACCGACGTCCGCATCGTCACCGCGATCATGATCGTCCTGATGTCGGCCTCGCAGTTCTTCACCCAGCGCCAGCTGATGATGAAGAACGTCGACCTCTCGGTGAAGACCCCGTACATGCAGCAGCAGAAGATGCTCATGTACATCTTCCCGGTGATCTTCGCCGTCATGGGCATCAACTTCCCCGTCGGTGTCCTCGTCTACTGGCTGACCACCAACGTGTGGACCATGGGCCAGCAGATGTACGTGATCAACCAGAACCCGACCCCGGGCAGCAAGGCGCAGGACTCCTACCTCCAGCGTCTGCTGAAGAGCGTCACGCACCACGGTGAGATCCGCAGCCGTCGCCACAAGGCCGTCGTCAAGGCGATCGTCGCCAAGGGCTCGGACCGCAACGAGAACGAGCGCCGCTTCATCGGCGGTCTCGCCAAGGCCGGCTTCGCCGCCCAGGCCGACGGCACCGTGGTGAAGAGCGACGCCGCCGTCGCCGAGGCCGAGGGCACCGCCGCCCCCAAGCGCCAGCAGCCCAAGCGCCAGACCAAGGCCCAGCGCCAGTCCGGCGGCCAGCAGGCCAAGGGCGACGAGACCGTCGAGGAGACGGCCGAGGAGACCGAGGGCGAGGCCGCCCAGGACTCCGAGCCGAAGACCTCGCTGGAGAAGAAGCCCGAGACGCCCGCCAAGGGCGGCGCGCAGGGTGGCGGCCGCAGCCGCGCCACCTCGGGCAACTCGCGCCAGCGCAAGGGCCAGCAGCGGCCCAAGCACCCGTCCTCCAAGAAGTAGAAGCGTCCACGTAGCTAGAAGGAGTCCATCCGTGACGGAAGGCACCACCTCCGCCGCCGCCGAGGGTGGCGACACCCTGACCCGCCTTGAGCAGGAGGGTGAGATCGCGGCCGACTACCTTGAGGGTCTGCTCGACATCGCCGACCTCGATGGCGACATCGACATGGACGTCGAGGCGGACCGGGCCGCGGTCTCGATCATCAGCGACTCCGGCAGCCGCGACCTGCAGAAGCTCGTGGGCCGCGACGGCGAGGTGCTGGAGGCGCTCCAGGAGCTGACCCGCCTCGCGGTGCACCGGGAGACCGGTGACCGCAGCCGTCTGATGCTCGACATCGCCGGCTTCCGGGCGCAGAAGCGCACGGAGCTGGCCCAGATCGGCGCCAAGGCCGCGGACGAGGTCAAGGCCTCCGGCGAGCCGGTCAAGCTGGACCCGATGACCCCGTTCGAGCGCAAGGTCGTGCACGACGCGGTCGCCGCCGCCGGTCTGCGCAGCGAGTCCGAGGGCGAGGAGCCGCAGCGCTTCGTCGTCGTTCTCCCTGCCTGACCTCTCTCCTCGCGTCGGCCCCGTCTGTTCGCAGACGGGGCCGATCTTTGTCAGCCTGATAGTTCAGCCACTCAGCCACCACAGTGCGCTCGCACGGTACGCGTGCGGTACGGAAGGACGGTCCCCGTGACGGAGGCAGCGGAGCTCCCCGAGGCGCCGGAGCAGGCACGGAAGGTCTTCGGCGAGTACTTCCCCGAGGCCGTGCGGTACGCCGAGCTGCTCGCGGACGCCGGTGTGAAGCGTGGGCTCATCGGCCCGCGCGAGGTCCCGCGACTGTGGGAGCGCCATCTGCTGAACTGCGCCGTCCTCTCCGAGGTCGTCCCCGAGGGCGTCACGGTCTGCGACGTCGGCTCCGGCGCCGGTCTGCCCGGCATCCCGCTGGCCCTGGTCCGGCCCGATCTGAAGATCACGCTCCTGGAGCCGCTCCTGCGGCGGACCAACTTCCTCCTGGAAGTCGTGGAGCTGCTCGGCCTCGACCACGTGACCGTGGTGCGCGGACGCGCCGAGGAGATGCTCGGCAAGGTCCCGCCGGTGCACGTCGTGACCGCGCGTGCCGTGGCCCCCCTCGACCGACTCGCCGGCTGGGGTGTGCCCCTGCTCCGCCCCTACGGCGAGATGCTGCTGCTGAAGGGCGACACCGCGCAGGAGGAGCTCGACGGGGCACGCGCCGCGCTCGCCAAGCTGGGTGTGGTGGAGACCTCGGTCCTCCAGGTGGGCGAGGGAATCGTCGATCCGATGTCCACCGTGGTCCGGGTCGAGGTCGGCGAGAGCCCCGGCGGTGTCCGCTTCGCGGCCAAGCGGGCCAAGGCGGCGCGGACCAGCAAGACCCGCCGGCGCCGCTGAGCGTCGCTTTCGTCCGCTTTCACGGAGTGTCGGACGGTCCCGGCACGGGCGCAGGGGCATCGTGTTTCACGTGAAACGTCGCTCACTGCTCCAGGGGATCATCAGCCGCGGGCGCGCCGCAGCCACCCCCCGGGACCGCAGACCCCGTGTGAAGCCACCCGCGAGGGTTACGGAGTTTTCCACAGAGGTGGATTCACCCACAGATCCACCGACCTCGCTGGTTCAGGACCCCGAAGGCATGGCAGGCTCTTCCCATCGCGAGCTTGATGCCGAGGAGAGTGAATCCTTGCGGTCCGACGCCAACATCGCGGGACCGATGACCGATCCGGTCCCCGGTCCCCGAACCGAATCGGCTGGGGAAGATGTTTCACGTGAAACGCTGCCCCCGGTGGATGACACCCCCATTGGCCGTGCTGCCCAGCTGGCCGTAGAAGCACTGGGTCGTGCCGGGGAGGGACTGCCCCGTCCCGAGCAGACCCGCATCATGGTGGTGGCCAACCAGAAGGGCGGCGTGGGCAAGACGACCTCGACCGTCAACCTGGCCGCCTCCCTGGCCCTGCACGGCGCCCGCGTCCTGGTCGTCGACCTGGATCCGCAGGGCAACGCCTCCACGGCACTGGGCATCGACCACCACGCCGATGTCCCCTCGATCTACGACGTCCTCGTCGACAGCAGGCCGCTCTCCGAGGTGGTCCAGCCCGTCCTGGACGTCGAGGGCCTCTTCTGCGCCCCGGCCACGATCGATCTCGCCGGTGCGGAGATCGAGCTGGTGTCCATGGTGGCGCGCGAGAGCCGGCTCCAGCGGGCGATCCAGGCCTACGAGCAGCCGCTGGACTACGTCCTCATCGACTGCCCGCCCTCCCTCGGACTGCTCTCGGTCAACGCCCTGGTGGCGGGTGCCGAGGTGCTCATCCCGATCCAGTGCGAGTACTACGCGCTGGAGGGGCTGGGCCAGCTCCTCAAGAACGTCGACCTGGTCCGCGGACACCTCAACCCGACGCTGCACGTCTCGACGATCCTGCTGACCATGTACGACGGCCGCACGCGGCTCGCGTCGCAGGTCGCCGAGGAGGTCCGCACCCACTTCGGGAAGGAGGTGCTCCGGACCAGCATCCCGCGGTCCGTCCGCATCTCCGAGGCACCCAGCTACGGCCAGACCGTGATCACCTACGACCCCGGTTCCAGCGGAGCCCTGTCGTACATCGAAGCGGCGCGCGAGATCGCCTTCCGCGGCGTCTCGGTCCACTACGAGCCCCAGCAGCACGGCCGCGTGGGGCACCAGAACAACCAGCACAGCATGGCGGAGGAACTTCAGTGAGCGACCGACGTAGGGGACTGGGCCCGCGGGGGCTGGGCGCGCTGTTCGCCGGCACCCCCCAGGACCAGCAGGCGCCGGAGACCGGCGCCGTCTCCACGCTCCCCGGGAGCGGCGCGGCCCGCCTGTTCCCCCAGGGTGCCCCGCAGCCCGAGCCGGTGACGGCACCGGTGGAGCCCGAGCCGGCGCTGGTCGCCGGGGCGTACTTCACCGAGATCCCGCTCGACGCCATCACGCCCAACAAGCAGCAGCCGCGTACGGTCTTCGACGACGAGGCCCTCGCCGAGCTCGTCACCTCCATCAAGGAGGTCGGCCTGCTCCAGCCCGTCGTCGTCCGCGCGGCCGACGCCGACGGCTATGAGCTGATCATGGGCGAACGGCGCTGGCGCGCCTGCCGCGAGGCCGGTCTGGAGTCCATCCCCGCGATCGTCCGGGCCACCGACGACGAGAAGATGCTCCTGGACGCGCTCCTGGAGAACCTCCACCGGGCCCAGCTGAACCCGCTGGAGGAGGCCGCCGCCTACGAGCAGCTGCTCACGGACTTCGGCTGCACCCACGACCAGCTCGCCGACCGCATCGGACGCTCGCGCCCGCAGGTCTCCAACACCCTGCGCCTGCTCCGGCTCTCCCCGCCGGTCCAGCGCCGGGTCGCCGCCGGAGTGATCTCCGCCGGTCACGCCCGCGCCCTGCTCGGCGTGGAGGACCCGGAGGCCCAGGACCAGCTGGCGTTCAGGATCGTCTCCGAGGGCCTCTCGGTGCGCACGGTCGAGGAGATCGTGAAGCTCATGGGGCTGGAGGAGCCCGCCGTGGTGAAGGCCAAGAAGCCGCGGGCGGGTGCCCGGGTCTCGCCGGTCTTCTCCGATCTGGCGACCCGTCTCTCGGACCGCTTCGAGACCCGGGTGAAGGTCGACCTGGGGCAGCAGAAGGGCAAGATCGTCGTCGAGTTCGCCTCGGTGGAGGACCTCGACCGGATCCTTACGACGCTGGCCCCCGGCGAGAACAAGGTCATGGACCAGCTGAAGGCCGACCAGGAGTGGGAGCAGGGCGAGGAGTAAGCCCCCCCCGCAGGCCCTACAGGGCGGGGAGCGTTCCGGGTACCACCGGGAGGCTCCCCGCCCTTCGTCTGTGTGCGGTGTCGCCGTGCGGGCCCGCTGGTTACGATTCCGAGAGCCGTATCCGTGCTCGGTGGCCGTGCGACGGCCAGGGAAGCGAGGGCAGCCGTGGGGCGTCGGCTCGTACCGCTCACGCTGGACAATCTTCCGCACCTGCCGAAGCGCTGTCGTTCCTGTGTGTTCTGGGAGCTCGACCCGGTGAGCGGCGAGGCGGCCGTGAAGGCGGGCCGCGCGGAGGCGGAGAAGGAGGCGTGGATCTCCGCCGTCCTGCTGGAGTGGGGCTCCTGTGGCCGGGTCGTCTATGTCGACGAGGTGCCGGTCGGGTACGTCCTCTACGCGCCTCCGGCCTATGTGCCGCGCTCGACCGCCTTTCCCACGAGCCCCGTGGCGGCGGATGCCGTCCAGCTGATGACGGCCTGGATCATGCCGGAGTACCAGGGGCAGGGGCTGGGCCGGGTGATGGTGCAGACGGTCGCCAAGGACGTGCTCCGGCGGGGCTTCAAGGCCATCGAGGCCTTCGGGGACGCCCGCTGGAAGGAGCCGGCCTGTGTGCTGCCGGCGGATCATCTGCTCGCGGTCGGCTTCAAGACCGTACGGCCGCACCCTGCCTTCCCCCGGCTCCGGCTGGAGCTGCGGACGACGCTCTCCTGGAAGGAGGACGTCGAGATGGCGCTGGACCGGCTGCTCGGCGCGGTGCAGAAGGAGCCCGCGCTCCGACCGCTGTGAATCCGGAACCGTGGAGGGAAACGAAAACGGCCCGCCCCTTCAGGGGACGGGCCGTTTCACGTGAAACAGGGTGGGTCACTTCGCGTCGACGAAGGGCTCCAGGTCGCGCAGGATGGCCGCCTTCGGCTTGGCGCCGACGATGGTCTTCACGACCTCGCCGCCCTGGTAGACGTTGAGCGTCGGGATGGACATGACGCCGTACTTCGCGGCCGTGGCCGGGTTCTCGTCGATGTTGAGCTTCACGATCTCGATCTCGCCGTGCTCGGCGGCGATGGCCTCCAGCGACGGGGCGATCTGACGGCACGGGCCGCACCAGGCAGCCCAGAAGTCCACCAGGACGGGCTTGTCGCTCTTGAGGACGTCCTCTTCGAAGGAAGCGTCGGTCACGTTCTTCAGGGCGCCGGCCACGGCGGCCTCCTTAACTTCGCGGGGTGTGAGGTGAAGAGAGCTCGGGTCAGACCGCGGGGGTCTCGGCCAGCTTCTCGCTGTCGGCGAGAGCGGCCAGGAAGCGCTCGGCGTCGAGCGCGGCGGAGCAGCCGGTACCGGCGGCCGTGATGGCCTGACGGTAGGTGTGGTCGACGACGTCACCGGCGCCGAAGACGCCCGTGAGGTTGGTGCGGGTCGACGGGGCGGCGACCTTGAGGTAGCCCTCCTCGTCGAGGTCCAGCTGGCCCTTGAACAGCTCGGTCCGCGGGTCGTGGCCCACGGCGATGAAGAGACCGGTCGCGGCCAGCTCGCGGGTCTCGCCCGTCTGGGTGTCGCGCAGGGTCAGACCGGAGAGCTTCTGGTCGCCGTGGATCTCGGCCACCTCGCTGTTCCAGGCGAAGGAGATCTTCGGGTCGGCGAAGGCGCGCTCCTGCATGGCCTTGGAGGCGCGCAGGGTGTCACGGCGGTGGACGATGGTGACCGAGCGGGCGAAGCGCGAGAGGAAGGTCGCCTCCTCCATCGCGGTGTCGCCGCCGCCGACGACGACGATGTCCTGGTCCTTGAAGAAGAAGCCGTCGCAGGTGGCGCACCAGGAGACACCGCGGCCGGAGAGAGTGTCCTCGTTCGGCAGGCCGAGCTTGCGGTGCTGCGAGCCGGTGGTGACGATGACGGCCTTGGCGCGGTGCACGGTGCCGGCGGTGTCGGTGACGGTCTTGATGTCACCGGTGAGGTCCACGGCGACGACGTCGTCCGGAACGAGCTCGGCGCCGAAGCGCTCGGCCTGCGCCCGCATGTTGTCCATGAGGTCCGGGCCCATGATGCCGTCACGGAAGCCGGGGAAGTTCTCGACCTCGGTGGTGTTCATCAGGGCGCCACCGGCGGTGACGGCACCTTCGAAGACCAGCGGGTTCAGCGACGCCCGGGCGGTGTACAGCGCGGCGGTGTAACCCGCGGGCCCGGAGCCGATGATGATCACGTTACGGACGTCGCTCACGGGTTTCTTCCTCGTCTCTGCAGACTGCCTACTGCCTACGGGGGCGGTGTCTCGGTCTCTCCACCCCACCCAACGGATCCTAAGGGGCGAGCATTCCCGAGAGCGCCGCGCGGCGCGTGCGTGAGACGGACGGTGAGACGGGGAAGGGTTCAGGGCTTCGGGTAGGAGGCGGTCCTGAGCAGCTTCGCGGGGGTGTTCCCGGTGCAGGAGGCGTCGACGACATACGCCTCCACCCGGCTGCTGTCCTCGGGGTCGGGGAGCACCAGGAGATAGGCGGAGGTGCCTTCGTACTCGCCGCGCTCGGACGCGAGGACGGCGTCCTGGCGCCCGGTGCCCGCGCGGACGCACTCGGGAAGAGCCTCGTCGGTGTTCCGCTGGGCGACGCCTGTGCTCTCCGTCGTCTCCGCCGAGAGCGACTCGGGCCGTTCTCCCCTCGGGGCCCGTACGGCGGGCCCGTCGCCGCCGAGGAGGCTCTCGACCCGATCCTCGACCGAATCCCCGGAGAAGGCGCTCAGCGGGGCGCTCGCGGCGGTGTCGGCCGCGCGGTCGCTCTTGTCCGCGCCGTTCTGCGTGAGCGCATAGAGGCTGACGGCACAGACGGCGGCGACCAGGGTCCCGGCGAGACCTGCGAGGGCGGCGATCCGGCCGCGGTGACGGGTGCGTCCCCGCCCGGGGCCGGTGGCGGCCCGGGGAGCCGGAGGACGCCCTGCGGCGGGGCGGGGCTGGGGAGCCGGGGCGGCTTTTTCACGTGAAACAGCCGTCTTCTCCACGGCTGGGGTTTCACGTGAAACACGCCGGGGTGCGTCGGGGGCGGTGGCGTCGAGGAGCGCTTCGGCGGCGAGAGCGGCGTCGATCCGGCCGGCGATCTCGGCGGGCATGCGCGGAGGGCCCGGAAGGGTGCCCAGGAGCCCCCGGATCTCCTCCAGGGAACTCCGGACGTCGGCACAGAGCGCGCAGCCGTCGAGATGCCTGCGGACGGTCGCGGAGCGGCTCGGGGAGAGCAGCCCCTCGGTCAGGTCGGAGATCTCCGAGACGTCCGGGTGCTGTGCTGTGTCGGCCTTGTCGGTCGTGGTCACGCGCGCCCACCTCCGCCCTTCACAGCAGTTGGATCAGTCGGTCCTGTTTCCGTCGGCCCCGACACCGGTGGGACGGATGCCCCCGGCGTCCGGTTCCTTCCCCCCTCGGGGGGCTCGTTACCCACCGTGTCGGCGCGCAGATGAGTGAGCATCGGCAGAAGCCGGGCCCGCCCGCGCGCACAACGGCTCTTCACGGTGCCGGTGGGGACGCCGAGGATACGTGCGGCCTCGGCGACGGGGTATCCCTGCATGTCGACGAGGACGAGGGCGGCGCGCTGGTCGGGGGCGAGCGTGGCGAGCGCCGCGAGCAGCTGCCGGTGGAGGTCCTCGCGCTCGGCGGGGGCCTCGGCGGACTCGTGCGGTTCGAGGAGCTGCTCGAAGCGGGCGGTGTCGTCCACGGGCGAGGTCCTGCGGGTGGCGCTCTTCCTGAGGCGGTCCAGGCAGGCGTTCACGGTGATGCGGTGGAGCCAGGTCGTGACGGCCGACTGGCCCCGGAAGGTGTGGGCGGCCCGGAAGGCCGAGAGGAGGGCGTCCTGGACGGCGTCGGCGGCCTCCTCGCGGTCCCCCAGGGTCCGGAGCGCCACCGCCCACAGTCGGTCGCGGTGGCGCCGTACGAGCTCACCGAAGGCGTCCGGGTCCCCGGCGACATGACGGGCCAGGAGTTCCCGGTCGTCTGCGGCGTCTATCGGACGGTCCAACGGTGAGCCCCCTCCCCTGTGGTCGTCAGCCCATGACCTTGACTTCGGACAGCTGGCCGCGGAACTGGCCGTCGGTGAGCGGCAGCTCCGTCAGCCAGACCAGAACGTAGCGGGTCGTGGCCGGCTTGGTGAGCTTCAGCTTCACGTCGTCGCCGGCGTCGGACGCCTGGGTGGTGAACCCGTCGGCCGTGGACGGCGCCGAGGAGGCGCCCTCGGGTGCCGTGCGGATCTCGACCGAGGTGTGCCCCACGAACGACAGGTCGACCTCGCTGACCTTCTGGTCCGAGCCAAGGTCGAGCACGATCCCGACGCCGGTCTTCAGGTTGCCGAAGTGCGCGGTCGTGTAGTTCTTGGTGTGCCAGACCGTGCCCTGGTCGCCGTCGTGGGCGTTCTGCACCGCCTCCGGGTACTCCTCGCCGTTGCCCCCGGGGAGCGGGTCGAAGTCGTCCGCCGACTGGATCGTGACCGGCTTCGGCGGCGCGGGCTTCTCGTCGGCCGTGGGCTGGACGACCGGCGTCTCGTCCTTGGGCTCCGGCTTGAGGAGCCGGTCGGCGATCTGCCAGCTGCCGAGGCCCAGGGCCGCGATGAGGAGGGCGCCGACGGCCCACTTCAGCGCCTTGCCCGTGCGGCTCTCCAGCGGCGCCGGCGGGGCCGGGACGGGCTGGGTGACCACGGGACGCGGCTGGGGGCGTCCGTAGGTGCCCTGCTGGTACGTGGTGCGCTGGTACTCGGCGGGGGCGGGGAACTCCGGCTCCGGCGGCTTGACGCGGGGCATCGCGGCGACGGCCTTGGCGAGCTCGTCCGGCGTGGTGCAGGGCGGCTCCTGACGGGACGCGGTGGCCCCGTCGTTGGCGAGGGCGCGCATGGCGATCTCGGAGAGCCCCCGGTGGACGCCGGCGCGGACCTGGTCCGGCGGGATCAGGCCGACGCCCTTGGGCAGGCCGGAGAGGCCGTAGGCGTCGCTCTCGTACGGCCAGCGCTGGGTGAGCGCCGCGTAGAGGAGGGCGCCGATGGCCTCGGTGTCGGTGCGCTGGGGGCGGTCTGCGGTGATGCCGCGCAGGGCGGCGTTCACGGCGAGGCCGCGGATGCGGTACTGGCCCGTGGAGCTGCGCAGGACGGCGCTCGGCGTGAGACGCAGATGTGCCAGGCCCTCGCGGTGGGCGGCGGCCATGGCCTGGGAGATCTGGGAGACGAGCTGGTAGGCCTCGTGGGCCTGCAGCGGACCGTCCGCCAGGAGCGCGGTCAGCTCGGTGGCGTCGGGAAGCCACTCGTGGACCACGTAGACGAGGTCGTTCTCCTCGACCGCGTCGAGGACCTGGACGAACCGGGGGTCGCCGAGGAGGGCCGCCGAGCGGGCGGCCGCCAGGACGGAGCGGGCCCGCGGGTGGTCGGCCGGCAGCAGGTGCACACCGACGGCCCGCCGCAGCTTCTCGTCGACGGCGCGCCAGCTGCTGAAGCCGTCCAGACGGGTGACGCACTCCTCCAACCGGTAGCGCCGGGCCAGTTTGTGACCGCTGTGCAACTCGGGTGGAGCGAGGGAGGGCTGTTCGCCGTTCTTCCGTTCGACCGCCTTCTGCTCGGGGGCCCCGGAGGGCTCCTCCGCCGTCTTCCGTTCTTCCGCCACCCCGTCGGTCGCGGCCGTGTCCGCCTGCGCGGTCAGCGGGTCGTCACCGCTGTTGTCGGCCACGTCGACGGCAGCCGTGCTACGTTCCGCCACCGTCGTTCCTGCCTCCCCATCCGTTGCGCCACATCCAACAGCCAAGCCAATTGTGCCCACAGTCGGACGCTATGCACGACACACGGGTCCCCCCGAAGGTTGTCCCGGAGGGTGGAATCAGCGTCCGAGACGGCCCCGCACCATGCCGACGAGGGTGTTCAGTTCGGTGATCCGCATGCGTCGCGCGGCGACGAAGAAGACCCCGAGGAGCACCGCTCCGCCGACGACGAGCGCGACCAGCGAGCCGAGGGCGCCCTCACCGAGCAGCTTCAGCAGGCCGAAGCCGACGGCCCCGGACAGGACCGCGGCCGGCAGGGAGGCCATGCAGAGGCGGGCGTAGGTGCGCATCACATGGGCGCCGTCCAGGTCGCCGCCGAGGCGGTTGCGCAGCCGGCGCCAGGCGATGCCGACGCCGACGGCGTAGGCGAGACCGTAGGAGGCGGCCATGCCGACCACGGCCCACTGGGCGGGGAGCAGGACGTAACAGAGGGCGGAGGCCGCCGCGTTGACGGCGGCGACGATGACCGTGTTGTAGAAGGGGGTGCGGGTGTCCTCGTAGGCGTAGAAGCCGCGGAGGACGACGTACTGCACGGAGTAGGGGATCAGGCCGAGGCCGAAGGCCATCAGGATGAAGCCCATGCCCTGGGCGGCCTCGACGCCGCTGGAGGCGTACAGCAGGGTGCACATCGGGACGCCGAGCGCCAGGAAGGCGAAGGAGACCGGGACGATGGCGACGGCGGAGTTGCGCAGGCCCTGGGAGATGTCGTCGCGGACGGCGCCGGGGTCGTCGTCGCTGGCGGCGCGGGAGATCCGGGGCAGCAGGGCGGCCATGACGGAGACCGTGATGATGGCCTGCGGCATGCCCCAGATCAGCTGCGCGTTGGAGTAGGCGAGGAAGCCGGCGCCGTTCTTGCCGGACTCCTCGCCGGCCGCGGTGGCGAGCTGGGTGACGACCAGGACGCCCGCCTGGTTGGCGAGGACGAAGAGCACGGTCCACTTGGCGAGCTTGACGGTCTTGCCGAGGCCGTGGCCCTTCCAGTCGAACCGGGGCCGGAAGCGGAAGCCCGTCTCGCGCAGGTACGGGATCATCGCCAGGGCCTGGACGACCAGGCCGAGCAGGGTGCCGATGCCGAGGAGGCGGATGCCCTCGTCGGGGATCGTCTGCACACCCATGTGGGACTCGGCGGAGGTGCCGTAGACCCAGATGAACAGGCCGAAGGTGACGATCATGACGATGTTGTTGAGGACCGGGGTCCACATCATCGCGCCGAACTTGCCGCGGGCGTTGAGGATCTGGCCCATCACCACGTGCACACCCATGAAGAAGATGGTGGGCAGGCAGTAGCGGGCGAAGGTCACCGCGACGCTGTTGGCGGCCGCGTCGTCGGCGATGGTGTTCGACATCAGCCGGATCAGGACGGGCGCCGCGAAGACGGCGGCGACCACGATCAGGCCGAGCGCCACCATGACGAGCGTGAGCAGGCGGTTGGCGTAGGCCTCGCCGCCGTCCTCGTCGTTCTTCATCGAGCGGACCAGCTGCGGCACGAAGACCGAGTTGAGGCCGCCGCCGACGGTGAGGATGTAGATCATCGTCGGCAGGGTGTACGCGATGGTGAAGGTGTCGCCGAGCAGCGCGGCGCCGAGGGCGCCGGTGATGACCAGCGAGCGGACGAAGCCGGTGAGCCGGGAGACGAGGGTGCCGGCGGCCATCACGGCGCTCGACTTCAGCAGCCCGGAGGCACGGCCGCCCTTCTTCGGCGGGGCGGGCAGCGGGTCGGGCTCCGCGGCGGGGGCGGGCACCTGGCCCTGGCCCTGCTGGTCACGGTAGAGGTGGGCGAAGGCGTCCTGCTCGGGCCGCTCGTCCTCGCTCGCCCGGGTCACCAGGTCGTCGACGCCGGTGAACTGCACCGTGCGGGCGTCGTCGCCGTAGGGGAGGTGGCGGGACGGGCCGTCGGGCTCGGGCGCCGGCGTCTGGGCCCAGACCCGCGGGTCCGGGGCGTGCTGGGGCGTGGCGGGCTGCTGGTAGAGGGCCTGGGGGTCCTGGTAGGTGCCCGGCGGGGGCGGCGGGTGGGCGGCGCGGTCGTAGAGCGCCTCGCCCACCGGGTCCTGCGCGGACAGGTCGCGCCCCTGGTACGGGTCGTGGGCGTAGGCGTCCTGGACGTAGGGGTCCTGGGCGTACGGGTTCTCCGCGTGCGCGTTCCCGGGGTGCGCGGACGGGTCCTGCGGCTGCGCGCCGTAGGGCTCCTGCCCGTACGGGACCTGCGGCGGGTACCCGGGGTGCTGCCCCTGCGGGAGCGGCTGTCCGTCCGGCCCGACGGGGGGAACGGGCATGCCGCCGGACGGTGCGGCGCCGCCCGCACCCTGGCCGCGGTCAGCGTCGTACGGCGCGTTCATGGTTACCCCACCTCATCGTCCCCGGCCGACCGGCCACGACATCGCTCAACGGTCCACTTTCTCACCCGGGCCCGACGGGTCGCCGCTTTCGGAGCCGGTGTCCGGGTCCGGGTCACTCGGCTGCCCGGCTCCGTCCGCCGTGCCGCTCCCGGCAGGGGCGTCGCCCGCGGCATCGGTCTCGCCCTCGGTCCCGGCCTCCGCCTCGCTCTCGGCCGGGGTGTCGGCCTCGGCTTCGGCGGCGCGGGCGGCGAGGCGCTTGCGCTGGCTGTACATGCGGACGCCGGCGAGGACGAGGAGCAGCACACCGCCGGCGATGACCAGCATCACCGTCGGGGTCATCTCCGAGACCTTCACGGAGAAGGTCATCTGCGTGCCGTAGGGCGTGCCGTCCGCCGTGTACAGCTGGGCGGTCATCGAGACCTGGCCGTTGGCGTTGGCCGAGGCGGGGAACTTCACCGACTGGCTGTGCCCGGCGCGGACCGTGATGGGCAGGTCGGCGGAGGTGTCGCCGTCGACCTTCAGCCGGGTGCCGTTGCTGGAGGTCAGCCGCAGGACGAGCCCCTCCACA
Organism: Streptomyces sp. NPDC007863; assembly: GCF_040633895.1. Classification (NCBI taxonomy): domain Bacteria; kingdom Bacillati; phylum Actinomycetota; class Actinomycetes; order Kitasatosporales; family Streptomycetaceae; genus Streptomyces; species Streptomyces sp. NPDC007863. Next base: position 38,427 of record NZ_JBEYEI010000008.1, read on the forward strand.
TCCTGGAGGAGCTTGTTCTGCACCGTGACGGGGATGGTGGCGCTGCGCCCCGAGAGGGTCAGCGCGGACTTGTCGACGAGCACCACGCTCTTGGTGAGGCGCCGCAGGACGTCCTGGACGTCGACCCGGTAGATCGCCGCCGCGGTGGTCCGCCCGCGCCAGGAGGTGGACATCTCGCGGTTGATCGCGGTGAGCACCGGCGGCACGACCCGGTCCGGCTTACTGAGGATGACCTTGAAGTCGTCCAGCTCGTCGCCCGTGGTCTTCATGTCCCGGAAGGCGTCCACCGGCAGCTCGCTGTCGCGGAGCTTCTTCGGGTACTGCGAGGCGCGCGGCACCCGCGTGGAGGCGTCGGGGTCGGGCTTGGCCGCCGCCGCGGCGACCAGGTCGAGCGGCTCGGTCCAGCGCTTGGCGCCGAGCCCGCGCACCGCGGCCGCCATCGCCTGGGCCTGGGAGACGCTCGGCTGCCGCTGCGGGGCGACGACGACGCTGCGGCGGTCCTGCGGCTGCTCCAGGGTGATCGCGAGGGTCTGCGCCAGGAACTCCTGGACGGCGAGCGTCGACGTCTCGGCGCGGACCATGTCGCCCTGGAAGGCGGTCGACAGCTCCGCGTCGCTCACCACCGCCGTGGCGCCGCCACCGATGGGGCGGGCCGCCGTGGGGGTGTAGGAGAGGTCGTCGTCCTGGATGCTGTCGCTGCGGGCGATCACCTTGCGGGCGCCGGCCGAGGTCGCGACCGCCATGATCGAGGGGTCGACGGCGCCCTCGACGGGCCAGGCGAAGTCGGTGGCCGGCTGGACGTGGAGGATCGTCTCCACGGTCGACGCGGACAGAGCCGTCGCCGACTGGAGATGGCCGAGGGAGCCGGGGACGGCCTTGCCGTGGTGGGCGAGGGAGGCGAGGTCGGGGTCGGCGAAGGGCAGGGCGACGACCTTGCGGCCCTGCACGGCCTTCTCCAGCTGCCCGAGCCAGTTCTCGGCCAGCTCGCGGTTCGCCTCGGTGCCGGCGATGTGCCCGGTGCCGTCCTTCACCCGGTAGCCCTTGGCCATGGCCTCGACGGAGGCCAGCAGGTCCGGATCGATCACCCAGGTGACCGGGAGGTCCTTGCCCAGGGTGACCATCTGGTCGAGCCGGCCGCCGGGGCGCAGCTCCTCGACGAGCTCGTCGTCCTGGAAGACGGCGCTCTGCTGCTCGTCCGAGGCGGTGTCGGCCGAGACGTGGGCCGAGGAGATCAGCGGCCAGAGGTAGGTGAGCTGGGTCCGCTTGGCGGTCGGCTCGGGCTGGTACGGCAGGAAGGTCCGCTCGATGCCGAGGACGCGGTCCCACCGTGCGTCCGAGGTCTGCCCGCTGAGGGAGACGCCCAGCTGGTAGACGCCGCCCTCGTCGTCGAGGTCAAGGTCGGCGACGGGCACGGAGATCCGGAAGTCCTGGGAGACGCCGACGGCCAGGCGCGGGACCTTGATCTCGGGGGCGTCCAGCGGCTGGGGGTCGCTGTCGGAGCGGAAGCCCTTCCGACGGGCGACCTGATCGATCTCGCTGCGGCTGTCCATCCGTGGACCGACCCGCAGGTTCACCGTCGCGTCGGTGATGGTCCGCTTGCCGCGGTTGGTCAGCGTGCCGGTGACGGTGACGGTGTCCCCTTCGACGGGGGCGCTCGGCGTCAGCGTGTCGATCGACACATCGACCGTTCGGGAGACCGGGGTCTCCTCGGCGGCCTGGGCCGGTGAGGGGTTCTGGAGCAGACCGGCGAGGAGGGGTGCCCCGACGGCCACGGTGAGGGTGCGCCGCAGCCATCGGCGGGCAGGTGAGGGACCGGTTCCCTGGAAAGCTGCCGCCTCAGCCACGCGTTCGCCCGTCCTCGTCGTTGTCGGTGGTGCCCGTGATGCCAGTGGTTCCCGGTTGCTGTGTCCAGGCATGGTAACGAGGCATGGAGGGGCCGAGTGCCGGGGAGTCCTCCAGCCGATGACGTCGGAAGAGGCCCTTTTCACAAGAAGCTCACAGACGGGCTCCCCCCTGGACGGGGCGGGCAACGGGAAAACGAGGGCGCTGGGGCGGAGCGGGGCACGTACCCTTTTCTGTTGTGCCGAACGCCAACGAAGACACCTCGACCGAACTGAGCCAGGTGCAGCGCCGCGCCGTCAGCGAACTGCTGCGCGTGGCCCCTGTCGCCGACGACCTCGCCCGCCGTTTCCAGGAGGCCGGATTCCGCCTCGCCCTGGTCGGCGGCTCGGTACGGGACGCCCTCCTCGGCCGGCTCGGCAACGACCTGGACTTCACCACGGACGCCCGCCCCGAGGACGTCCTGAAGATCGTCCGCCCCTGGGCCGACGCCGTGTGGGAGGTCGGGATCGCCTTCGGCACCGTCGGCTCGCAGAAGGACGGCTACCAGATCGAGGTCACGACGTACCGCTCCGAGGCGTACGACCGCACCTCTCGCAAGCCCGAGGTCTCCTACGGCGACTCCATCGACCAGGATCTCGTCCGTCGTGACTTCACCGTCAACGCGATGGCCGTGGCCCTCCCCGAGAAGGAGTTCATCGACCCGCACGGCGGTCTGGAGGACCTCGCCGAGCGGGTCCTGCGCACCCCGGGCACGCCCGAGGAGTCCTTCTCCGACGACCCGCTGCGCATGATGCGGGCGGCCCGCTTCGCGGCCCAGCTCGACTTCGAGGTCGCCCCCGAGGTCGTCACCGCGATGACGGAGATGGCCGACCGGATCGAGATCGTCTCCGCCGAGCGCGTCCGGGACGAGCTGAACAAGCTGCTGCTCTCCGCCCACCCGCGGAAGGGCCTCGGCCTGCTCGTCGACACCGGTCTCTCCGCCCACGTCCTCCCGGAGCTGCCCGCGCTGCGTCTGGAGAGCGACGAGCACCACCGGCACAAGGACGTGTACGAGCACTCCCTGACCGTCCTCGACCAGGCGATCGACCTGGAGGAGGACGGCCCGGACCTGGTGCTCCGCCTCGCCGCGCTCCTCCACGACATCGGCAAGCCGCGCACCCGCCGCTTCGAGAAGGACGGCCGGGTCTCCTTCCACCACCACGAGGTGGTGGGCGCGAAGATGACCAAGAAGCGCATGACCGCGCTGAAGTACTCGAACGAGCTGGTCAAGGACGTCTCGCGGCTCGTGGAGCTGCATCTGCGCTTCCACGGCTACGGCACGGGCGAGTGGACCGACTCGGCCGTGCGCCGCTACGTCCGCGACGCCGGCCCCCTGCTCTCGCGCCTCCACAAGCTGACCCGCTCGGACTGCACCACGCGCAACAAGCGCAAGGCGTCCGCGCTCTCCCGCGCCTACGACGGCCTGGAGGACCGCATCGCCCAGCTCCAGGAGCAGGAGGAGCTGGACTCGATCCGGCCCGACCTCGACGGCAACCAGATCCAGGAGATCCTGGAGATCAAGCCGGGTCCCGCCGTCGGCCAGGCATACAAGTTCCTGCTTGAGCTGCGCCTGGAGAACGGCCCGATGGAGTACGAGGAGGCCGTCGCCGCGCTCAAGGAATGGTGGGCCGCGCGCGACTGACCCCGCGCCCCTGTTTCACGTGAAACACCCCGATTCACGTGAAACACCCCGAGCGGTGTTTCACGTGAAACATCACCGTTCCTGCCCGGCCCCGCGCAGCAGCAGGGCGATGCCCGCGTATCCGGCGGCCACCAGCGCGATCAGCAGCGGCGAGCGGCCGTCGGGCGGCAGCATCAGGGCGGCGACCCCGGCCGCCGCCACGAAGGCGACGTTGAAGAGCACGTCGTAGAGCGAGAAGACCCGGCCGCGGTAGGCGTCGTCCACGCTCGTCTGCACCACGGTGTCGGTCGCGATCTTCGCTCCCTGGGTGATGAGCCCCAGGACGAAGGCGGCGACGAGGAACGGCGTGGGCCTGAAGGACAGGGCGAGCGCCGGGACGAGGACGGCGGCCGCGGCCGAGCACAGGATCATCCAGCCGAAGGGCCCGAACCGGCCCACCGCCCAGGGCGAGAGGACGGCTGTGGCGAAGAAGCCGGCGCCCGAGGCGGCGACGGCGATCCCCAGCAGCCCGAGCCCCTCGGACTCGGTGGTGCTCCAGGCGTACCGGCTGAGCATCAGCACGGTCACGAGCAGAGCGCCGTAGCAGAAGCGCATCAGCCCGACGGCGATGAGCGCCCGGGCGGCCCGTGGGCGTGCGGCGAGATGGCGCAGACCGGCGGCGAGGCCCCGGGCGGTGGTGGCGAGCGCCGCGGAGAGCCGGTCCGGTACCTGGTCGGGGTCGGGGTCGGGGCCGAGCAGCGTCCGGGCGATCCGCAGCGAGGCGAGGGCGGCGCAGAGGTACAGCACGGCACCGAAGGCGACCACGGCGGCGTCGGACTCGTCGGCAAGGAGCCGGACACCGAAGGCGAGTCCGCCGCCGACGGTGGCGGCGAGGGTGCCCGCGGTGGGTGAGAGCGAGTTGGCCACGACCAGCCGTTCCTCGTCGACGACCCGGGGCAGGGCGGCCGAGAGCCCCGCGAGCACGAAGCGGTTGAAGGCCGTGACGGAGAGGGCGGAGGCGTAGAAGAGCCAGTCGGGGACCGAGGCGAGGATCAGCACGGCGGTTCCGCCGGCGAGCAGGGCGCGGAGCAGGTTTCCGTAGAGGAAGACCTGGCGGCGCTGCCAGCGGTCGAGGAGGACGCCGGCGAAGGGGCCGACGAGGGAGTACGGGAGCAGCAGCACGGCCATGGCGGAGGCGATGGCGGCGGGGGTCGCCTGCTTCTCGGGGGAGAAGACGACATAGGTGGCCAGGGCCACCTGGTAGACCCCGTCCGCGCACTGGGAGAGCAGCCGGATGGTGAGCAGGCGCCGGAAGTCGCGCAGGCGCAGCAGTACGCGCAGATCACGTACGACGGACATGGCAGCAAGACTCACATACGGCGAGGGTCCCCGGGCAGTGCCGCGGGGACCCTCGTCAGGTGAAACGCATCGGACCGCTCGGGGTCAGCGCTCGACCTCGCCCTTGATGAACTTCTCGACGTTGGCCAGGGCCTCGTCGTCGAAGTACTGCACCGGCGGGGACTTCATGAAGTAGCTCGACGCGGAGAGGATCGGGCCGCCGATGCCGCGGTCCTTGGCGATCTTCGCGGCGCGCAGGGCGTCGATGATGACACCCGCGGAGTTCGGGGAGTCCCAGACCTCGAGCTTGTACTCCAGGTTCAGCGGGACGTCGCCGAAGGCGCGGCCCTCGAGGCGGACGTACGCCCACTTGCGGTCGTCCAGCCAGGCCACGTAGTCCGACGGGCCGATGTGGACGTTCTTGTCGCCCAGCTCGCGGTCGGGGATCTGCGAGGTGACGGCCTGCGTCTTGGAGATCTTCTTGGACTCCAGGCGCTCGCGCTCGAGCATGTTCTTGAAGTCCATGTTGCCGCCGACGTTGAGCTGCATGGTGCGCTCGAGACGGACACCGCGGTCCTCGAAGAGCTTGGCCATCACGCGGTGCGTGATGGTGGCGCCCACCTGGGACTTGATGTCGTCACCGACGATCGGGACACCGGCCTCGGTGAACTTGTCGGCCCACTCCTTGGTGCCGGCGATGAAGACCGGGAGGGCGTTGACGAAGGCGACCTTGGCGTCGATGGCGCACTGGGCGTAGAACTTCGCCGCGTCCTCGGAACCGACGGGCAGGTAGCAGACGAGGACGTCGACCTGGCGGTCCTTGAGGATCTGGACGACGTCGACCGGCGCCTCGGCGGACTCCTCGATGGTCTGGCGGTAGTACTTGCCGAGACCGTCGAAGGTGTGGCCGCGCTGGACGGTGACGCCGGAGGCGGGCACGTCGCAGATCTTGATGGTGTTGTTCTCGCTGGCGCCGATGGCGTCCGCGAGGTCCAGGCCGACCTTCTTCGCGTCGACGTCGAAGGCGGCGACGAACTCGACGTCACCGACGTGGTACTCGCCGAACTGGACGTGCATCAGGCCGGGCACCTTGGTCGCCGGGTCGGCGTCCTTGTAGTACTCGACGCCCTGCACCAGCGAGGCGGCGCAGTTGCCCACGCCGACGATGGCTACGCGAACCGAACCCATTCCGGTTGCTCCCTGTGTGATCGTGGAAGCCCTGCTGGCGCAGGGTTTCACTTGGCGGTGTCGTCGGACGGATCCGGCCGGGTACTGCCCCCGTGCCGGGGCAGGCCGCCCGTCTCTCCAGAATCGTTGTCGTGCGGAGCGTCGGTTTCGGGCCGCTGGTCGCGTCCCGCCCGCTCGCTCTCGATGAGCTCGTTCAGCCAGCGCACTTCGCGCTCCACGGACTCCATTCCGTGGCGCTGGAGCTCAAGCGTGTAGTCGTCGAGTCGCTCGCGCGTCCGGGCCAGCGAGGCGCGCATCTTCTCCAGGCGCTCCTCCAGCCGGCTGCGGCGGCCTTCGAGGACCCGCATCCGCACTTCGCGCTCGGTCTGGCCGAAAAACGCGAAGCGGGCGGCGAAGTGCTCGTCCTCCCAGGCGTCGGGGCCGGTGTGGGAGAGGAGCTCCTCGAAGTGCTCCTTCCCCTCGGGCGTCAACCGGTAGACGATCTTGGCCCGGCGTCCTGCGAGTGACGAGGCGAGGGCCTCCTCGGGGGCGCTGCCCGGCTCCTCGATCAACCAGCCGTTGGCGACCAGCGTTTTGAGGCAGGGGTAGAGCGTCCCGTAGCTGAACGCCCGGAAGATGCCGAGCGAGGTGTTGAGGCGCTTGCGCAGCTCGTATCCGTGCATCGGGGCTTCGCGCAGCAGGCCGAGAACGGCGAACTCGAGGATGCCGGAGCGTCTGCTCATAGGTCGCCTCCTCCGCCCTGCGGTCCCTGTCCGAAACACTTATGCCGTGCTGATGTATCGACTCGATACATCAGCACGATAGAACGGCCCGAGAGGTCCGACAAGTGGAGGTGTGGTGACCGGCGTCACATCGTCAATTCACAGCGTGCGACTTGCCTGATTTGGGGTGAACTCCGGCGCAAGAGGGGTTTTGGCCGTGCGTAGTCTGTGCGGCATGCACACCACCGGGAACCAGGAGCCGCGCTGGGGCGTCAGTGCAGCGGGTGACCGGCTGCGGTACGAAAGGGGCCTCCGATGGGCTCCGGTCGTACGCATTTCGGGGGGACCGGAACTCAACTGCCGCTTCCAGGCGTACGCGCCTGCCCGAGGAGTAGTCGTTCGATGAGCGAGCACCGTCGCAGGATGCCGTCGCAGGAGCCGCCGACGGGCGGCCGCGCGGCGGCACGACGCGCCGCCCAGCAGCCGGTCGGCCGCAGGTCGGCCCCGGCCCAGAACCCCGGTGGCGGGACGCCCCCGTACGGATCGCCGGCCCCTTACGGGTCGTCCGACGCGTACGGGTCGTCCGGTTCCCACGGGGCCCCTTCCTCCCCCGGGGAGGAGGCACGTCCGTACGGTGGCCGCGCGGAGGCCCGGCGGGCCGCCCAGCGCGGTGGCCGCCGGCGCGGGCCCGCGGCCGGCCCCGGAGGACCGAACGGTCCCGGCGGCGGTGGCCGCCGGGGCGGAGGCGGCGGTGGCGGCGGACGCGGCGGGGGCCCGGGCGGTCGTCCGCCGGGCAAGAAGCGCCTGATCGACTACCCGCGGCACGACAAGGACGGCTGGCGTCGCTGGATGCCGTCCTGGAAGCTCGTCACGGGCACGTTCCTGCTCTTCGTGGGCCTCCTCATGGGCGCCTCGGTCATCGCGTACTCGCAGGTGGTCGTCCCCAACGTGGCCGACGCCGCGACCTCCCAGAACAACATCTACTACTGGGACGACGGCTCGCGGATGGTCGCCACCGGCGCCGGCGCGAACCGCCAGATCGTCGGCATCGACCAGATCCCGACGGTCATGCAGGAGGCCGTGATCTCGGCCGAGAACAAGACCTTCCGGGACGACTGGGGCGTCGACCCCATGGGCATCGGCCGCGCCGTGTGGAACATGGCGAAGGGCGGCGAGACCCAGGGCGGCTCGACCATCACCCAGCAGTACGTGAAGAACGGCCTGCTCAACGACCAGACGCAGTCCCTCTCCCGGAAGGTGAAGGAGCTCTTCATCTCCATCAAGGTCGGCAACGACCTGGAGAAGAACGACATCCTGGCCGGCTACCTCAACACCGCCTACTACGGCCGCAACGCCTACGGCATCCAGGCCGCCTCCCGCGCGTACTTCGACAAGGACTCCCGGGACCTCAACGCCTCCGAGTCGGCGGTCCTCGCCTCCGTGCTGAAGGGCGCGACGTACTACGACCCGGCCGGATACCCCGAGTACGACCCCAACGCCACCGCCGAGAAGAACCTGGCGCGCCTCACCGAGCGCTGGGCCTGGATCCTCGACGAAATGGTCAAGGACGGGAAGATCACGGCGGAGGAGCGGGCGAAGTACAAGACCCTGCCGAAGATCCAGAAGAGGAAGACGGACGCGCAGCTCAGCGGCCAGATCGGCTACCTGGTCGCGACCGCCAAGGCCAACTTCCGCAGCAAGTACGACATCAGCGAAGAGGCCCTGAACCTCGGCGGATACGAGATCCACACCACCTTCAACAAGAAGAAGGTGGAGGCGATGTCGGACTCGGTCAAGAAGGTCTACGACGAGTACATCGACGAGAAGAAGCGGCCGGAGGACGACACCCACGTCGAGTTCGGCGGCGCCTCCGTCGACGTCAAGACCGGCGCCATCGTCGCGATCTACGGCGGCCAGGACGCCACCAAGCACTACACCAACAACGCCGACACCACCGGTGCCCAGGTCGGTTCGACGTTCAAGCCCTTCGTGCTCGCCGCCGCGATGAGGGACGGCGTGCGCGACCCGGAGGGCGATGCGGTGCAGGACGCCTCCACGCGCACGCTGCTCGACCCCGACAAGAGCCGTTACTCCGGCAAGGACGACCTCAAGGTCCGCAAGTACGACGGCGAGATCTGGCACGACGAGAAGGGGAAGGAGTGGGAGCAGGACAACGAGGGCGACCGGAGTTACGGCAACATCAGCCTGCGCCGGGCGATGATCGTCTCCGCCAACTCCCCCTTCGTGCAGCTGGGCATGGACGTCGGCATCGACAAGGTGCGTGAGGCGGCCGTTGACGCCGGTCTGCGCCCCGACTCCCTGGTCAAGGGCGAGGTCCCGTCCTTCTCGCTCGGCATCTCCAGCCCGAGCGCGATCCGGATGGCCGGCGCCTACTCCACCTTCGCCAACGAGGGCGTGCGCAACGAGCCGTACTCGGTCACCAAGGTGGTCAAGGGCGGCAAGGTCATCTTCAAGCACGAGGGGGCCTCCAAGCAGGCGTTCTCCTCGGCCATCTCCTCCAACGTCACCGACGTGCTCCGCAGCGTCGTCGAGGACCCGGACGGCACCGGCAACAACGCGGCCATCCCCGGCCGCGACGTGGCCGGCAAGACGGGTACCACCGACGACAACATGTCGGCCTGGTTCGTCGGCTACACCCCGCAGCTCGCGACGGCGATCGACATGTACCGCTTCGACGACGACGAGACCAAGGAAGGCCGCGAGTTCCTGGAGATGTACGGCACGGGCGGCCAGAAGTCGATCCACGGTTCGTCGTTCCCGTCGCAGATCTGGAACGACTACATGACGGACGCCGTCGCCGACCTGCCGGTCGAGAAGTTCCCGAAGCCGGAGAAGCTCGCGGACGCCAAGGCGGTCTACGGCGGTGGCGCCACGCCCAAGCCGACGGCCACCCCGACGCCGACCGAGACGCCCACGCCGACCGAGACGGCCACCACCGCCCCGACGACGACTCCCCCGCCGACGCCCACCGACAGCGGCCGTCCGACGACCAAGGAGCCGAAGCCCGGCAAGACCACCTGCAGCATCTGGGACGGCTGGGACTGCAACGACACGGGCGGCGCCGACGGCGGATCGACCCAGCCGACGCCGACCGGCAGCACGGAGCCGACGCCGACGGGCACGACGACCGATCCGGGCGGCCCCGGAAACGGCGGCGGCAACAACAGCGGAGGCAGCGGCGGAGACCCGACCGACTCCTCCACCGGAAGCTTCTTCGACTGAGGCGGCCGACCCGGCCACCCGCCGGGAAGACCCGCCGGGCGACCGGCGCCACGAGGGCCGTCGCGCCCGCCCCGTACCCACGCGGTACGGGGCGGAGCGCGGCGGCCCTCCGCGTTGCCGTCCCGCGCACGGCCGGATTCCCAGGGGCGTACGGCAGGATGTCCCCCATGCCGAGCCTGAAGAAGACGAACGGCCCCCTCGACGACGCCCCTGTCGACGCCGCCCCCGTCGTCCCGCCCGTCGTCGCCCCCACCCGGCGCGACGAGGTGGCGGCCGCCGGCAGCGCGCTCATCGGCGGGCGGTACGGCCGCCGCGCCCTGCCCGGCAGCGGGCCCGCGGGCGGGCAGTTCACCCCGGTGCGGGTGATCGCGCTCGTGGCCATCGGCATGTTCGCCCTCGGCATGGTGCAGAAACTGCCCTGCTACAACTGGGCCTGGTTCCGCGGCACCACCTCCCAGTACACCCACGCCTGCTACTCGGACATCCCGCACCTCTTCGCCGGGCGCGGCTTCTCCGAGGGCCTGGTGCCCTACTTCGACCGGCTCGCCGGCGACATACCGTTCCTGGAGTACCCCGTCCTGACGGGGCTGTTCATGGAGGTGGCGGCCTGGCTGACGCCCGGTGGCGACCTCCAGGCCCGCGGCCAGGCGTACTGGCTCGTCAACTCCGGTCTGCTGATGGTCTGCGTGGCCGTCCTCGCGGTCTGTGTGGCCCGGACGCACCGCAACCGTCCCTGGGACGGTCTGCTCGTCGCCCTGGCGCCCGCCGTGGCCCTCACCGCCACCATCAACTGGGACCTGCTCGCCGTGGCCCTCACCGCCGCCGCGATCCTGATGTGGGCCCGCTCCCGGCCGCTCGCCGCCGGCATCCTGCTTGGCCTGGCCGTCGCCGCCAAGTTCTACCCGGTGCTCCTGCTGTGGCCGCTGCTGCTGCTCTGCCGGCGGGCCGGGCGCATGCGCGCCTTCGGTACCGCGCTGCTCGGCGCGGCGGGCTCCTGGCTGGTGGTGAACCTGCCGGTGATGCTCCTCGCGCCCGAGGGCTGGAAGCAGTTCTACCTCTTCAGCCGCGACCGGAACGTGGACTTCGGCTCGGTCTGGCTGCTCGTCAGCCAGCGCGCCGGGGAGACCATCCCGCCCGAGCGGGCCAACCTGTACGCGCTGCTGCTCCTGCTGCTCGCGGCGGGCGGGCTCGGCTGGCTGGCCTTCGCCGCGCCCCGGCGCCCCCGCCTCGCCCAGCTGGCGTTCCTGATGGTCGCCGCGTTCGTCCTCACCAACAAGGTCTACTCGCCGCAGTACGTCCTCTGGCTGGTGCCGCTCGCCGCGCTCGCCCGGCCGCGCTGGCGCGACTTCCTGATCTGGCAGTCCTGCGAGGTGCTGTACTACCTCGGGATCTGGATGTACCTCGCGTTCACCGGCAGCGGCAACAAGCAGGGACTGCCGCTGGACGGCTACCACTTCGCGATCGTGCTGCACCTGCTGGGCACGCTGTACCTGTGCGCCGTGGTCGTACGGGACATCCTCGCGCCCGAGAAGGACCCGGTCCGCAGGGACGGCGCCGACGACCCCTCGGGCGGCGTCCTGGACGGCGCCCGGGACGCCTTCGTGGTGGGCGGGGCCGCCCGCCCGGCCCGCCACGCGGCCCCCGAGCCCGCCGAGGGCGAACTCCTCGTGACATGGGGAACCCCCGGGGCCGAGGGCTCCCGGGGGTGATCCGACGACGCTCGGACGACCGGCTCAGCGCTCCACGAGCCGGTCGAACTGGGTCGTGGTGTGCCGCAGGTGGGCCACCAGCTCGTCGCCGACCTGCGGCTCCTGGGCGTCGGCCGGCACGAAGAGGATCGACACCTGCATGTGCGGCGGCTCGGCGAACCAGCGCTGCTTGCCCGCCCAGACGAACGGCGACAGGTTCCGGTTGACCGTGGCCAGACCGGCCCGGGCCACGCCCTTGGCGCGCGGCATCACGCCGTGCATCGCCTTCGGGGCCTCCAGGCCCACGCCGTGCGAGGTGCCGCCGGCGACGACGACCAGCCAGCCGTCCGAGGCCGCCTTCTGCTGGCGGTAGCCGAAGCGGTCGCCCTTGGCGACCCGGGTGACGTCCAGGACCGAACCGCGGTACTCGGTGGCCTCGTGGTCGCCCAGCCAGAGCCGGGTGCCGATCCGGGCGCGGAAGCGGGTCTGCGGGAACTGCTGCTGCAGCCGGGCCTGCTCCTCGGCCCGCAGATGGCTCACGAACATGGTGTGCAGGGGCAGCCGGGCGGCGCGCAGCCGGTCCATCCAGGAGATGACCTCCTCGACGGCGTCCGTGCCGTCCGGGCGGTCGAGCGGCAGGTGCAGGGCGAAGCCCTCCAGGCGCACGTCCTCGATCGCGGAGGCGAGCCGCGCGAGCTCGTCCTCGCGGACGCCGTGCCGCTTCATCGAGCTCATGACCTCGATGACGACCCGGGCGCCGACCAGGGCGTGCACCCCGTCGACGGAGGAGACGGAGCGGATCACCCGGTCCGGCAGCGGCACCGGCTCCTCGCCCCGCCGGAACGGGGTGAGGACCAGCAGGTCGCCGCCGAACCAGTCCTTGATCTTCGCGGCCTCGTACGTGGTCCCCACCGCGAGCATGTCGGCGCCGAAGCGGGCCGCCTCCTCGGCGAGCCGCTCGTGGCCGAAGCCGTAGCCGTTGCCCTTGCAGACCGGGATCAGACCGGGGAACTGGTCGATGACGGACTTCTGGTGCGCCCGCCAGCGAGCGGTGTCGACGTAGAGGGAGAGCGCCATGGCCGGCCCGGAACCTTTCTGATGGCTGCGGTGGGGGGTTTCGCAGGTGTGTACGAGACTCGCGGAACTACTCGTGGAACTACGAGGTTACGCAAGCCCCGCGGGGAGCGTCAGCGGCGCGACATGTAGATGTCGAGCGCCTTGTGCAGGAGCTTGTTCAGCGGGAAGTCCCACTCGCCGACGTACTCCACGGCCTCGCCGCCGGTGCCGACCTTGAACTGGATCAGACCGAAGAGGTGGTCGGTCTCGTCGAGCGAGTCGGAGATGCCGCGCAGGTCGTAGACGGTGGCGCCCATCGCGTAGGCGTCGCGGAGCATCCGCCACTGCATGGCGTTGGACGGCCGGACCTCGCGGCCGATGTTGTCGGAGGCGCCGTACGAGTACCAGACGTGGCCGCCGACGACGAGCATCGTCGCCGCGGAGAGGTTCACGCCGTTGTGGCGGGCGAAGTAGAGGCGCATCCGGTTGGGGTCCTCGTTGTTGAGGACCGTCCACATGCGCTGGAAGTACGAGAGCGGGCGCGGCCGGAACTTGTCGCGGACGGCGGTGATCTCGTACAGGCGCTGCCACTCGGCGAGGTCCTCGTAGCCGCCCTGGACGACCTCGACGCCGGCCTTCTCGGCCTTCTTGATGTTGCGGCGCCACAGCTGGTTGAAGCCCTTGAGGACGTCGTCGAGCGAGCGGTTGGCCAGCGGGACCTGGAAGACGTAGCGGGGCTGCACGTCGCCGAAGCCGGCGCCGCCGTCGTCGCCCTGCTGCCAGCCCATCTTGCGCAGCCGGTCGGCGACCTCGAAGGCCTGCGGCATGACCTCGGTGGCCTGCACGTCCTTGAGGCGCTTGACGTCCGGGTCCTGGATGCCGGACTTGATCGCGGCCGCGTCCCAGCGGCGGATGACGACCGGCGGGCCCATCTTCACGGAGAAGGCGCCCTGCTGCTTGAGGTGGGCCAGCATCGGCTGGAGCCACTCGTCGAGGTTGGGGGCGTGCCAGTTGATGACCGGACCCTCGGGGAGGTAGGCCAGGTAGCGCTTGAGCTTGGGGAGCTGGCGGTACAGCACCAGGCCCACGCCGACGAGCTCGCCGTTCTTGTCGAACCAGCCGAGGTTCTCCGAGCGCCACTCGGTCTTCACGTCCGCCCACGCCGGGACCTGGCAGTGGCTCGCGCCGGGCAGGCTCTGGATGTACGCCAGATGCTGCTCTCGGCTGATGGTCCTCAGGGTCAGGCTCATGTCGGGGCGCTCCTCGGCAGGTGTGTCCCCATCGGTCAGGGGCTCCGGCTCTCGCGCCGAAGCCTACTGCGACCGGGGAGCGCCCCGAAGGGCCACGTGGGCCCTGACGTGCTCGGCGTCAGCTGATCACGCCGCCGAAGAGCCCGCCGTGGGCCATCCCGAGGAAGAAGCCCACCGCCGAGGCGCCGAGTCCGACGATCAGGAAGAAGCGTTCGCGGGTGGTGACGGAGATGAACTGTCCGTAGGCCCCGGTCAGGATGCCGATCAGGCCCGACCACGAGCTGAGCAGGTGCAGGTTGTGGAACTGCGCCGTGACGAAGGACAGGATGCCCAGCGCCAGCGTGACGGCGAGCAGCGTGTCCACGAGCGGGTGGGGCTTGCCGTCCGTCGCGAAGAGGGAGTGGCCGGGGTCGGGTCGCATTGCCTGTGCCATGGGGCACCTCCTGGCGTGCCGTGCGGAGGGCGGCGCATCCTAGCGCCGCCGACGTCCGATGTGTACAGATTGCGTCCCCTCCCCGCCGGATTTCAACCGCAAGGCGATGTGCGGGTACTCTGTACGGTCTGCGCCGGTGTCTGCCCTGGTCCTGCCAGTCTGGACGCCGTCGCTCACGCATCACGACCCTCCTGCCACGGAACGACCGTGGCCGCTGAGTCCAAAGGAGGTGGGTTCCACATGCGTCACTACGAGGTGATGGTCATCCTCGACCCCGATCTCGAGGAGCGCGCTGTCTCCCCGCTGATCGAGAACTTCCTCTCCGTCGTCCGTGAGGGCAACGGAAAGGTCGAGAAGGTCGACACCTGGGGCCGTCGTCGTCTCGCCTACGAGATCAAGAAGAAGCCCGAGGGCATCTACTCGGTCATCGACCTGCAGGCCGAGCCTGCGGTCGTCAAGGAGCTCGACCGCCAGATGAACCTGAACGAGTCGGTCCTCCGGACCAAGGTCCTCCGCCCCGAGACCCACTGAGCTTCCGCTCAGAGGTAATCGGGTCCGAGTAGCAGCAAGCAGCCAGAAGCAACGCCGAGAGGTTCACCCATGGCAGGCGAGACCGTCATCACGGTCGTCGGCAATCTCGTCGACGACCCCGAGCTGCGCTTCACCCCGTCCGGTGCGGCGGTCGCGAAGTTCCGCGTCGCGTCCACTCCCCGCACCTTCGACCGTCAGACCAACGAGTGGAAGGACGGCGAAAGCCTCTTCCTGACCTGCTCGGTCTGGCGTCAGGCGGCGGAGAACGTCGCCGAGTCCCTTCAGCGGGGCATGCGCGTCGTCGTCCAGGGCCGTCTGAAGCAGCGGTCCTACGAGGACAACCAGGGCGTCAAGCGCACGGTCTTCGAGCTGGACGTCGAGGAAGTCGGCCCCAGCCTGCGTAACGCCACGGCCAAGGTCACCAAGACCACCGGCCGCGGTGGCCAGGGTGGCGGCGGCGGCTTCGGCGGCGGCGGTGGCGGTGGCCAGCAGGGTGGCGGCGGCTGGGGTGGCAACTCCGGCGGCGGCCAGCAGCAGGGCGGCGGAGCTCCCTCCGACGACCCCTGGGCCTCCGGCGGCTCCTCCGGCGGCGGCCAGCAGGCCTCCGGCGGCGGTGGCGGCTGGGGTGGCAACTCCGGCGGCGGCTACTCGGACGAGCCCCCCTTCTAGGGCCTGGCCCCGGAAGCAGCTCGTACCCCACACTTCTTGATCACACAGGAGAAACACCATGGCGAAGCCGCCTGTGCGCAAGCCTAAGAAGAAGGTCTGCGCGTTCTGCAAGGACAAGACCGCGTACGTGGACTACAAGGACACGAACATGCTGCGGAAGTTCATTTCCGACCGCGGCAAGATCCGTGCCCGCCGCGTGACCGGCAACTGCACGCAGCACCAGCGTGACGTCGCCACGGCCGTCAAGAACAGCCGTGAGATGGCGCTGCTGCCCTACACGTCCACCGCGCGATAAGGGAAGGGTGACCGAAAAATGAAGATCATCCTCACCCAGGAAGTCTCCGGCCTCGGTACGGCCGGCGACGTCGTCGAGGTCAAGGACGGCTACGCTCGCAACTACCTGGTCCCGCGTGGTTTCGCGATCCGCTGGACCAAGGGTGGCGAGAAGGACGTGGCGCAGATCCGCCGCGCCCGCAAGATCCACGAGATCGCGACCATCGAGCAGGCCAACGAGATCAAGGCCAAGCTCGAGGGCACGAAGGTCCGTCTGGCCGTTCGCTCCGGCGACGCCGGCCGTCTCTTCGGCTCCGTGACCCCGGCCGACGTCGCCACGGCGATCAAGTCCGCCGGTGGCCCCGAGGTCGACAAGCGTCGCGTCGAGCTCGGTTCGCCGATCAAGACCCTGGGCTCGCACCAGGTGCTCGTGCGTCTGCACCCCGAGGTTGCCGCGAAGCTCGGCATCGAGGTCGTTGCCGCGTAACGCTGCGCTCAGCAGTACGGATGGGCCGCTCCCCGCTGGGGGGCGGCCCATCCGCCGTTTCACGTGAAACATGCGCTTCTGGCTCTTTGCGGTGTTTCACGTGAAACACCGCCCTCGGTCAGCGGGTGGCGCCCGTGATGATCCAGCGGCCGGAGCGCATCCGGTACCAGAGGGTGGCCAGCCGGACCGTCATCATCAGCGTCATCGCCCACCAGAGCGCGGTCAGCCCGCCGCCGAGCGCGGGCACGAGCAGGGCGACCGGTGCGAAGACCGCCAGGGTGAGCAGCATCGCCCAGGCGAGGTAGGGGCCGTCGCCCGCGCCCATGAGGACGCCGTCGAGGACGAAGACGACGCCGGAGATCGGCTGGGAGAGGGCCACGACGAGCAGGGCCGGCAGCAGGGTGGACTGGACGGCGGGGTCGCCGGTGAAGAGCGGGATGAAGAGCGGGCGGGTGAGGACCAGCAGCAGTCCGAGGGCCACTCCGGAGACGACGCCCCACTGGACCATCCGGCGGCAGACCTGGCGGGCGCCCTCGGCGTCGTCGGCGCCCAGGTAGCGGCCGATGATGGCCTGGCCCGCGATGGCGATGGCGTCCAGGGCGAAGGCCATCAGGCTCCACAGCGAGAGGATGATCTGGTGGGCCGCGACCTCGGTGTCTCCCAGGCGGGCGGCGACGGCGGTGGCGATCATCAGGGCGGCGCGCAGCGAGAGCGTACGGACCAGGAGCGGGACGCCCGCCTGAGCCGAGGCCCGGATCCCGGCGGCGTCGGGCCGGAGCGAGGCTCCCTGGCGCCGGGCGCCACGGACGACCACGACGAGGTACGCGGCGGCCATGCCGCACTGGGCGATGACGGTGCCCCAGGCGGAGCCCGCGATGCCGAGCCCGGCGCCGTAGACCAGTCCGAGGTTGAGGGCGCCGTTGACCGCGAAGCCGCCGATGGCCACGTAGAGCGGGGTGCGGGTGTCCTGGAGTCCGCGCAGGACTCCGGTGGCGGCCAGGACGATCAGCATCGCGGGGATGCCCAGGAGGGAGATCCGCAGATAGGTGGTCGCGTGGGGGGCCGCGGTGTCGGAGGCGCCGAAGGCCTCGACCAGCCAGGGGGCCAGGGGGAGGGTGACCGCGATGAGGGCGAGGCCGAGGAGGAGGGCCAGCCAGATGCCGTCGATGCCCTGGCGGAGGGCGGAGGGCAGGTCGCCCGCGCCGACCCGGCGGGCGACGGCGGCCGTGGTGGCGTAGGCGAGGAAGACGAAGACGCTGACGAAGGTCGAGAGCAGGGCGCCGGCGATGGCGAGGCCCGCGAGTTGGGGGGTCCCGAGGTGGCCCACGATGGCACTGTCCACCATGAGGAAGAGCGGCTCGGCGACGAGGGCGCCGAAGGCCGGCAGGGCGAGCGAGAGGATCTCGCGGTCGTGCCGGCGCAGCGTGGCCTTGGAGCTCGTGGGGGCCTGGGTCATGAGGCCAATCTAATCGTCCACAGGTAAGTGATGCAATGTATGGGTGATCCTTACTTTCAAGGGGATCGGGGCTTCGGGTGTGGGCTGTTTGTTCTGATCGTGGCCCTGGCGCAAAAGTTTTTCTCCCCCACAGCCCGTGGATGGAAAAGGTGCAGGTCAGAGCGTGATCGGGGAGGGTCTTATGAGTTTGTCCACATGGCTGTCCCCCGGTCCGTGCACAGGATCCGGCGGCTTATCCACAGCATTGGGGGCTTCACCCACAGAGCCTGTGGATAACCAGATTGGCTGACGCCCCTCGCGGGCCTACCGTGGACCGGCGCCCGACGCGCCAGAACCGGACGCAAAAGCCACTCTTTGACCAAGGCCGTGGCGTAAGAAGGAGTGGCACGGCGAGGTCCGCTGAGCGGACGGGAAGAGGTGGCGGGTGAGCGTTCCCGAGCCCATGGACGACCCTTGGGCAGACGGCGGACCGAGCGACCGACTGCCCGTCCGCACCCGGGGCGAAGGGCGCGGTGAGGGCCGCGGCGAGGGCCGCGGGCGCGGCCGGGGCCGTGAGGAGCAGCACGAGCGCGGCAGTGACGGCCCCTGGGACGGCGGCCTCGTCGGCTTCGAACGGGTACCCCCGCAGGACCTCGACGCCGAGCAGTCCGTCCTCGGCGGCATGCTGCTCTCCAAGGACGCCATCGCCGACGTCGTGGAGATCATCAAGGGCCACGACTTCTACAAGCCCGCGCACGAGACCGTCTTCGGCGCGATCCTCGACCTCTACGCCAAGGGCGAGCCCGCCGACCCCATCACGGTCGGCGCCGAGCTCACCAAGCGCGGCGAGATCAACCGCGTCGGCGGCGCCTCCTATCTGCACACCCTCGTCCAGTCGGTGCCGACCGCGGCGAACGCCTCGTACTACGCGGAGATCGTCCACGAGCGGGCCGTGCTGCGCCGTCTCGTGGAGGCCGGCACCAAGATCACGCAGATGGGCTACGCGGCCGACGGCGACGTCGACGAGATCGTGAACTCGGCCCAGGCGGAGATCTACAAGGTCACCGAGCAGCGGACCACCGAGGACTACCTGCCGCTCGGCGACATCATGGAGGGCGCGCTCGACGAGATCGAGGCGATCGGCTCCCGCAGCGGCGAGATGACCGGTGTGCCCACCGGCTTCAGCGACCTCGACTCGCTCACCAACGGCCTCCACCCCGGCCAGATGATCATCATCGCGGCCCGCCCCGCCATGGGTAAGTCGACCCTCGCCCTGGACTTCGCCCGGGCCGCCTCGATCAAGCACAACCTGCCCAGCGTCATCTTCTCCCTCGAAATGGGCCGCAACGAGATCGCGATGCGTCTGCTGTCCGCAGAGGCGCGGGTCGCCCTGCACCACATGCGCTCCGGCACGATGACCGACGAGGACTGGACCCGGCTCGCCCGCCGCATGCCCGACGTCTCCCAGGCGCCGCTCTACATCGACGACTCCCCGAACCTGTCGATGATGGAGATCCGCGCCAAGTGCCGCCGGCTCAAGCAGCGCAACGGCCTCAAGCTGGTCATCATCGACTACCTCCAGCTGATGCAGTCCGGCGGTTCCAAGCGGCAGGAGAGCCGTCAGCAGGAGGTCTCCGACATGTCGCGAAACCTCAAGCTCCTCGCCAAGGAGCTGGAGCTCCCGGTCATCGCGCTCTCCCAGCTGAACCGTGGCCCCGAGCAGCGCACCGACAAGAAGCCGATGGTCTCCGACCTCCGTGAGTCCGGCTCCATCGAGCAGGACGCCGACATGGTCATCCTGCTCCACCGCGAGGACGCCTACGAGAAGGAGTCGCCTCGCGCGGGCGAGGCCGACATCATCGTCGGCAAGCACCGTAACGGCCCCACGGCCACCATCACCGTGGCCTTCCAGGGCCACTACTCGCGCTTCGTGGACATGGCACAAACCTGATCGTGCCGCGGCGGGGCGGCGGGGCATGATCGGTCCCATGACCTCAGCTTTCGAAGCCCTGCTGCCCACCACCGAGCGTTCCCTGCTGCACCGCGTGGCCCGCGCCCAGAGCGAGGGCCGCGCGCCGTCGTTCGTGGGGGCCGTCGCCCGCGGGGGAGCGATGGTCTGGAGCGGTTCCCGCAGCTGTGTCGACGGGCACGCCCCGGACGCCGACACGCAGTACCGGATCGGGTCGATCACCAAGGTGTTCACCGCCGTCCTCGTCCTCAGGCTGCGGGACGAGGGGCTGCTCGGGCTCGACGACCCGCTGGAGAAGCACCTTCCCGGCACCGGAGTGGGCGAGGCGACCCTCGCCCAGCTGCTCGGCCACACCGCGGGGCTCGCGGCGGAGACGCCCTCCCCCTGGTGGGAGCGGACGCCCGGATCCTCGCGGCCCGAGCTCTCCGACGTGCTGGGGGAGACGCCCGTCCTCCATCCGGCGGGCCGCACCTTCCACTACTCCAACCCCGGCTACACCCTGCTCGGCGCGCTGGTCGAGGCGGTGCGCGGGGTCTCCTGGGAGGAGGCGCTGCGCACCGAGATCCTGGAGCCGCTGGGCATGGAACGGACGACGGGGGAGCCGGTCGCCCCGCACGCCGGGGGCTGGGCGGTGCACCCCTGGGCCGATGTGATGCTTCCGGAGCCTTCCGAGGACCTCGGGGTGATGGGCGCGGCCGGCCGGCTGTGGTCGACGGCGGCGGACCTCTGCCGGTTCGGTGTCTTCCTCGCCGAGGGCGACGAGCGGGTGCTGAGCGCCTCCTCCGTCGCCGAGATGCGGGTTCCCGTGGGTCCGCCGGCCGTCGGCGATCCGCTGATGGGCTACGGCCTCGGTCTCCAGGTGGCCCGGAAGGAGAGCGGCACGCTCATCGGGCACGGCGGTTCCCTGCCCGGTTTCGTCGCGGGCCTCTGGGTCGACGTCGAGGAGGGCCTGGTCGGCGTGGCGCTCGCGAACGCCACGAGCGGTCCGCAGCCCGGGCTCGTCGCCACCGACCTCGTACGGATCGTGGCGGAGGCCGAGCCGCGGTTCCCGGAGCCGTGGCGGCCGCTGCCCGAGGTCGAGGTCGACCGGGAGCTCCTGGCATTGACCGGTCCCTGGTACTGGGGCACGTACTCCTACGCTCTGCGGCTCGGCGCCGAGCGCGGGCTCGTCCTGGAGCCCCTGCGCGGGCCCGGCCGAGGTGCCCGCTTCCGGGCGCTGCCCGAGGGCGGCTGGATCGGGCTCGACGGCTACTACGCGGGGGAGAGGCTCCGAGTGGTGCGGCGGCCCGACGGCGGCGTCAGCCACCTCGACCTCGGCTCCTTCGTCTTCACCCGGGAGCCGTACGAGCCCGGGGACGCGGTCCCGGGCGGTGTGGACGAGAAGGGGTGGCGGGGACTCTGAGCCGGTCCCGAGGACGCGGATGTCCGTGTTTCACGTGAAACACGGACATCCCCCGCAGATCAGAGCGCGAGCTTGAAGCCCACGTGGCTCGCCTCGAAGCCGAGTCGCTCGTAGAAGCGGAGCGCGTCGGTGCGGGTGACGTCGGAGGTCAGCTGGACCAGTACGCACTCCAGGCGCCGGGATTCGTCGATGGCCCATTCGACGAGCCGGGTGCCCAGGCCGCTGCCGCGTTCGTCGGCGTGGATCCGTACGCCCTCGATCAGGGCGCGGGTGGCGCCGCGCCGGGAGAGCCCGGGGATGACCGTCAGCTGGAGCGTGCCGACGACCCGCCCGCCGCGTGCGGCCACGACGAGGTGCTGGTTCGGGTCCTCCGCGAGCCGGGCGAAGGCGGAGAGGTACGGTGCCGGGTCGTCCGGGGACTCCCGCTGGGCGCCGAGGGGGTCGTCGGCGAGCATCGCGACGATGGCCGGCACGTCCTCGGTGGTGGCGGGACGGATCTCAAGATCGCTCATGCCCGCAGCGTAAGGGCCGGGCCGATCGTCAGACGGTGGCGGTCTCGCCTTCGAGGACATGGACCAGGGAGGCGAGCTCGGGGTTCTTCGCGGCCTCGTCCAGGGCCTCGCGCAGGGCCCGGTCGTTGGTGGGGCGGGCCTCCGCGAGGAGCTTCTGGCCGGACTCGGTGACATCGGTGTAGATGCCGCGCCGGTCGGTGGCGCAGAGGTAGCGGGTGAGCAGGCCCCGGTCCTCCAGGCGGGTGACGAGCCGGGTGGTGGCGCTCTGGCTGAGCACCACGGCGTCGGCGACCTGCTTCATCTGGAGGTGTCCGCCGGGCCCGTCGTGCTGGCGGCTGAGGACGTCGAGGAGCGAGTACTCGCGGGCGCTCAGACCGTGTCCGGACTCCAGGGCGCGCTCGATGTGGGACTCGATCCGGCCGTGCAACAGGGAGAGGGCGCACCAGCGCTGGGCGAGTCCGGTGAGGGCGGGGTCCGTCGCGGTCATGGTCTCTCCTCGTGCTGCTCCTGGTCGGTCGAGCCGCTCGGGATCCAGGGTAGACGATGATCCGCAATAGTGCGCGTCTGCAAGTATCGGCTCCCCGGGTCCCCGAGCAGGCCCCTGAAGACCGGCCCGCCCCTGAAGGTGCGGCCGCCCCTGGAGGTCAGCCCGCCGCGACGGTCAGCGGGGCGAACCGGCGGGAGGCGTCGCCCGGGAGGTCCGGGGCGGAGCGGATCATCATCGCGTTCTCGGCGATCGGGGCCAGGCCGTTGCCCTTGAGCCAGCCGAGCAGCTCGGTGTGGCGGACGTCGACGTCGGTGCGGAGCGGACGGTCCGTGGCTTCGGCCAGCGAGGCGACGAGCGCCTGGGCGGTGGCGGTGTCACGGGCGATCAGCGGCCCGACGACATGGGTGTCCATGTTGGGCCAGGCGGCGGCGAAGCCGGTGATCGCGCCGTCCTCGACGGCGACCCGCAGATGGTCGGCGAAGGCCGGGAGCCGGGTGATGAGCGGGGTCCGGTCCAGGCCGAAGATCTCGTGGTCGAGGCGGAGCACCTCCTGGAGGTCCTCCGCGGTGGCCGGACGGACCGCGACCGGAGGCGCGGGTACGGCGGCGGAGAAGCGCCCCTTCACCATCTCGGCACGGCCGATCTCGGTGAAGCCGAGCCCCTCGTAGAGCGGCTGCCCGTTCGGCGTGGCGTGCAGGGTGAGCGGGGTGTCCCCGGCCTGCTCCAGCACGTGGCGCATCAGTCGGCGTCCCACGCCCTGCCGGGCATGGTGCCCGTCGACGAGCACCATGCCGATGGCCGCGAGGCCGGGGCCGTAGGAGGTGACCACACAACAGGCGAGCAGTCCCTCGCCGTCCGGGGAGTCGATGCCGTACCCGGTGCCCGCGGTGAGGAGCAGCCCCCACTTGTGCTCCTCGCGGGGCCAGCCGCGGTTCTCGGAGAGATCGGCGCAGGCCAGGAGATCGGTGGGGTCGAGACGCCGGATGGGGAGCTGGGCGAGGGCGGTGGGGGAGATCGGCATGACGGCCAGGCTCTCCGACGGGGTGATCTGCCGTCCAGAGGTTTTCGGACCCGTCCAGAGGTTTTCCGTCGGTGTTTCACGTGAAACACCCGTGCGCGCCGAAAGAGTGGAGCCTAGTCCGCAACCCCGCCCTTTGGCCCGAGAACACCGCTTTCCGCCCGAAGTCCCTCCGTCGGCCGCCATGCTGCGAAGACGGAAGCCGGCTGCATGAGGCGAGGCACATGATGGATGGTCCGACCAGCATGACGGGCGGGACGGGGGCCCGAATATCAGAGCCCTCCCCGGATGCGGTGCTCGTCCGTCGCACCCTTGAGGAGATCGCCCCGGTCGCCGACAAGGTGACCTCGTACTTCTACGCGCTGCTCTTCATCCGGACCCCGGCCCTGCGCGAGCTGTTCCCCGCCGCGATGGACACCCAGCGGGACCGGCTGCTCAAGGCCCTGCTCACGGTCGCCGAGCGGATGGACGACAGCGCCTTCCTCGTCGAGTACCTGGGCCATCTCGGCCGGGGACACCGGAAGTACGGCGTCGAGGCGGCCCATTATCCGGCGGTCGGCGAGGCGCTGATCGGCGCGCTCGCGCGGTACGCGGAGCGGAGCTGGGACGGGGAGACCGAGGCGGCCTGGGTCCGGGCGTACACGGCGATCTCGCAGCTCATGATCGACGCGGCCGCCGAGGACGAGACGAAGGCGCCGGCCTTCTGGCAGGCCGAGGTGGTCTCGCACGATCTGCGGACCCCCGACGTCGCCGTGCTCACCCTGCGGCCCGACGCGCCCTACCCGTTCCTCGCCGGGCAGTTCACCACGCTGGAGACGCCCTGGTGGCCGCGCGTCTGGCGGCACTACTCCTTCGCCTCGGCACCCCGGCCGGACGGACTGCTCACCCTCCATGTGAAGGCGGTCCCGGCGGGCTGGGTCTCCGGGGCGCTGGTCCACCGGGCCCGGCCCGGGGACGTGCTCCGGCTCGGCCCGCCGGCCGGCTCCATGACGGTCGACCACGCCGCCGACACCGGGCTGCTCTGCCTGGGCGGCGGGACCGGCATCGCGCCGATCAAGGCGCTGGTCGAGGACGTCGCCGAGCACGGTGACCGCAGGAAGGTCGACGTGTTCTACGGCGCCCGCAGCGGCCACGACCTCTATGACATCGACACCCTGCTGCGGCTCCAGCGGACCTTTCCGTGGCTCGCCGTCCATCCCGTCACGGAGGCGCAGGGCCCGCTGCCGCAGGCCGTCCGCGCGGCGGGCCCCTGGACCGAGCGGGACGCCTATCTCTCGGGCCCGCTCGGCATGGTGCGGGAGGGCATCGACGTGCTCCGCGGCTCGGGTGTCCCCACCGAGCGGATCCGCCATGACTTCCTGGCGGAGCTCGCCACGGTGGGGGCCGGGTCAGCCGAGGTCGGGGGCGTGCATGGCGCGGACGCCCTCGATGTTCCCGTCGAGGTAGTGGCGCAGTGAGAGCGGCACCAGGTGGACGGCGGCGATCCCGACGCGGCTGAAGGGCACCCGGACGATCTCGTACTCGCCGACCGGTTCGTCCATCTCGGGGCCGTGCCGGAGGCCGAGGTCCATCGACTCCAGGCGGCAGACGAAGAAGTGCTGGACCTTCACGCCGGAGACCCCGCCGTCGACGATGTGCTCGACGGTGTCGACGAAACAGGGGACCACATCGACGATCTTGGCGCCGAGTTCCTCGTGCACCTCGCGGTGCAGGGCCTCGACGACGGTGGAATCGGAGGGCTCGACGCCGCCACCGGGCGTCAGCCAGTAAGGATCCATCCCCGGTTTGGTGCGCTTGATGAGGATGAGGTCGTCTCCGTCGAGCAGGATGGCGCGTGCGGTGCGCTTGACCACGGGCCGTTCGGTCATGGGAAGAAAATGGCCCGTTCCCGTCGGGCTGAAACGCATCACTCCCCCGCGATCCGGAACCGGCGCCGCGCACCGTGACGCGGGTGCGCGGCGGGCCGGTCCCGGTTCCGCTTCCGGAGGGGCCGCTAGCCGACGGCCTTGCGCGTCGCGTCGAGGGCCCGCAGCACGTCGGCGATCAGGTCCTCCGGGTCCTCGGCGCCCACGGAGAAGCGGATGAAGCCCTCCGCGACGGCGTCCCCGCCCCAGCGCCCGCGCCGCTCGGCCGAGGAGCGCACCCCGCCGAAGCTGGTGGCGTCGTCGACCAGGCGCAGTTCCTCCAGGAAGCGTTCGGCCCAGGCGCGGTCGGCGAGCTCGAAGGAGATGACCGAGCCGAAGCGGCGCATCTGCCGCGAGGCGATCGCGTGCGAGGGGTCCTCCGGGAGCCCGGGGTGGCGCAGAGCGGTCACGTCGGGGTGCTCGGCGAGGACACGGGCGAGTTCCAGGGCCGTCGCGCACTGGCGGTCGATCCGCAGCTGGAGCGTGGCCAGCGAGCGATGGGCGAGCCAGGTCTCCATGGGCCCGGGGATCGCGCCGACGACCTTGCGCCAGCGCCGTACCTCCGCGGCCCGCAGCGGGTCGCGGCAGCTGACGTGGCCGAGCAGCACATCGCCGTGGCCGGTCATGCCCTTGGTGTCGCTGGCCACCGAGAAGTCCGCGCCCAGTTCGAGCGGGCGCTGGCCGAGCGGCGTGGCGAGGGTGTTGTCGACGGCGACGAGCGCCCCGCCGGCGTGCGCCGCGGCGACGAGCCGGCGGATGTCGCAGACGTCGAGCCCGGGGTTGGACGGGGTCTCGATCCACAGCAGCCGGGCGCCGTCGAGCACGTCGAGCTGGGCGTCGCCGCCGGTGGGCGCGGTGCGCACCTCGATCCCGTACGCGCGCAGCTGTTCGTGGAGGAGCGGCAGGGCCTGGTAGCCGTCGGACGGCAGGACGACGGCGTCGCCGGCGGAGAGCTGGGAGAGGAGCACGGCGGAGATGGCGGCCATGCCGGAGGCGAAGACCACGGTCTCGACACCGGTCTCGCCGGGCGCCTCCAGGGTGCCGATGGCCCGCTCCAGATGGGTCCAGGTCGGGTTCTCGTCACGGCCGTAGGTGTACGGGCCGGTGGGTTCGCCCGGCAGGTGGAAGTGGGCGGCGAAGACCGGCCCCGGAAGGGTCGGCTCGTGCTTCACGGGCTCGGGCAGCCCGGCCCGCACGGCGAGCGTCCCGTCGCCGGGCCCCTCGTCGGGGTGGCGCCGTTCCTGAGGGATCAACGGGTTCACGTGGTCCTTTCCATGCTCTCGTCCCCCCGACGTCTCTCCCCGATTCCGGCGCGGACGGCGGCGAGGAGTCCCTCGCTCGCGGCCTCGGCCATCTCCAGGCATTCCTCGAAGCCCTCAGGCCCGCCGTAGTAGGGGTCGGGGACGTCCAGCGCGTCCCCGGCGGCGGGGTCGTACGAGCGGAGCAGCCGGATCTTCGCCGCCTCGTCGGGGGTGCGGGCGAGGCGGCGGAGCTCCCGGACGTGGCCCTCGTCGAGCGCGATCACCAGATCGAGGTCGGGGAACCAGGAGGCGCGGAATCGACGGGCGGTGTGGGCGGAGGTGTAGCCGTGCTCCTCCAGGACGGCGACGGTGCGCGGGTCCGCCGCGTCGCCCTCGTGCCAGCCGCCGGTGCCCGCGCTGTCCACCTCGACCGCCCCGCCGAGGCCGGCCTCCTCCACGCGCGCGCGGAAGACGTGCTCGGCCATCGGGGAGCGGCAGATGTTGCCGGTGCAGACGAAGCAGACGCGGTAGGTCATGGCGGTCGCTCAGTCGCCGTCCGGGAGGAGCACGTTGAGCGCCCACGAGACGACGGAGATGACCAGGCCGCCGAGGATGGCGGTCCCGAAGCCGTCCACGTGGAAGCTGAGGTCGAACTGTTCGGCCAGCCACGAGGTGAGCAGCAGCATCAGGGCGTTGACCACCAGGGTGATCAGGCCGAGGGTCAGGATGAAGAGGGGCAGCGTCAGCAGCTTCACGATCGGCTTGACCAGGAAATTGACGAGGCCGAAGACGAGGGCGACGAGCAGCAGGCTGCCGATCGCCTTGGCCGTGATCTCGTCGTCACCGGTCAGCGTGATGCCCTCGAAGAGCCAGATCGCCACGGCGAGGGCGCCCGCGTTGGCGAGCGTCTTGACTAGGAAATTCTTCATGTGTCTGATCGTGGCAGAGACCATCGGGCTGAGGGCAGGGGCGAACGGCAGTGAAGGCATTCCGGCTGGACGAACTCGAGGCGGAGCGCCTCGCCAACCAGGGGGCGTACCTCCAGTTCCTGCGTGAGCGGAACATGTCGGTGGGGCTGTACGGGCTCGACGCGGGCGAGCTGGACCCGCAGTCGCCGCACGCTCAGGACGAGGTGTACTTCGTGGTGTCCGGGCGGGCGGCGATCACCGTCGGGGAGGAGACGACGCAGGTGGCGCGGGGCAGCGTCGTCTATGTGCCGGCCGGGGTGCCGCACCGCTTCCACCACATCAGCGAGGACCTGCGGGTCCTGGTGGTCTTCTCCCCGCCGGAGGCGTGAGGGCGCCGGCGGCTCGCGGACTCTCCGGGCCGGACCCCTGGTTCCCCTAGGGGGTGGATCAGGGGAGAGCCCGGGCTTCCGGGGCCCCGCCGGGCCGAGTGCCCCGCCTAGCCTTGAAGCGTCGGGGACGAAGGGTTCCGGACAGGGCGTCGAGAGCGAAGGAGCGCGCCATGGCCGTACAGGAGATTCTCGCGGGGCTGCCGTGGTGGGTGAAGTGGGTCG
Source organism: Streptomyces sp. NPDC007863 (assembly GCF_040633895.1). NCBI lineage: Bacteria > Bacillati > Actinomycetota > Actinomycetes > Kitasatosporales > Streptomycetaceae > Streptomyces > Streptomyces sp. NPDC007863. The sequence goes on from NZ_JBEYEI010000008.1 coordinate 66,273, forward strand.
CCATACCCGCTCTGGTCCTGCTCGTCTTCGGCGGCGTCATCACCAGCATCCTGACCTTCGTGATCAGCGTGCTGTTCAAGGTGCTGCTGTTCGTCGCGCTCGTGGCCGGACTCATCTACGCCGTACGGAAGTTCGGCACCCCGTCGAAGTCGGATCGCGACTGGTAGCACAAGCTACTCATCGGTATTCAGCGTCTGCCGGGCGTTAGCCCGGCAGAGGGAACGCGCTGGTGGAAACGGGGTGAGGGGCGAGGACAAGCCACTAGAGTGGCAGATCTCCGCCGAGTCGGGGACTACGGGCGTAGATCTCCGGCAGACCAGCGGTTTCCCGCTCGTCCCTGAGGGGTCCGTCCATCGGACCCCATAGGCGTCCCAGGCCCGGCGGGTGCGCGGGGGCGGCCCCCGCGAACGGATGCAGCGCATCCGTTGTCACGCCTGGGGGTGACCTTTGGCCATGGCCACGCAGACAGCTGCGCCGACCCTGATCGGCTCGGTGCAGCGGGCGCTGAGACTTCTGGAGGCCGTGGCCTCCCACGCGGACGGTGCCCCCGCCAAGCAGCTCGCCCGGGAGACCAATCTCCCGCTGCCCACGACGTACCACCTTCTCCGCACCCTGACGCACGAGGGCTATCTGCTCCGCGACAAGGGTGCGTTCTATCTCGGCGAGGCAGCCGCCAGGTTGGCCGGCGGCGGGGCTGTGCAGAATCGTCGCATCAAGATCGAGGACTCCCTTGCCCACTGGCGGGACGAGATCGGTGTACCCGTCTATTTCGCGATCTACCGCGACGGCGAGATCGAGCTGATCTCCGTGGCGGACACCCCCAACTCCCCCGCGGTGGAGGAGTGGGCCGACTTCCGGGAGACCGGACACGCCCATGCGATCGGCCAGTGTCTGCTCAGCCAACTCGATCTGAAATCTCGTCAAGACCACCTTGACCGGCACCCCGTGGAAGCCATCACTCCGTACACGGTGCGTAATCGGCGGATGCTTTTGGAGCGTTTGGGCGGTTTGGGGCGAATGGAGCCCCTGGTGGAGCGTCAGGAATATGCGCTCGGCACGGTTTGCGCCGCCATCCCCATCACGGTGGGCAACACGGCGGCCACTCTGGCCATTTCTCTACCGCTTCACCAGGAAGAACGGTTGCTCCCAGCAGTCGAGCGGCTACAGACGGAGATCGGAAACCTCTTCAGTTCGCTCGCCTTCTCTATCAGTATCTGAAAAATCACTCCTTGTGATCCGCTAGCGCGTACAGCACGATTGCGTCAAGAGGGCCACGGGGGATCATTCCTGGCCGTTTCGGTCACAGCTTTCAGCAGCTGTGTTTACACAACTGCTCCATCTACTGCGGGGTACATGATGCGAGAGTCGGTTCAGGCCGAGGTCCTGATGAGCTTCCTCGTCTCCGAGGAGCTCTCCTTCAAGATCCCAGTCGAACTGCGATACGAGACCCGGGATCCCTACGCGGTGCGGATGACCTTCCACCTCCCCGGAGACGCGCCCGTGACCTGGGCGTTCGGCAGAGAGCTGCTGCTCGACGGGATCAACCGCCCCAGCGGCGACGGCGACGTCCACATCGCCCCGACCGACCCCGAGGGCCTGTCGGACGTCTCCATCCGGCTCCAGGTGGGCGGTGACCGCGCCCTCTTCCGTGCCAGCGCCCCGCCGCTGGTCGCCTTCCTCGACCGCACGGACAAGCTGGTGCCGCTCGGTCAGGAACAGGCGCTGGGCGACTTCGAGGACAGTCTGGAGGCCGCGCTCGGCAAGATCCTCGCCGAGGAGAGCGCCGGTCCCGCCTGACGGACACCACTCCGTACGTCCGACGCCGGCGCCCCTCCCGTACGCCCGACGCCGGGACCCCTCCCGTACCGCCGACGCCGGTCACCCCTCCCGTACGACCGCCGCAGGCGCCCCGCTCCGCCCGGCCGCCGCCGCGGCCCGCCCCGTACGGCCGCCGCGCACGCGTCACTTCGCGCGGCGCCGCCGTCCGCCGCGGCCCGCCGCCCGGCCGCCGGCCTCCGCCGCCGAGGGACGGTCGGCCGAGACCACGAGCGCCGCGAGTGCCGTCGTGACCGGCACCGAGGCGACCAGACCGATCGAGCCGACCAGCGTCCGGACGATCTCCTCCGCCACCAGCTCGCTGTTGGCCACCGTCCCCATGCTGCTCTCCGCGATGGTGAAGAGCAGGAGCAGCGGGAGTGAGGCGCCGGCGTAGGCCAGGACCAGCGTGTTCACCACCGAGGCGATGTGGTCGCGGCCGATCCGGATCCCGGCCCGGTACAGGGCGCGCGGTCCCATGTCCGGATCGGCCTGGTGCAGTTCCCAGACGGCCGAGGTCTGGGTGACGGTGACATCGTCCAGGACACCGAGCGAACCGATGATCACACCGGCGAGCAGCAGGCCGGACATGTCGATCTCCGGGTAGAGGCCGTGGATCAGCCCGGTGTAGTCGTCGGTGTTGCCGCTGAGCGAGGCCCAGCCGATGAAGAAGGAGCCGAGCAGGCCGATCAGGAGCAGCGAGATCAGCGTGCCCAGGACCGCGACCGAGGTCCGGGCCGAGAGGCCGTGGCACATGTAGAGGGCGAGCAGCATGATCGCGCTCGACCCGACCACCGCCACGATCAGCGGGTTCGACCCCTCCAGGATCGCGGGCAGGATGAAGAGGGTGAGCACCAGGAAGCTCGCCGCGAGCGCGATCAGCGCCATGACGCCCCGCATGCGGCCGACGAGCACGACGGCGAGCGCGAAGATGCCGGCGAGGACCGCCATCGGCACCTTCCGGTTCACGTCCGTCACCGAGTACTGCAGGTCCTTCGGGGCGTCGGGGGCGTAGGCGACCACCACGCCCTGGCCTTCCTCCAGTTGGCGCGGGGCGTCCGGCTGGACGATCTCGGTGAACTGCCGCCCCTTGTCCGGACCGCTGGTGACCTCGATCGTCGCCTTCTCGCACTGCCCCTGCTGCGCGTTGACCGCCTCGCGGCCCTGCGGAGTGGAGGTGTCGCCGGTGGGCGGCACCTGCGCGGCGTTCACGTCCTTGCAGTCCACCTGCTCGACCGCCACGACCTTGCCCTGCTCGGTCTGCCGGTCGAAGCCGACGCCGGTCCGCTCGTGCGCCGGAGTGCCACCGGGCCAGAGCACCACGAGGCCGACGACCACGGCGGTGGCGAAGGGGATGAGGACGGCCGCGATGACTCTTCGCAGATGGCGCGAGACGGGCGCGGCGGGCCCGTGGCTGTGGCTGTGCCCATGGCCGGAACCGTGGTCCGGACCGGGCCGGCCGAAACCGTGCCCGTGCTCGTGGCCGTGCTCGTGGCCGTGCGGATCGGGGGACTGCTGGGGGGGAGTCACCGACCGATCATCGCAAGAACGGTGGGGGCCCACTGTTCAGCACGCCCGGGAGGGCGCTAGCCTCGTGACACCTTTGCACACGCGGGAGCTCGGAGCACCGGGCTGAGAGGGCGCTGATCACCGTACGCACACGTACGGGAGGAGGCTGCGCCGACCGCCGAACCTGTTACCGGGTAATGCCGGCGTAGGGAGATTCGGTCACATGACCCTTCAGGATGCACGCACGCCTGCTTCCAGCCAGGACGAGCGCACGCCGGGCTGGCACAAGGGATACGTCGAGGGCTCCCGCCCCGACCTCCGGGTGCCCGTCCGCCAGGTGCACCTCACCAACGGCAAGGACGTGACGCTGTACGACACGTCCGGCCCGTACACCGACCCCGCCGTCGACACCGACGTGCGCCGGGGCCTGCTCCCGCTCCGCGAGAACTGGATCATCGCGCGCGGCGACACCGAGGAGTACCCGGGCCGCCCGGTCCGCCCCGAGGACGACGGCATCAAGCACACCTCGCCGCGCGGCGGCGGGCTCAAGAACCTCGACGCGGTCTTCCCCGGCCGTCCGCGGCTGCCCCGCCGGGGCCGCGACGGGCAGGCCGTGACCCAGCTCGCGTACGCCCGCCGGGGCGAGATCACCCCGGAGATGGAGTACGTGGCGATCCGGGAGAACGTCTCCCCCGAGGTCGTCCGCGAGGAGATCGCGGCGGGCCGCGCGGTGCTTCCGGCCAACGTCAACCACCCGGAGATCGAGCCGATGATCATCGGCAAGCGGTTCCTGGTGAAGGTCAACGCCAACATCGGCAACTCCGCCGTCACCTCCTCCATCGAGGAGGAGGTGGAGAAGATGACCTGGGCGACCCGCTGGGGCGCCGACACGGTCATGGACCTGTCCACCGGCCGCAACATCCACACCACCCGCGAGTGGGTGCTGCGCAACTCCCCCGTGCCGATCGGCACCGTGCCGCTCTACCAGGCCCTGGAGAAGGTCGACGGCAAGGCCGAGGAACTGACCTGGGAGATCTACAAGGACACGGTCATCGAGCAGGCCGAGCAGGGCGTGGACTACATGACCGTGCACGCCGGCGTACTCCTGCCGTACGTGCCGCTCACCGCGCGCCGCAAGACCGGCATCGTCTCGCGCGGCGGCTCGATCATGGCCGCCTGGTGCCTCGCGCACCACAAGGAGAACTTCCTCTACACGAACTTCGAGGAGCTCTGCGAGATCCTCGCGGCGTACGACGTCACGTACTCGCTCGGCGACGGTCTGCGCCCCGGCTCGATCGCGGACGCCAACGACGACGCCCAGTTCGCGGAGCTGCGCACGCTCGGCGAGCTGAACACGATCGCCAAGCGCCACAACGTGCAGACGATGATCGAGGGCCCGGGCCACGTCCCGATGCACAAGATCAAGGAGAACATCGACCTCCAGCAGGAGATCTGCGAGGAGGCGCCGTTCTACACGCTCGGCCCGCTGACCACGGACGTCGCGCCCGCCTACGACCACATCACCTCCGGCATCGGCGCGGCGATGATCGCCTGGTGGGGCACCGCGATGCTCTGCTACGTGACGCCCAAGGAGCACCTGGGCCTGCCGAACCGCGACGACGTGAAGACCGGTGTCATCACGTACAAGATCGCGGCACACGCGGCGGACCTGGCCAAGGGGCACCCGGGCGCGCAGGAGTGGGACGACGCGCTCTCCGACGCGCGCTTCGAGTTCCGCTGGGAGGACCAGTTCAACCTGGCCCTCGACCCGGACACCGCCCGTGAGTTCCACGACGAGACGCTGCCGGCGGAGCCCGCGAAGACCGCCCACTTCTGCTCGATGTGCGGTCCGAAGTTCTGCTCGATGAAGATCTCCCAGGACATCCGCCGTGAGCACGGCGGTGACCTGAAGAAGGACGAGATCGAGGCCGGCATGGCCGAGAAGTCGGCGGAGTTCGCCGCCTCCGGCAACCGCGTCTACCTGCCGATGGCGGAGTAGCGACCGGCCGTACGAGACCCACCCCGGCCCGCGGTCCACGGGGGGATCGCGGGCCGGGGTGCGTCACGGGGGCGGGGGCCCCGCGTCCCGGCCGGGGTCGGTGGCCGTGGCCGTGAGGGCGGCCTGGAGGAAGGGGACGACGCCGCGCTCCAGGAGGGCGTGGCGCCAGGCGGCGCGGGCCCGGGCGAGTTCGTCGTCGGGGGCGCCGGTCTCGGCGGGGCTGTTGCGGAGGGCGGTCAGGAGGAGCCCGGCGCCCGCGCAGAGCAGTCCGGCGGCGGCGAGGGCGCCGAAGACCAGGCCGGCGGTGAGCAGTGTGGTGCCGAGGGCGGCGTCCGGGGCGAGCCAGCGGACCACGGCGCCGACCAGGAGGAAGATCGCGGCGGCGGCGCCGGCGAGGACCGGGACGAGGACGATGAGGACCGCGACGGCGCCCGGGGACTCGTCGGGGGCGGGGGTCCGGGGGCGGTTGGAGGCGGCACGGTCCGCTTCGCGGACCTTGGTGAAGTGCTCGTACTCGCTCGCCGCCGCGGCGGTGATCAGCGCTGTCGCGTTCAGGGCCATCGCGCGCAGCTGACCGATGGTCAGCCGGGTGCCCGCTCCGGCGAGTTCCGGCCGTTCCGGAGCGGTGCGCAGTGCGTCGTCGAGGACCCGCTCGTACTCGGCGCGGTCCTCGGTCAGCAGGTGCGGAGCCACGTTCATGTGCATCCCCCGATGCTCGATGGGCCGGGACCGGCCGTGCGGAACGGCGGTCCGGGCGGAAGCGGAGGAGAGCCTGCCTAACTGGGGAGACCGATGGTAGGGCCGTGACCGTGCGCGCTGACAGGGGGTTTCCGGAATTCGCCCGCTCCGGATGCACAGGGTGGGGGTCAGTCCCCCAGCGGGAGTTGGACCACCAGCAGCTTTCCGGCCATGGTGACACCGCCGTCCATGGCGATGGCGAGACCGTCGGCGTAGACGTGCGGGCCGTCGACGACCGGGCGGGACTCCTCCTCGCCGTCCTCCGTGCCGACCTGGCCGAGGAGGTACGGGATCGGGCTGTGGCCGTGCACGATCCGGGAGCCGCCGTAGGTGCCGAGCAGCTCCTGGACGGCCTGCGGGCCGCCCTCGTCGCGGAAGGCGAAGCGCTTGGTGAACTTCCGGAAGAGGTCCCAGACCTCGTCGGCGTCGTTGCGCGTGAGGACCTCGTGGACCGTGTCGTTGACGTCCTCGATCGTCTGGCCGTATTCGAGGTACGCGGTGGTGTCCGAGTGCAGCAGGAGGTGGTCGTCCTCGCGGACGACGGCGTCGAGCCGGGACATCCACTGGAGGTGGACGTCCTGGAGGCGGTCCATGTCGTGCTTCTGGCCGCCGTTGAGCAGCCAGGCGGCCTGGAAGGTGGCGGTGCCGGCCCCGGAGTTGACGGGAGTGTCGCCGAAGCGCTTGGCGCCGATGAGGAGCAGCTCGTGGTTGCCCATGAGCGCCTTGCAGTAGCCGCCGGCGGCGGCCGCCTCGGCGGAGAGCCGCATGACGAGGTCGATGACGCCGATGCCGTCGGGTCCGCGGTCGGTGAAGTCGCCGAGGAACCAGAGCCGGGCGTTGCCCGCGGCCCAGCCGCCGTTCTCGTCCACGAGGCCCTGGGCGCGGAGGGCGGCGACGAGCTCGTCGAGGTAGCCGTGGACGTCGCCGACGACGTAGAGCGGCCCGGGGCCGTCGCCGGTGGGCACGGGCGCGGGAGCGGCGGCCGGGGCGACGGGGACCTGGAGGGTGTCGCCGCGCTGGATGACCGGGAGGTCGCGCTCGGTGGGCGTGTACCCGTCCGGGAAGTCGTCGGGGAAGCCGTCCGCACCGGGGTGGGCGGAGGCGGCGACGGGTGCGGCGGCCGAGGCGGCGGCCAGGGGATGGGCGGCACCGGCGGGCGCGCCCGGGACCGGAGGCTCGGGGTACGCGACCGGTTCGGGGCGTACGGGGGCCTCGGCGTAGGCGGCGGGTTCGGGGCGCGCAGCGGCCTCGGGGTACGCGGGTGCCTCGGGGTACGAGGGGGCCTTGGGCCCTGCCGGGGGTTCCGGGAACGCGACCGGCTCGGGGTACGCGGCCGGGCGGGTGCCCAGGTGGAGCGTGGGGTCGGCGGGCGGGGCCGGCGGCTCGCCCGCGTGGCCCTGCACGGGCACCCGGGCGTACGGGGGTACGCGGAAGTCACGCAATGTCGCCGTGCGTTCCACGGGATCCTGCCCGGCCCCCTGAGTCATCGACCCCTCCACCACCGTCGCGATGCCCTGCACATCGCGGACCGGCCTGGTCGGGGGGTCCGCGGTGTCGTGCGCCCATCATAGGAATGAGGGTCCGCCTGTGTGACGCACCAGGGGTGGTGAATCCGGGTTCGCTCCGGGTTCACCGGTTGTTTCGCCCGAATTGAGAAGGTCCAGTCCAGGGTCGGGTCCGGTGGGGTGCCCGGTTTCGCCGTCTCCGCCCACGGGCAGGGACGGGACGGCGCTCGTTCTCGGGGTCGTGCTGCGTCGTGCCGGGGCGGGCTCGCCTCGTGCTGCGCGTCGCCCCCGGGGTGGTGCTCGGTCGTACTCGGGTGATGCTCGGTCACTCGGGTGGTGCTCGGTTACTCGGATGGTGCGGGGGCGTTCGTCCGGCCGCTCTTTCGGCGCGGCCGGAGTCCGGAGGGTGACGTCGGTCGTCCGGGCCTGTGGCCCGTCAGTCCTTCGCGGGTGAGCGCGGCGGGCTCACCGTCGTCCGCGGCGACCGGCGCTGCGAGGAGGTGCGGACGATCAGCTCGGTCGGTATCACCTGTTCGAGCGGACCGTCGCCCTCGATCCCTTCGATGGCGTCGATGAGGAGCTGGACGACGGCGGTGCCGATGCGCCGCGGTTTGAGCGAGAGCGTCGTGATGGGCGGTTCGGTGGTGGCGTAGACGGTGGACTCGCTGCAGCACACGATCAGCAGGTCGTCCGGGACGCGCAGCCCGTAGCGGCGGGCGGCGGCGAGGAGGTCGGTGCCGTTGGGGTCGAAGAGGCCGTAGACGGCGTCGGGACGGTCGGGGCGGGCGAGCAGCCGGTCGGCCGCGACGGCGCCCGCGCACGGGTCGTGCGCCGGGTAGGCCTCGTAGACGGGGTCCTGTCCGACCCGCTCGCACCAGTTGAGGTACGCGGTGGTGGAGAGGCGGGTGTAGGTGTCGGTGGTGGTGCCGGTGAGGAGGCCGATCCGGCGTGCGCCGGCGTCGGCGAGGTGGTCGAGGAGGGCGAGGACGGCGGCCTCGTGGTCGTTGTCGACCCAGGCGGTCACCGGGAGCGTGCCGGCGGGGCGTCCGTCGGAGACGACGGGGAGGCCCTGGCGGACGAGCTCGGTGACGACCGGGTCGTGGTCGGAGGGGTCGATGACGACGGTGCCGTCGAGGGCGACGTTCGACCAGACGTCATGGCGTGATGTCGCGGGGAGGATGACGAGGGCGTAGCCGCGGGCGAGCGCGGCCGACGTGGCGGCCCTGGCCATCTCCGCGAAGTAGGCGAACTCCGTGAAGGTGAAAGGTTCATCCCCGTATGTCGTCACGGTCAGGCCGATGAGTCCCGACTTGCCGGTGCGGAGCGTGCGGGCCGCCGCGGAGGGGCGGTAGCCCAGCCGGTCGGCGACCTCGCGGACGTGCCTGCGGGTGGCGTCCGGGAGTCGGCCCTTGCCGTTGAGCGCGTCGGAGACAGTCGTGATGGAGACCCCGGCGGCGGCGGCCACGTCCCGGATGCCTGCCCGGCCCTGCCGGTTTCCCCGGGTCTGTGCCCGGCTCACCTGGTGCTTCCCTGCTGCTGTCATGGCGAGCCGATAGTAGGGCGATGTGGGGTGGGCGGGACGGTCGCATATGCAGGCATTGACAGGCACGTTTCTGCATGGTCGAGCAGGCTCAAATAGAAGAGAATCCAAGGTAGTTGGGGGTTTCTTCATGCGACTTGATGTTGTCCGGCGGGATGGGCCTGGTGTGGGGGCCAGGTCTCGAAGAGGTCTCAACTCACCTCTACGGGGGACGCGCGCCACGGCGCTCGCCACCGGCGCGCGCCACCCGTGCGCGCGCCCCCTCGCTCGGGGCGGACGGGCGGAGGGGGTTTTCCACAGCGTTGCAGGGCTGTTGTCCACAGCCCATTCGCAGCGGGCCGGAATCCTCATAAAGTGAGAAGCATTGGCGGTACGGACGGTCGAGGAGGCCACACTGTGAGCGAGACCAGCGGGACGAGCGCGTCCACCCCTAAGCTCCGCGCCGAGCTGGACGGCGTCCCCACCTACAAGCCGGGCAAGCCGGCCGCGGCGGGCGGCCCGGTCGCCTTCAAGCTGTCCTCGAACGAGAACCCCTACCCGCCGCTGCCGGGTGTGATGGAGAGCGCGCTGGCCGCCGCCGCGAGCTTCAACCGGTACCCGGACATGGCCTGCACCGCCCTGTCCGCCGAGCTGGCCGACCGCTTCGGCGTCCCGGTCTCCCACATCGCCACCGGCACCGGCTCGGTCGGCGTCGCCCAGTCGCTGCTCCAGGCGACCTCGGGCCCCGGCGACGAGGTGATCTACGCCTGGCGCTCCTTCGAGGCCTACCCGATCATCACGCAGATCAGCGGGGCCACCTCGGTGCAGGTGCCGCTGAAGGACGACGAGACGCACGACCTCGACGCGATGGCCGCGGCGATCACCGACCGCACCCGGCTGATCTTCGTCTGCAACCCCAACAACCCCACGGGCACCGCGGTGCGCCGCGCGGAGCTGGAGCGCTTCCTGGACCGGGTGCCCTCCGACGTCCTGGTCGTGATCGACGAGGCGTACAAGGAGTTCGTCCGCGACGCCGACATCCCGGACGGCGTCGAGCTCTACCGCGACCGGCCGAACGTGGCGGTGCTGCGCACCTTCTCCAAGGCGTACGGCCTGGCGGGGCTGCGGGTCGGCTTCGCGATCGCCCACGAGCCGGTGGCGGCGGCGCTGCGCAAGACGGCGGTGCCGTTCGGCGTGAGCCAGCTGGCGCAGGACGCGGCGGTGGCATCGCTGCGTGCCGAGGACGAACTGCTCGGCCGGGTCGGCTCGCTGGTGGCGGAGCGCGAGCGGGTCCGCGCGGGGCTCGTGGCCCAGGGCTGGACGGTGCCGGACGCCCAGGCGAACTTCGTCTGGCTGCGGCTCGGCGAGCGGACCATGGAGTTCGCGGCGGAGTGCGAGCGGCACGGTGTGGTGGTGCGGCCGTTCGCGGGGGAGGGCGTGCGCGTCACGATCGGCGAGACCGAGGCGAACGACCTGTTCCTCAAGGTGACGGAGGGCTTCCGCCAGGGAGCCTGACGGCTCGGGCAGATGCCTCCGGGAGCCTGACGGCCCGGGGGCGTGCCGCTCAGGCGAGTTCCACGCGGATCGGGTCGCCGTCACGGACGGTGGCCAGGATCCGCGGGTCCTCGTCGAGCGAGCCCAGCAGATTGCACGGGCTCGCCAGCCGGCACTCCTCGCCCCGTGAGATCGGGGTCGGCCCGTAGGGGAGGGCGAGGGCGTCGCCGTCGGTCCAGAAGGCCACCGTGCCGGGGTCGACGACCTGGCGCGCCCCCTCCTCGCGCGGCACCGAGACCGGAGTGTCGAAGTAGACCTCCTCGCCCCAGGTGCGGGCGGTGGAGACGATCGGCAGAGCCCCCAGGAGCGCCGTGCTCGTGGGGGTCTCGTCGAGGGTGGCCGTGGTGTGACCGGCCGGCCAACTGAGGCGTATCCGAAGGGTCATGGGCCGAATTCAACAATATGTTGAAGGCCTTGGGAAGGTGTGACCTTCGGTACAGCCCCCCACCCTCCAGTACGGATTTCGGATGAGTCATAATGCTTGTGAATGTGAACGCGTTCACAAGCGTGTCCCGTTCGTCCCGTAACAGGGGGGATCAAAGGGGCAAACTGCCGATGTGACCACGGCGATGTAAGGAGAAGACGACGTGGACCTCGCTTTGGCGCCGGAGACTTTGGCGCGCTGGCAGTTCGGCATCACCACCGTCTACCACTTTCTCTTCGTCCCGCTGACGATCTCGCTCGCCGCGCTCACCGCGGGGCTCCAGACCGCCTGGGTGCGGAGCGGGAAGGAGAAGTACCTCCGGGCGACCAAGTTCTGGGGGAAGCTCTTCCTCATCAACATCGCGATGGGTGTCGTCACCGGCATCGTGCAGGAGTTCCAGTTCGGCATGAACTGGTCGGACTACTCCCGCTTCGTCGGTGACATCTTCGGCGCCCCGCTGGCCTTCGAGGCGCTCATCGCCTTCTTCTTCGAGTCCACGTTCATCGGCCTGTGGATCTTCGGCTGGGACAAGCTGCCGAAGAAGATCCACCTCGCCTGCATCTGGATGGTGTCGATCGGCACGATCCTCTCCGCGTACTTCATCCTGGCCGCCAACTCCTGGATGCAGCACCCGGTCGGCTACCGCATCAACGAGGACCGGGGCCAGGGCGCCCGCGCCGAGCTCACGGACTTCTGGGCGGTGCTCACCCAGAACACCGCCCTCACCCAGTTCTTCCACACCATGACGGCCGCCTTCCTCGTCGGTGGCGCCTTCATGGTCGGCATCTCCGCCTTCCACCTGATGCGCAAGCGGCACGTCCCGGTGATGCGGACCTCGCTGCGGCTCGGCCTGATCACGCTGATCATCGCCGGCCTGGGCACCGCCATCAGCGGTGACATGCTCGGCAAGGTCATGTTCAAGCAGCAGCCGATGAAGATGGCCGCCGCCGAGGCGCTGTGGGACGGCGAGGCGCCCGCGCCCTTCTCGATCTTCGCGATCGGCGACGTGGACAAGGGCCACAACGAGGTCGCCATCGAGATCCCCGGGATACTGTCCTACCTCGCCAACGGCGACTTCCACTCGTACGTCCCCGGCATCAACGACGTCAACAAGGCCGAGCAGGAGAGGTTCGGGCCCGGCGACTACCGGCCCAACATCCCCGTCGCCTACTGGGGCTTCCGCTGGATGATCGGCTTCGGCATGGCGTCGCTCGCCATCGGCGTCGTCGGGCTCTGGCTGACCCGCAAGAAGTTCCTGATCGCCCCCGGCCTGCGGACCGGTGAGGACGAAGTGCCGAACCTCGTCCTCTTCGGGAACAAGGCGCTCAGCCCGAAGATCGGCAAGTGGTACTGGGTCGTGGCCCTCTGGACCATGCTCTTCCCGCTGATCGCCAACTCCTGGGGTTGGATCTTTACCGAGATGGGCCGCCAGCCCTGGGTGGTCTACGGCGTCATGAAGACCAGCTCGGCCGTCTCCCCCGGGGTCTCCCAGGGAGAGGTGCTCACCTCGATGATCGTCTTCACCACGCTCTACGCGGTCCTCGCCGTCATCGAGGTCAAGCTCATGGTGAAGTACGTGAAGGCCGGCCCGCCCGAGCTCACCGAGGACGACCTCAACCCGCCCACCAAGATCGGCGGGGACACCCGTGACCCCGACCGGCCCATGGCCTTCTCGTACTGAGGCTCAGGAGATCGAGGCATGGAACTCCACGACGTCTGGTTCGTACTCATCGCCGTCCTCTGGACCGGCTACTTCTTCCTGGAGGGTTTCGACTTCGGGGTCGGCATCCTCACCAAGCTGCTCGCCCGGAACCGGCCCGAGAAGCGGGTCCTGATCAACACCATCGGACCCGTCTGGGACGGCAACGAGGTGTGGCTGCTGACCGCGGGCGGCGCGACCTTCGCCGCCTTCCCCGAGTGGTACGCGACCCTCTTCTCCGGCTTCTACCTGCCGCTGCTGATCATCCTGGTCTGCCTCATCATCCGCGGCGTCGCCTTCGAGTACCGGGCCAAGCGGCCCGAGGAGAACTGGCAGCGCAACTGGGAGCAGGCGATCTTCTGGACCTCGCTGATCCCCGCGATCCTGTGGGGCGTCGCCTTCGGCAACATCGTCCACGGCGTGAAGATCGACGGGAACATGGAGTACGTCGGCACCTTCTGGGACCTGCTCAACCCGTACGCGCTCCTCGGCGGACTGGTGACGCTCACCCTTTTCACCTTCCACGGCACGGTCTTCGTGGCCCTGAAGACGGTCGGCGACATCCGGGTTCGCGCCCGGACGCTCGCCCTCCGGCTGGGGCTGGTCACGGCGGTCCTCGCGGTCGCCTTCCTGCTCTGGACCCAGGTCGACTCGGGTGACGCCTGGAGCCTCGCGGCGATGCTCGTCGCGGCGGTCTCGCTGGTCGGCGCGATCGGCGCCATCAAGGCGGGGCGCGAGGGCTGGTCGTTCGCGCTCTCGGGGGTGACGATCGCCGCCGCGGTCGCGATGCTGTTCCTGGCGCTCTTCCCGAACGTCATGCCGTCCTCGCTCGACCCCGCGTGGAGCCTGACGGTCACGAACGCGTCGTCGAGCCCGTACACGCTCAAGATCATGACCTGGTGCGCGGCCATCGCCACGCCGCTGGTCCTGCTCTACCAGGGTTGGACCTACTGGGTCTTCCGCAAGCGGATCGGCACCCAGCACATCGCCGACGCCCACTAGGGCAGCCGCCGGCGCCTGCCAGTGCCGTCGTCGCCCGGGTCCGCGAGGGCCCGGGCGACGATGCAGAGGGGCATGTTTCACGTGAAACCGATGCCCTGGGCGCTTTCCTTCAGAGGGGAATGTTTCACGTGAAACCGATCGACCCGCGTCTCCTCCGGTACGCCCGGGCGACCCGTGTCTTCCTCGTCGCGGTCGTGGTGCTCGGCCTGGTCGGGGCGGGGCTGGTCGTCGCCCAGGCGATGCTCATCGCCGAGATCGTGGTGGGCGCCTTCCAACAGGGCCTCTCGGTTTCCGCGCTGTCCACTCCCCTGCTGCTGCTCGCCGGGGTCGCGGTGGCCCGAGGGCTGGTCTCCTGGCTGACCGAGCTCGCGGCCCACCGGGCCAGCGCGGCGGTCAAGTCCGAACTCCGCGGCCGGCTCCTGGAGCGGGCCACCGCCCTCGGGCCCGGCTGGCTCGGCGGGCAGCGCACCGGCTCGCTCATCGCGCTCGCCACCCGAGGTGTGGACGCGCTCGACGACTACTTCGCCCGCTACCTGCCCCAGCTCGGTCTCGCCGTCGTCGTCCCGGTTGCGGTCCTCGCGCGGATCGTCACCGAGGACTGGGTCTCGGCCGCCATCATCGTCGTCACCCTGCCGCTCATCCCGGTCTTCATGATCCTGATCGGCTGGTACACCCAGGCCCGGATGGACCGGCAGTGGAAGTTGCTCTCCCGGCTCTCCGGCCACTTCCTCGACGTCGTCGCCGGGCTGCCCACCCTCAAGGTCTTCGGCCGGGCGAAGGCCCAGGCCGCGTCGATCCGCGCCATCACCGCCGACTACCGGCGGGCGACCATGCGCACCCTGCGGATCGCCTTCCTCTCCTCCTTCGCCCTGGAGCTGCTCTCCACTCTGTCGGTGGCGCTGGTCGCCGTCACCATCGGCATGCGGCTCGTCCACGGCACCCTCGACCTCTACACCGGGCTCGTCATCCTGGTCCTCGCCCCCGAGGCGTATCTGCCGCTGCGTCAGGTCGGCGCCCAGTTCCACGCGGCGGCGGAGGGGCTGGCGGCGGCCGAGGAGATCTTCGAGGTCCTGGAGACCCCGGTGCGCGGCGGCGGTACGCGGCCGGTGCCGGCCGAGACGCGGCTGGAGCTCGACGGGGTGACGGTCCGCCACCCGGGGCGCGCGGAGCCCTCCCTGGACGCGGCGAGCCTCACCGTCGAGCCGGGGGAGACGGTCGCGCTCGTCGGGCCCAGCGGCGCCGGGAAGTCGACCCTGCTCGACGTCGTCCTCGGCTTCACGGAGCCGGAGGAGGGCAGCGTACGGATCGGGGGCGTGGACCTGGCGGAGCTGGACCCGGAGGCCTGGCGCGAGCGGATCGCGTGGGTTCCCCAGCGGCCGTACCTCTTCGCCGGGACGATCGCCGAGAACGTGCGGCTCGCCCGGCCGGGGGCCGATGACGAGGAGGTGCGGGCGGCGCTCCGGGACGCCGGGGCGGACGCCTTCGTGGACGCGCTGCCCGAGGGGGCCGGGACCGTCCTCGGCGAGGACGGCGCCGGGCTCTCGGCGGGGCAGCGGCAGCGGCTCGCGCTGGCGCGGGCCTTCCTCGCGGACCGGCCGCTGCTGCTCCTCGACGAGCCGACGGCGGCGCTCGACGGGGAGACGGAGGCGGGGATCGTCGACGCGGTGCGGCGGCTCGCCGCCGGGCGGACGGTGCTGCTCGTGGTGCACCGGCCGGCGCTGCTCGCGGTGGCGGACCGCGTGGTGACGGTCGGGACGGTGGCCGTACCGGAGGATGAGGCCGCCGGGGGCGCGGAGAGCGCGGACGGGCCCGTGTCGGCGGCTCCCGTCGTCGCCCCCGAGGCCGTGGCCGAGGCCGTGCCCGCCGCGGAGGCGGCCGGGCCGGGGTCCGTACCGGAGCGAGGCGCGCTCGCCCGTGTCCGGTCCATGGCCGGGGAGCTCAAGGGGCGGATGGGGCTCGCGCTGTTGCTCGGGAGCCTCGCGCTCGGGTCGGCCGTGGGACTCATGGCCGTGTCCGGATGGCTCATCTCGCGGGCCTCGGAGCAGCCGCCCGTGCTGCACCTCATGGTCGCCGTGACCGCCACCCGCGCCTTCGGCATCGGGCGGGCCGTCTTCCGGTACGCCGAGCGGCTGGTCTCGCACGACGCCGTGCTGCGGATGCTCGCCGAACTGCGGGTCTCCGTCTACTCCCGCCTGGAGCGGATCGCCCCGGCCGGACTGAGCCGCACCCGGCGCGGCGACCTGCTCGCCCGGCTCGTCCACGACGTCGACGCCCTCCAGGACTACTGGCTGCGCTGGCTGCTTCCGGCCGGTGCCGCGCTCGTCGTCGGGCTCGGCGCGGTCGGCTTCACCGCCTGGCTGCTGCCCGAGGCGGGCGCCGTGCTCGCGGTGGGCCTGCTCGTGGCGGGTGTGCTCGTGCCGCCGCTGGGGGCCGCGCTGGCCCGCCGGGCCGAGCAGCGGCTCGCCCCGGCGCGCGGGGCGCTCGCGACGGCCGTCGCCGATCCGCTGCGCGGCTGCGCCGAGCTGACCGTGGCGGGCGCGCTGAGGGACCGGCTCGACCGGGCGCGGGCCGCCGACGGGACCCTCACCGGCATCGCCTCCCGGCAGTCCGCCGCGGCCGCGCTCGGCGCCGGGCTCTCGGCCCTGGTGTGCGGTCTGACGGTGGTCGCCGCGGCCTGGGTCGGCGTGCAGGCCGTCCGGGACGGCAGGCTCGACGGCGTCGCGCTCGCGGTCGTCGTCCTCACCCCGCTCGCCGCCTTCGAGGCCGTGACCGGGCTGCCGCTCGCCGTGCAGTACCGCCGGCGGGTCCGGCACAGCGCCGAGCGGGTCTTCGAGGTGCTCGACGCGCCCGTCCCCGTACACGAGCCGGCGGTGCCCGCCGCTCCCCCGGCCGGGCCGTTCCCGCTGGAGCTCGCGGAGCTCTCGGCCCGGTACGCCGGGCAGGAGCGGCCCGCGCTCGACGGCTTCGCGCTCACCCTCGACGCCGGGCGCCGGGTCGCCGTCGTCGGCGCCTCCGGCTCCGGCAAGACCACGCTCGCCCAGGTGCTGCTGCGCTTCCTGGACATGGAGGCGGGGACGTACCGGATCGGCGGGGTGCCCGCGTGGGAGCTCGACGGCGACGACGTACGCCGCTTCGTCGGCCTGTGCGCGCAGGACGCGCACCTCTTCGACAGCTCCCTGCGGGAGAACCTGCGGCTCGCCCGGCCGGACGCGAGCGACGGGGAGCTGCGGGAGGCGCTGCGCCGGGCCCGGCTGCTCGACTGGGTCGACGGACTTCCCGACGGGCTCGACACCCTGGTGGGCGAGCACGGGTCGAAGCTCTCCGGCGGCCAGCGGCAGCGGCTCGCGCTGGCCCGCGCGCTCCTCGCCGACTTCCCGGTCCTCGTCCTCGACGAGCCGGCCGAGCACCTGGACCTGGCCACCGCCGACGCCCTCACCGACGACCTGCTCCGCGCCACCGAAGGCCGTACCACCGTCCTCATCACCCACCGGCTGCACGGGCTCGACGCGGTCGACGAGGTGGTGGTCCTGGACGGCGGCCGGACCGTGCAGCGCGGACCGTACGCCGAGCTCGCCGCCGCGGACGGGCCGCTGCGGCGGATGCTGGAGCAGGAGCGGGCGACCGATCTGCTCCTCGCCGGTGCCACGCCGACCCCGTCCGGCCGTCCGACTTTTCTCTCCAAATAGGACTAACTAGGCTCAGGGCCATGACCGCCGCCACGCCCGATTCCCCGGACCCCCTGGTCGCCGCCACCGAGGCCACCCGCAGCCTTCAGGGGCTCTCCACGGAGCTGACCGCCCGCGTGCCGCAGCTGCTCGAGGCGATGCGGTCGGTGGGCACCGGGCTCGAACTCCACACCACCCTCGACCGGATCTGCGAGACCGCGGCCGAGCTGGCCGGCGCCCGCTACGCGGCCATCGGGGTCGTCGACGAGGAGGGCAAGGGCCTCTCCGACTTCGTCACGTACGGCGTCGGCGAGGACGTGGCCCGGCTCATCGGGCGCCGGCCGGACGGGCACGCCGGGCTGCTCGGCGCGCTCATCCGCGAGCCCCGGACGATCCGGCTCGCCGATCTCTCCGCCGATCCGCGCTCGGCCGGCTTCCCGCCCGGCCATCCGGTCATGCGGACCTTCCTCGGCGTCCCCATCCGCGTCCAGGGCGAGATCTTCGGCAACCTCTACCTCGCGGAGAAGCGGGACGGCGAGGAGTTCAACGACTACGACGAGCACATGGTCCGGGTGCTCGCCACCGAGGCGGGCATCGCCATCGGCAACGCCCGTCTCTACGAGGCCGCCCGCCAGCGGGAGCGGTGGATCGACGGTTCCGTCGCCGTCACCACCGCCCTGCTCTCCGGCGGCGACGCCGACGACGCCCTCGCCGTCGTCGCCGAACAGGCCCGGCGGCTCGCCGACGCGGACGCCGGGATCGTGCTGCTGCCCGCCGAGGAGGGCGGCCTGGAGATCGTCGCCGTCTCGTCGGCCCGCGCCACCAAGTCCCTGGGCATGGTGATCCCGCCGGAGAGCCAGGTCGTGGAGCTCCTCCTGGAGGGCGAGGCGGTCTTCGTCCAGGACGCCTCCACCGACCCGCGCATGATCAGCCGGCTGACCTCCCTCTACGGGCCGAGCATGCTGCTGCCGCTGCAGAGCGGCGGCCGGGTGCTCGGCGCGCTCGCGATGCCCCGGGCCCGGGGCGCCCGGCCCTTCTCCGAGGCGGAGCGGACCCTCGCCACCCAGTTCGCCTCGCAGGCCGCGCTCGCGCTGATGATGGCCGAGGCCCAGCGCGACCGGGAGCGGCTCGCGGTCTTCGAGGACCGCGACCGGATCGCCCGTGACCTGCACGACCTCGTCATCCAGCGGCTCTTCGCCACCGGGATGATGCTGGAGAGCGCCCAGCGGAAGGCGGTGGTGCCGGCCGTCCAGGAGGGCGTCGGCAAGGCCGTGGACGAGCTGGACGTGACCATCCAGGAGATCCGCACGGCGATCTTCGCCCTGCAGCAGGGCCCGGCGGAGGCGCCGTCGGGGCTGCGCACGCGCGTGCTGCGGGAGATCAACATGGCGGCGGTGCCGCTGGGCTTCAAGCCCGCGCACCGCTTCCTCGGCGCGATCGACGCCACCGTCGGCGAGCTGACGGGCAAGAACCTCATCGCCGCGCTCCGCGAGGCGCTCTCCAACGCCTTCCGGCACGCCTCGGCCGGCCGCATCGAGGTCGCCGTCGACGCGACCGTGACGCTGCCGGACGGGACGCCAGGCGTGCGGCTCACGGTCGCGGACGACGGCGTCGGCCTGCCCGAGGGCGGCCGTCGCAGCGGACTGCGCAACCTCGCCCGCCGCGCCGAGTCCCTCGGCGGCGCGAGCTGGTGCGGCCCGGGCCTCGCCGAGGACGGCGGCGGCACGTCGGTGGTGTGGGAGGCGCCGCTCTAGAGCTCGTCGCCCGCGCTGCGCGCCGCGACCGCTTCGGCGACGAGCTGTTCGATGACGACGGCGACGCCGTCGTCGTTGTTGCCGATGGTGCGGCCGGAGGCGGCGGCGACGACGTCGGGGTGGGCGTTGCCCATCGCGTACGAGCGGCCGGCCCAGCTCAGCATCTCGATGTCGTTCGGCATGTCGCCGAAGGCCACCACCTCGTCCGGCGCGATGCCGCGCTGCTCGCAGCAGAGGGCGAGCGTCGACGCCTTGGAGACGCCGAGGGCGCTGATCTCGATGAGCGCGGTGGGGCTGGAGCGGGTGAAGGAGGCCAGGTGGCCGGCGGCCTCCCGGGCCGTCGCCAGGAACACGTCGGGGTCGAGCTCGGGGTGCTGGGCGAGCAGCTTGAGGACGGGAGCGGCGGCGTCGGGCGCCTCCTCGTAGAGCAGCTTCTCTGCGGTGGCGACGGTGGCGCCGGGGTCGAGGAAGAACGGCGGGTACAGCGGCTCGTAGTGGATCCCGGTGGTCATCTCGACGGCGAAGCTGGTGCCGGGCGCGGCGGCCCGCAGGGCGCGTACGACGTCGAGGGCGGCGGGCCGGGGCAGCGGGCGCACCTGCTGGAAGGTGCCGCCCGCGTGCAGATCGACGACGGCCGCGCCGTTGGCGCAGATGGCGAGGCCGTGGCCGTGGACGTGGGCGCTCACCACGTCCATCCAGCGGGCCGGGCGGCCGGTGACGAAGAAGACCTCGATCCCCGCCCGCTCGGCCGCGGCGAGGGCGGCCACGGTCCGCTCGGAGACCGACTTGTCGTCGCGCAGGAGGGTGCCGTCGAGATCGGTGGCGACGAGACGGGCGGGCCGGGAGGAAGCACGGGAGGAGAGGTGGGGAGAGGTCACCTCCTTATGGTGCCGCACCGGACGCACGGGCGTGCGTGTCCCCGCACATTTGAGTGGCCGGGCGGGGAGGGAGCGTGTGAGCTGGACGTCTTCGGGGGCGGGCCCGCGGGAAGGCCCCCGTCGCGTGGTCGACGTACGCTCGGGGCATGAGTCTGCGTCTGAGCACCGTGATCCTTCCTGTCGACCGCTGGCACGAGGGGGGCCGTGCCACCTGGCAGCGGGCCGAGGAGCTCGGTTTCCACGCCGCGTACACCTACGACCACCTGTCCTGGCGCACCTTCCGGGACGGCCCGTGGTTCGGCGCCCTGCCGACCCTGACCGCCGCCGCGACCGCCACGGACCGGCTGCGCCTGGGCACCCTCGTCACCTCGCCCAACTTCCGGCACCCGGTGACGCTGGCCAAGGAGCTCATCTCGCTCGACGACGTCTCGGGCGGCCGGGTCACCCTCGGCATCGGCGCCGGCGGTAACGGCTTCGACGCCACCGCGCTCGGCCAGGAGCCGTGGACGCCGAAGGAGCGGGCCGACCGGCTCGCCGAGTTCGTCCCGCTGCTCGACCGGCTGCTCACCGAGGACGCGGTGACGGAGCGCGGCGCGTTCTACTCGGCCGACGAGGCCCGCAACATCCCGGGCTGTGTGCAGCGCCCCCGGCTGCCCTTCGCGATCGCCGCGACCGGCCCGCGCGGGATGCGGCTCGCCGCCCGCCACGGGCAGGCGTGGGTGACGACCGGCGACCCGAAGCTGTACGAGTCGGGGACGGCGGCCGAGTCGGTGGAGGCCCTGCGCGGTCAGGTCGAGCGGCTGGGCAAGGCGTGCGCGGACGTCGGCCGGGACGTGGCCGAGCTGGACAAGGTCCTGCTCACCGGCTTCACCCCGGAGAAGAACGGGGTGCTCTCCTCCCTGGAGGCCTTCGTGGACTTCGCCGGCACCCACCGCGACCTCGGCTTCACCGAGATCGTGATCCACTGGCCGATCCAGGACTCGGTGTTCGCCGCCGACCGGGACGTCTTCGAGTCGATCGCCACGGAGGCCCTGGCGCGCCTCGGCTGACCGGATACGGAATCCGTCAGCGGACGCGGGAGCTCAGCCACGGGGTGAGTGTCATCTGCGGGATGAGCTCCTTGTACGTCGCGCCGCCCGGCACCGGGACGATCAGCCACTGGCCGGGCGGGAAGAACCGTCCCTTCACGTGGGCGAGACCGGTGTGGAGCGCCCGTACGAAGCCGGGGACGGCGTCCCTCGGCACGTCGGCGAACTCGACGCCGTCCACGATGATCCGGGCGTCGTCCTCGGGGTAGAGCTGTACGGAGACGGAGGGCGAGCCGCCGAGTTCGACATAGGCCTCGTGCGGCAGCGAGCCGTCCTCGTCCAGTACGCGGAAGGCGCCGGCGGCGGTGCGGCGCGAGGTCTGGTCCGCGCCGATGTCGTCGGTCACGGTGAACTCCAGGCCGAACTCCCGGGCGAGGGCGCGGACGGCGTTGACGGCGGCCTGGGTGCTGGGCAGGTGCGGGTGCGACATGACCCGATCATGCCTCAGCCGTGGGGGAGGCCTGTGGGGGACGGATCCGGGCGGTGGCCGCCCGGCTCAGTCGGGGAAGCGGATGAACTCCGCCGGTACGGCGGCCGTCAGCCAGACCCCGTTGGCGCTGACCCGGAACTCGTGGCCCGCCCGGTGCATCGCCCCCGCGTCCACGCTCAGCACCACCGGCCGGCCCCGTCGCGCCCCGACCCGGGTCGCCGTCTCGCGGTCGGGGGAGAGGTGGACGTCGTGGCGGGCCATGGGCCGCAGGCCCTCCGCCCGGATCGCGGGCAGCCGGTCGGCGACCGTACCGTGGTAGAGGTACGCGGGCGGTTCGGCGGCCGGCAGGCCGAGGTCGACGCTGATCGTGTGGCCCTGGTTGGCCCGGATCCGGGTGCCCTCGACGGCGAACCGCCGCTTGTCGTTGGAGGCGACCACGTGGTCCAGCTCCGCGCGGGCGATCGGGAAGCCGTGGGCGGCCGCGGCGGCGAGCAGCGCGTCGATCTCGGTCCAGCCGTGCGCGTCCAGGACCAGGCCGATCCTCTCCGGCTGGTGCCGCAGGTGCTTCGAGAGGTACTTGGACACCTTCACCGTGCGACGTTCGTCCATCGTTCTTCCCCGTTCAGGTTTGATCCACAGCCAACATGAGTTATCCACAAGCCAGTTGAGGATTCTGTGGACAACTGCCCCAGGGAATCAAGCGGTTTATTGAACGGTGGGGGAATTCAGGGCATTTAGCGTCAATGCGTCCAATGTCCTTTTGTTGACCTCGCGTTCCGCCGCCGCCGTCAGGAACGCCGCGACGGCCTCCGGGCCAACCAGCGCCTGTACGGCCCTGATCGTGTCCGCCGGGATCGGCACCGGACGCGGCTCGTCGCCCCTCGGCGGCGGTCCCTCGGGCGAGAGGTGGACCTGGAGGTGACGGGTCGCCAGGATTCGCATGGCGCGGGCCAGTTCGGCGTCCACCGTCTGCTGGGCGAGCGGGCGGAGCCGCCGCACCATCGTCGCCGCCTCGGCCGCGTCGGAGTCCGTCGGCGGCCGGTGCTCCAGATAACGGGCGAAGACGTGCTCGGTGGTGAACTCCAGGAAACGGGACGCTATGTGCTCGACCTGCTCCCGAAGTTCCCTCAGATGACCGGTGATCGCGGAGAGCGGCACACCGGCCGCGTGCAACTCCACGGCCACCGCAAGCTCTTGGGGACTGGGGACCAGGTACTCCTCGGCCTCCCGGCCCGGCACCCGCTCCAGGACGCCGAGCTCGACCGCCTCCCGCACGGCGTCCTCGTCCGGGTCGCCGCCGAAGCGGGCGTCGAGCTCCGCGCGGGTGATCCGGGCCGCCTCCTCGTCCGTCCACGGCCCCTGGACCTCCGCGACGAGCCCGAGCACCCCGCCGAGCCCCCGTCCGGTGTCCCAGGCGTCGAGGAGCTCCTTGATCGAGGCCAGCGTGTAGCCCCGGTCCAGGAGGTCGGCGATCTGGCGCAGCCGGGCCAGATGGCTGTCCCCGTACACGTTCGACCTGCCCCGCCGCTCCGGGCGGGGCAGCAGGCCGCGGTCCTGGTAGGCGCGGATGGTCCGGACCGTGGCCCCGCTGTGATGGGAGAGGTCCTCGATCCGGTACTCCGCTCGCACTGCTGACTGCTCGGACATCCCGCTCCCACCGGCCGATCGTTCCACCCCGCGCGGGGCCCCTGCTGCGAGGGATCGTACGACCGACCGCCCGCCCGGGCCCCCGCGGTTACGCCGGCGGCTGCCAGCGGGCCAGGGCGCGCAGCGCGCCCGGGGCCAGCCGGGAGAGGGCGTGGGCGCCCCGGGCCTCCGGGGTGACCGGCACGACGGCCCGGTCGTGCAGCACCGCGTCCAGGATCGCGTCCGCCACCTTCTCCGGCGGATAGTTCCGCAGCCCGTACAGCCGCGAGGCCTTCTGCTGCCGCCGCTTCTCCTCCGCCGCGTCCGTGACCCCGGCGAAGCGGGCGGTCGCGGTGATGTTGGTGTTGACGATCCCGGGGCAGACCGCGCTCACCCCGATGGAGCGGTCCGCCAGCTCGGCCCGCAGGCACTCGCTGAGCATCAGCACCGCCGCCTTCGAGGTGCTGTACGCCGGCAGCGCCCGCGAGGGCTGGAAGGCCGCCGCCGAGGCGGTGTTGACGATGTGGCCGCCCTGGCCGCGCGCCACCATCTGCGCCCCGAACACCCGGCAACCGTGGATCACGCCCCACAGATTGACGTCCAGGACCCGCTTCCACTCCTCGCCGGTCGTCTCGAAGAAGGATCCGGTGAGGCCGATCCCCGCGTTGTTGACGAGGACGTCGACGATCCCGTACTCGTCGGCCACCTTGGCCGCCAGCTTCTCCATCGCCTGTTCGTCGGAGACGTCCGCGGCCTCGCCCCACGCCTCCGGGGCGCCGATCAGCCGGGCCATCTCGGCCGTCCTGGCCGCGCCCTCGGCGTCCCGGTCGACCGCGACGACCCGGGCACCGGCCTCCGCGAAGGCGAAGGCGGTGGCCCGCCCGATGCCGCTGGCGGCGCCGGTGACCAGCACCAGCTGGCCGCCGAACCGCTCCGCGTACTCCGGCTTCACGCCGCTCTTCGCGGTCGACTCCGCCACCGGTCGGGGCGCCCGCGTCTCCGGCTCCTCGTGGGTGCGGACGAAGTCCGTGATCCACGCCGCCAGTTGGTCGGGGCGGGTGCGCGGCACCCAGTGCTTCGCGGGCAGGGTGCGCCGGGTGAGCTCCGGCACCCAGGTGCCCAGGTCGTCGTAGAGCCGCTCGGAGAGGAAGGAGTCCCCGGTCGGGGTGATCAGCTGCACGGGCGCGTGCGCGAAGGCGTCGGGGCGGGGCCGGGAGAGGCGCGCCCTGACGTTGTCCCGGTAGAGCCAGGCGCCGGTGGCCGCGTCGTCGGGCAGCGAGGCCGTCGGGTAGTCGCCGGCCGGGACCTTCTCGATCCGCTCCAGGAGCTTCGGCCAGCGCTTGCCGAGGGGACCGCGCCAGGCCATCTCCGGCAGCGCCGGGGTGTGCAGCATGTACACGTACCAGGACTTGGCGCCCTGGCCGAGGAGCTGCCCGACCCGGCGCGGGGTGGGGCGGGTCATCCGGTTCTTGATCCAGTGCCCGAAGTGGTCGAGCGACGGGCCCGACATGGAGGTGAAGGAGGCGATCCGGCCCTCGGTGCGCGGCACGGTGACGAACTCCCACGACTGCACCGAGCCCCAGTCGTGCCCGACGAGGTGGATCGGCCGGTCCGGGCTGACCGCGTCGGCGACGGCGAGGAAGTCGTCGGTCAGCTTCTCCAGGGTGAAGCCGCCGCGCAGCGGCGCCGGCGCCGTCGAACGCCCGTGGCCCCGCACGTCGTAGAGCACGACGTGGAACTCCTCGGCGAGCCGTGCCGCGACCTCGGACCAGACCTCCTTCGAGTCCGGGTAGCCGTGCACGAGCAGCACCGTCGGCCGGTCGGCGTCGCCGAGCTCGGCGACGCACAGCTCGATCCCGCCCGTACGGACCCGGCGCTCCCGCGCCCCCTTGAGTCCCGCGCCCGCCATCAGACCGCTCCTTCGTTCCACCGCCGCACGTGCGGCAGGTCGTCGTCCAGCCAGAACGCGCTCTGCTCGGGGTCCCTGGAGTCGGTGACGACCAGGATCTCCTCGAACTTCGCGCCCGTCCCCCGGAATCCGAGGTGCGGCTCGACCGCCCAGAGGCCCGGGGTGGGCGGGTGGTCGGAGAACTTGTAGGGGGACCACAGCGGCGACCAGCCGTCCCGGTGGCCGTGCACGGCGTCGCTCAGCAGGCCCTTGAGGGACTGGGTGCCGAAGCCGAACAGGGTGGGGGCGAACCTCCGCTCCTTCACCCGGTCGATCTTGTGGGCGATCACGCCGAAGGGATAGGCCCGGTGCCGGTTGGCGTACCCCTGGCGGACCATGAGCCGGTCCACGTCCTCGTATATCTCGCGCAGGCTGCGGCGCTCGCGCACCTCGCGGAGGATCAGCTCGCGGTGCTCGCGCAGATCGGCGAGGAGCTTGTCGTGCAGCGGATTGAGCCCGAGGCAGCCGCTGTAGCCGATGTCGGCCGTGTACCCCTTGTAGACGGGCGCCATGTCGAGGATGAAGGGCATCCCCGGCTCCAGGCGCTTGTCGGTGGGGAAGAACTGCAGGGGGATCCTGAAGTCGACGAAGGCGGTGCGGTCCCCGAACCAGGCGAAGGGACGGTGGAACCAGTCCTTCACCCCGCGCTCGTACAGCCACTCGCGCTGCATCCGCGCCGCCTCGCGCTCGGTCACGCCCGGCCTGAGCTGGGCCGCGACCGCTTCCGCGCAGGCGTAGGAGAGCTGCTGTACTTCCCTGAACCCCCGCAGTTCCGCGGTCAGTTCGCTTGCCACTGCTGAGGTCATGCCACCCGCCCGTCCCGTGTGAGCGCTTGGTCGCCCTACGCGTCCGTAACTTGACACCGATGAATGTGACAATGCCTGGCGGCTACGTCAAGGGGTGTGCACGAGACCCTGTGGAAAACTCCGTCCCCGAGACCGCGACGACTTTCGTCGCGAGCGCTCTCAGGGTTCGTACGCCGGAAGTCGGAGAGGGATCGATCCGTAGGGCTGACGACTGCTGTGGCGCGCGCCACTACCGTCGAAGCGTGACTGTGATCGCCACCGAAAGCCTCAGCAAGCGGTTCCCCCGGGTGACCGCTCTCGACCGGCTCTCCCTGGACATCGGGCCCGGTGTGACCGGACTGGTGGGTGCCAACGGAGCCGGCAAGTCCACGATGATCAAGATCCTGCTCGGCCTCTCCCCCGCCACGGAGGGCCGCGCCGAGGTCCTGGGCCTCGACGTCTCGACGCACGGCCCCGAGATCCGCGAGCGCGTCGGGTACATGCCCGAGCACGACTGCCTGCCGCCGGACGTCTCGGCCACCGAGTTCGTCGTCCACATGGCGCGGATGTCCGGCCTGCCGCCGACCGCCGCCCGCGAGCGGACGGCCGACACCCTGCGTCACGTCGGCCTGTACGAGGAGCGCTACCGCCCCATCGGCGGCTACTCGACCGGCATGAAGCAGCGGGTGAAGCTGGCCCAGGCCCTGGTCCACGACCCCAAGCTGGTCCTCCTCGACGAGCCGACCAACGGCCTCGACCCGGTCGGCCGGGACGAGATGCTCGGCCTCATCCGCCGCGTCTGGACCGACTTCGGCATCTCCGTGCTCGTCACCTCCCACCTCCTCGGCGAGCTGGAGCGGACCTGCGACCACGTCGTCGTCATCGACGGCGGCAAGCTGCTGAGGTCCAGCTCCACCAGCGACTTCACCCGCACCACCACGACCCTGGCGGTCGAGGTCACCGACTCCGACGCCCACCCGGACGGCACCGCCGCCCTCCGCGCGGCGCTCACCGCCGCCGGCGTCACCCTGCACGCGGGCGTGGAGGACGGCCTGCCCGGCGCCGGCCACATCCTCCTCCTGGAGGCCCCCGGCGAGGAGACGTACGACCTGGTGCGCGACACCGTCGCCGGCCTCGGGCTCGGCCTGGTCCGCATGGAGCAGCGCCGCCACCACATCGCCGAGGTCTTCCGTCCCGAGGCAGCCGCGCAGCACGAGGAGGTCAAGGCCCGATGAGCACCCCCGCCCCCGGGGCCGCCCCCGACACCACCCGGATCCACAACATCGGATACCGGTCCTACGACGGCCCGAGGCTCGGCCGCTCCTACGCCCGCCGCTCGCTCTTCTCGCAGTCGCTGCGCGGGGCGTACGGCCTGGGCCGCAGCGCCAAGTCGAAGGTGCTGCCGATGCTGCTCTTCGGCGTCATGTGCACCCCGGCGCTGATCATCGTCGCCATCTCGGTGTACACCAAGGCCGACAAGCTCTTCGTCGAGTACACCCAGTACGCGGTCCTCCTCCAGCTCGTCATCGCCGTCTACCTGGCCTCCCAGGCCCCCCAGTCGGTCTCCCGGGACCTCAGGTTCCGCACGGTGCCGCTGTACTTCTCACGCCCCATCGAGCGGGTCGACTACGTGCTCGCCAAGTACGGGGCCATGGCCTCGGCCCTCTTCATCCTCACCGCGTCCCCGCTGCTGATCCTGTGGATCGGCTCGATGCTGGCCAAGATGGACTTCGCCGAGCAGGCCAAGCTCTTCGGCCAGGGCCTCGTCTCCGTCGCGCTCCTGTCGGTGCTCTTCGGCGGCGTCGGCCTGGTCATGGCCGCGCTCACCCCGCGCCGGGGCTTCGGCGTCGCCGCGGTGATCGCCGTCCTCACCATCTCCTACGGCGCGGTCTCCACCCTCCAGGGCATCTCCTACGCCACCGAGAACACCGACGCCATCGCCTGGCTCGGCCTCTTCTCGCCCCTCACCCTGATCATCGGCCTGCAGAACGCCTTCCTCGGCGCGCCCGCCTCCTTCCCCGGCGAGGTGCCGGTCGGGACCGGAGCCGGCGTGGTCTACCTCGTGGTGGTCCTCGGCCTCATCGCCGGCTGCTACGGCATCCTGATGGCCCGCTACCGGAAGGTCGGCCTGTGAGTACCCTGCACATCGACCACGTCTCCCGCTGGTTCGGCAACGTCGTCGCCGTCAACGACGTCACCATGTCGATCGGCCCCGGCGTGACCGGCCTCCTCGGCCCCAACGGCGCCGGGAAGTCCACGCTCATCAACATGATGGGCGGCTTCCTCGACCCCTCCACGGGCAGCGTGACCCTCGACGGCGAGCCGGTCTGGCGCAACGAGTCGGTCTACCGCTCCATCGGCGTCGTCCCCGAGCGGGAGGCGATGTACGACTTCCTCACCGGCCGCGAGTTCGTGGTGGCCAACGCGGAACTCCAGGGCCTCGGCGCCGCGGAGGCCCAGAAGGCCCTCGCGACCGTCGAGATGGAGCACGCGCAGGACCGGAAGATCGCCACGTACAGCAAGGGCATGCGGCAGCGCGTGAAGATGGCCTCGGCCCTCGTCCACGAGCCGTCCGTGCTGCTGCTCGACGAGCCGTTCAACGGCATGGACCCGCGCCAGCGGATGCAGCTCATGGAGCTGCTGCGCCGGATGGGCGCCGAGGGCCGCACGGTCCTGTTCTCCTCGCACATCCTGGAGGAGGTCGAGCAGCTCGCCTCGCACATCGAGGTGATCGTCGCCGGCCGGCACGCCGCCTCCGGCGACTTCCGCCGGATCCGCCGCCTGATGACCGACCGGCCGCACCGCTACCTGATCCGCTCCAGCGACGACCGGGCGCTCGCCGCCGCGCTGATCGCCGACCCGTCCACGGCCGGCATCGAGGTCGACGTCGTGGAGGGCGGACTTCGGATCCAGGCCGTCGACTTCGGACGCTTCACCGAGCTGCTGCCGCAGGTGGCACGCGCGCGTGGGATCCGGCTGCTGACGGTCTCGCCGTCCGACGAGTCCCTCGAATCCGTCTTCTCTTATCTCGTCGCGGCCTGAAAGGAGCACGACCCCGATGTACGACCCCACGGTCGCCCGGCTCACCTACCGGGCCCTCCTCGGCCGCCGC
The DNA here is from genome assembly GCF_040633895.1 of Streptomyces sp. NPDC007863. Taxonomy (NCBI): domain Bacteria; kingdom Bacillati; phylum Actinomycetota; class Actinomycetes; order Kitasatosporales; family Streptomycetaceae; genus Streptomyces; species Streptomyces sp. NPDC007863. Next base: position 95,323 of record NZ_JBEYEI010000008.1, read on the forward strand.
CGGGCGGCGATCCTCTTCCTGCTGCCCGGGCTGCTCCTGCTCATCGCCACGGCCGTCCGCGTCATCAACGGCGCGGACGACCAGGTCGCGGCCGATCTCCTCGGCGGCTTCGCGCTCGCCACGATGGTGCCGCTGATCGGCGTCATCGCGGGCACGGGTGCGATCGGCCCGGAGATCGACGACGGCTCGATCGTCTATCTGCTCTCCAAGCCGGTGAAGCGCCCGACGATCATCATGACCAAGCTGATCGTGGCCATCGCCGTGACCATGGCCTTCTCGGCCGTGCCCACCCTGATCGCCGGCTTCATCCTGAACGGGAACGGCCAGCAGGTCGCCGTCGCCTACACGGTCGCCGCGCTGGTGGCCTCCATCGCCTACAGCGCGCTGTTCCTGCTGCTCGGCACGATCAGCCGGCACGCCGTGGTCATCGGCCTCGTCTACGCCCTGGTCTGGGAGGCGCTCTTCGGCTCCCTGATCGCCGGCGCCCGCACCCTCAGCGTCCAGCAGTGGGCGCTGGCGCTCGCCGAGAAGGTCACCGGCGACGGGCTGATCAGCTCGGACGTGGCCCTGCCGACGGCGACGGTCCTTCTGGTCGCCGTCACCCTCGGCGCCACCTGGTTCGCCGGCCACAAGCTGCGCACGCTGACGCTGGCCGGCGAGGAGTAGACACCCCTCCGGACGGAACGTCAGACGGTACGGTCGCGGGCGGCGAGCAGGCCGACGCCCGCGGCCGCCGCGCACACCCCGAGGACCAGCGCGATCGGCACCGTCCACGAACCGGTCGCCTGGTGCAGGGCCCCGGCCGCGAGCGGCCCGGCGGCCGCCATCAGATAGCCGACCGTCTGCGCCATCCCGGAGAGCCGGGCGGCCGTCGGGGCGTCCCCGGTCCGCAGCACGATCAGGGTCAGGGCCAGCCCCAGGGCACCGCCCTGACCGACGCCGAGGACCGCGGCCCAGAGCCAGGCACCCTCGGCCGGGGCGACGAGCAGCCCCGCGTACCCGGCCGCGACCATCGCCGTCACCAGCACCACCAGCGGGCGCTGGCCGCGCCTGCGGCCCGCGAGCAGCGGCACCACGAAGGCCCCGGCGATCTGGATCAGGTTGTTGAAGGCGAAGACCACGCCGGCCTCGGAGCGGCTCATCCCGTGGTCGGTGAAGATCGTCGGCATCCAGGCGATGAGCACGTACGACCAGACCGACTGCAGGCCCATGAAGAGGGTCACCTGCCAGGCGAGCGCCGAGCGCCATACGCGCGCGGGCGCCGCGCCGGCGGCCGGAACGGCCCGTACCTCGTGCCCGGTACGGCCCCGGGCGATCAGCACCTGCGGCAGCCAGCCCACCGCCGCCACGACGGCGAGCAGCGACCAGAAGCCGAGCGAGCCCTGCCAGCCGCCGCCGAGGGCCTCCTCCAGGGGCACGGCCGCGGCCGCGGCGACCGTGGCTCCGGCGACCATCGCCCCCGTGTAGACGGAGGTCAGCGCGGCCGCCCGGTCCGGGAAGTCCCGCTTGACGATCCCGGGCATCAGCACGTTGAGCAGGGCGATCGCGGTGCCGACGAGGACTCCGCCGCCGTACAGCGCCAGGACCGACGGCAGCAGGCGCGCCAGGATGCCGACGGCGAGCAGCAGCAGCGCGGCGAGGACCATCCGCTCGGCGCCGAAGCGGCGGCCGAGCCACGGGGCGACGAGCGCGCCGAGCCCCAGGAAGAGCACCGGGATCGACGTGATGAGGGAGCCGGCCGTCGAGGACAGGCCGAACTTCCCGGCGATCTCGCCGACCAGCGGCGCCACGCTCGCCAGCGCGATCCGCATGTTGAGCGAGGCGAGCACGATGCCGACGAGCAGCAGCACCGGATGGGCGAGCAGTGCCCGCCGGGCGGCCGCCCCCGCCGCCGAGGGCCGTACGTCCGCCTCGGCGTCGACGAGCACGCGCGCGTGGTCCGTCTCCGTGCCCCTCATGCCCGCGTCCCGTCGGCGCGCTCCGCCATGAGCGCCGCCACGGTCTCCGCCGGTATCCGCAGCAGCTCGCGGGCCTGACGTTCGGCGGCGTCCGCGTCGCCCGCCTCGACGGCGGCGATCAGCGCCTCGTGGGCGTCGATGTCGACCGGCGGCATCGCGCGGTCGCCGAGCGCCTCCACCAGCACCTCGTGGACCTGGGTGGAGAAGAAGCGGTAGACCTCGATGAAGGCGGCGTTGTGGGTGGCGCCGACCACGGCGAGGTGGAAGGCGAGGTCGGCGTCGGCGTCCCGGTCGCCCTCCTCGCGCAGGGTGGTCAGGGCGGCCCGCAGCCGCAGCAGGTCGTGGGTGTCCCGCCGCTCCGCCGCCAGCCTGGCGGCCTCCGCCTCCAGGGCGGTCCGCAGCTCCAGTACGTCCCGGGCGCCCGCGTGCCGGACCCCGCGCAGGACCGCGGCCGGGTCGGCGGTGGAGCGGACGAAGGTGCCGTTGCCCTGCCGGGACTCCAGGAGCCCGGCGTGGACGAGGACCCGGATCGCCTCGCGGACGGTGTTGCGGCCGACGCCGAGCTGCTGGGCGAGCTCGTGCTCGGTGGGGATGCGGTCGCCGACGGACCACTCGCCCTCGGCGAGCTGCGCCCGCAGCTGCTCCACCGCGGAGTCCACCAGCGAGGTCCGCCCCGCCGCTCTCAGTGCCGCCATCCGTCCCGTACCTCCCGATCCGATCGATCACCCGGTTGCCCAGTCATCCTACAACTCGTCCACAGGTGTGGCGGATCTCCCCGGCCGCTCCCCGGCGACCGGACTACTGTGGGCTCGTACGTGCACCGAACACCCTCATCACCCTCGGGAGTCAGTCATGTCAGACCGCTTCGACGTCGTCGTACTCGGAGCTGGCCCCGGCGGCTACGTCGCCGCCATCCGCGCCGCCCAGCTGGGCAAGCGGGTCGCGGTCGTCGAGGAGAAGTACTGGGGCGGTGTCTGCCTGAACGTCGGCTGCATCCCCACCAAGGCGCTGCTCCGCAACGCCGAACTGGCGCACATCTTCAACCACGAGGCCAAGACCTTCGGCATCAAGGTCGACGGCTCGGTGACCTTCGACTACGGCGACGCCTACCGCCGCAGCCGCTCGGTCGCGGACGGCCGTGTCAAGGGCGTCCACTTCCTGATGAAGAAGAACGGCATCACGGAGTTCGACGGCCGGGGCACCTTCCTCGACGCGCACACCCTCCAGGTGGCGAAGGCCGACGGCACGACGCAGACGATCACCTTCGACAACTGCATCATCGCCACCGGCGCCAGCCCGCGCCTGCTGCCCGGCACCGCGCTGAGCGACCGCGTCGTCTCGTACGAGCAGCAGATCCTCGCCGAGGACGCCCCGAAGTCGATCATCATCGCCGGCGCCGGCGCGATCGGCATCGAGTTCGCGTACGTGCTGAACAACTACGGCACCAAGGTCACCATCGTCGAGTTCCTCGACCGGATGGCCCCGCTGGAGGACGAGGAGGTGTCGAAGGAGCTGGCGAAGCAGTACCGCAAGCTCGGCATCGACGTCCTCACCTCGACCCGCGTGGACGCCATCGACGAGTCCGGCCCGCAGGTCCGCGTCACCGTCACCGGCAAGGACGGCGCGAGCAAGGTCCTGGAGGCCGACAAGGTCCTCCAGGCCATCGGCTTCGCGCCGAACGTCACCGGCTACGGCCTGGAGGCCGCCGGTGTCGCCCTCACCGAGCGCGGCGCCATCGACGTGGACGGCCGCAGCCGCACCTCGGTCCCGCACATCTACGCCATCGGCGACGTCACCGCGAAGCTGATGCTCGCGCACACCGCCGAGGCCATGGGCGTCATCGCCGCCGAGACCATCGCGGGCGCCGAGACCATGGAGCTGGACTACGCCATGATCCCGCGCGCGACCTACTGCCAGCCGCAGATCGCCAGCTTCGGCTACACCGAGGCGCAGGCCCGCGAGAAGGGCTACGACGTCAAGGTCGCCAAGTTCCCCTTCATGGCGAACGGCAAGGCGCACGGCCTCGGCGACTCCACCGGCTTCGTCAAGATCGTCGCCGACGCCAAGTACGGCGAGATCGTCGGCGCCCACCTGATCGGCCCGGACGTCACCGAGCTGCTGCCCGAGCTGACCCTGGCCCAGCAGTGGGACCTCACCGTCCACGAGGTCGCGCGGAACGTCCACGCCCACCCGACCCTGGGCGAGGCCGTCAAGGAAGCCGTCCACGGCATCGCGGGCCACATGATCAACTTCTGAGGCCCCGCCGGGCCTCACAGGGCCCCACGGCTTCAGGTGATAGGCACTGACGGGTGCCGAGCGAAACCACTCCGGGTGGCGAACCATCCCGACCGATCAGGTCGTGGGTGCGTTCGTCACCCGGTACGCATCTCTGGCTCGCGGTCATCGCGACCACCAGCCTCGTCCTCGCCCTCTCCCCCGACGGCTTCGACACCTATCTGCTGCACCGCAACAGCAGCAACCTCTACCAGCTCGCCCGCCACCCGGTCCGCGCGCTGCTCGGCAGCGCCTTCTGGATCCAGGATCCGGCCGCGCTGGTCTTCTACGCGCTCCTCTTCGAGCTCCTCCACGCGCCCGTGGAGCGATGGCTGGGTACGCCGAAGTGGCTCTTCACGGTGGCCGCCGCCCACATCGCCGCCACCCTCGTCAGCCAGCAGGTCGTCCTCTACGCGATCACCCACCACGACGTGCCGCGGAGCATGGCGCACGTCGTCGACATCGGCGTCAGCTATGGCCTCGCCGCCTCCGCGGGGATCCTCGCCTACCGCGTCGCCCGGCCCTGGCGATGGCTCTACCTGGCCGCCGCGGTGGCCTTCTTCCTCGTCCCGCTGCTCACGGACCGCACCTTCACCGACCTCGGGCACGCCCTCTCGCTCGCCATCGGCCTCGCCTGCTACCCGCTCACCCGGCATCCGGCGCACGGAAAACCGTTCGCGACCGAACGTCCCCCCGGCGCACACTAGTTGTGCGGGGGAAACGGGGGATCCCCCGGTGGCGGCCGCTTCGAGCGCGCGGATCTCCGGTCCGCGCGGGCCGCGACCGACGAAGGCCCGCTCCTTCAGGGAGCGGGCCTTCGCACGGAATTCCCGGCGGTACGGGACGCGGGTCAGAGCGCCAGCAGACGCTCCAGGACGACCGCGATGCCGTCCTCCTCGTTGGAGTCGGTCACCTCGTCCGCGATCGCCCGCAGTTCCTCGTGCGCGTTGCCCATCGCGACGCCGCGCGCGGCCCAGCCGAACATCGGGATGTCGTTGGGCATGTCGCCGAAGGCGATGGTCTCCGCGGCCTTCACGCCCAGCCGGCGCGCCGCCAGCGAGAGGCCGGTGGCCTTGCTCAGGCCGAGCGGCAGGATCTCCACGATCCCCGGGCCCGCCATGACCACGTCGACGAGGCCGCCGACGGTGGCGCGCGCGACGGCGGTCAGCTCGTCGTCGCTCAGCGTCGGATGCTGGAGGTAGAGCTTGGTGAGCGGCGCCGCCCACACCTCGGCCGGGTCCTCGTACGACACGAAGGGCAGCGGGCCCTCCTGGGCCCGGTAGCCGGGGCCCACCAGGACCTCGCCCTCCAGGCCGTCCCGGCTCGCGGCCAGCGCCAGCGGGCCGATCTCCGCCTCGATCTTGGACAGGGCGAGCCCGGCGAGCTGCCGGTCCAGGGTGAGGGAGGTCAGCAGCCGGTGCTCGCCGGCGTGGTAGACCTGCGCGCCCTGGCCGCACACCGCGATCCCCTCGTAGCCGAGGTCGTCGAGGATGTGCCGGGTCCAGGGCACCGCCCGGCCGGTGACGACGATGTGCGCGGCGCCCGCCGCCGTCACCGCGGCGAGTGCCTCCCGGGTGCGGTCCGAGACGGACTCGTCGGCCCGCAGCAGCGTGCCGTCGAGATCCGTCGCGACCAGACGGTAGGGGAAGGCGCTCACTTGGCGATCGGCTCCAGGACCTCGCGTCCGCCCAGGTACGGCCGGAGGACCTCCGGGACGCGCACCGAACCGTCGGCGAGCTGGTGGTTCTCCAGGATGGCGACGATGGTGCGCGGGACGGCGCACAGCGTGCCGTTCAGCGTGGCGAGCGGCTGGACGGTCTTCTTGCCGCCCTGCTCCTCGCGCATGCGGACCGACAGGCGGCGGGCCTGGAAGCTGTCGCAGTTGGACGCCGAGGTCAGCTCGCGGTACTTGCCCTGGGTCGGGATCCACGCCTCGCAGTCGAACTTGCGGGAGGCGGAGGCGCCGAGGTCGCCGGTGGCGACGTCGATCACCTGGAAGGGCAGCTCCAGGGAGGTGAGCCACTGCTTCTCCCAGTCCAGGAGCCGCTTGTGCTCGTTCTCCGCGTCCTCGGGCGCGACGTACGAGAACATCTCGACCTTGTCGAACTGGTGGACGCGGAAGATGCCGCGGGTGTCCTTGCCGTACGTGCCGGCCTCGCGGCGGAAGCAGGGCGAGAAGCCCGCGTACCGCAGCGGCAGCTTGTCGGCGTCGATGATCTCGTCCATGTGGTACGCGGCGAGCGGGACCTCGGAGGTGCCGACCAGGTAGTAGTCGTCCTTCTCCAGGTGGTACACGTTCTCCGCGGCCTGGCCGAGGAAGCCGGTGCCCTCCATGGCGCGCGGGCGGACCAGCGCGGGGGTGAGCATCGGGATGAAGCCGGCCTCGGTGGCCTGCGCGATGGCGGCGTTGACCAGCGCGAGCTCCAGGAGCGCGCCGACGCCGGTCAGGTAGTAGAAGCGTGAGCCGGAGACCTTGGCGCCGCGCTCGACGTCGATGGCGCCGAGCGCCTCGCCGAGCTCCAGGTGGTCCTTGGGCTCGAAGCCCTCGGCGGCGAAGTCGCGGATGGTGCCGTGCGTCTCCAGGACGACGAAGTCCTCCTCGCCGCCGACCGGCACGTCCTCGTGGACGATGTTGCCGAGCCGGAGGAGGAGCGCGCGGGCCGTCTCGTCGGCCTCGTTCTGCTCGGCCTCGGCGGCCTTGACGTCGGTCTTGAGCTGTTCGGCGCGCTGGAGGAGCTCGGCGCGCTCCTCGGGGGTGGCCTTGGGGATCAGCTTTCCGAGCGACTTCTGCTCGGAACGGAGCTCGTCGAAGCGGACGCCGGACGACCTGCGCCGCTCATCGGCGGAGAGCAGGGCGTCGACGAGGCCGACGTCCTCTCCACGGGCGCGCTGGGAGGCGCGAACACGGTCGGGGTCCTCACGGAGCAGGCGAAGGTCAATCACCCCACCAGGCTACCGGTGTGCGCTCGCGCGCCCTCACCGGATTAAAGAGGGCGTGTTGGTATGCCCGAATTGGGGCCTCTTGTTGGGGTCCGGGGAATTCCGGGGAATCGAGTTATCCACAGGGTGTGAGGAAGTTCTGTGGATTCCGGGTCCGCCACCTCTGAATTGCGTGATCAAACACGATTCCCGCACTCATTTCGAGGGGAATCGCTCGCTCTGGAGGGTGAGTGCGGTGGGCCTGCTCTGACGCGTACGGCCGTGGGCCCTGTGGATGGAGGCCATGCGCGCGAGGGGTGACGGGGGTGATTTGTCGACCTTGTCGGGGGCGGGTGTCGACTTGTCCCCAGCCTGCTCGCCAGGCCTGTGGATAACTGATGTGGGAAACCGAAAAGTATGCAGGTAGGACTAACAATGCCTGCCTGTGGACGAACGAACGCGCGAACCGCGCCGCTCGGTCACTATCGCGGTCAGGCCCTGCCGTCCTGGGCCCTCGCCAGCCAGTCGGAGGCAGCCGTGAACTCCTCGTCCGAGGTCCCCCGCCGCAGCGGCCTGACGTCCGCGCGGGACGCACCCGCCCGCGGATACGAGCCGAGGAAGCGCACCTGCGGGCAGATCCGCTTCAGACCCATCAGCGCCTCGGCGACCCGCCGGTCCGAGACATGGCCCTCGGCGTCCACGGCGAAGCAGTAGTTCCCGATCCCCGCCCCCGTCGGCCGGGACTGGATCAGCATCAGGTTCACCCCACGCACCGCGAACTCCTGGAGGAGTTCCAGAAGGGCACCCGGATGATCGTCACCCAGCCACAGCACCACCGAGGTCTTGTCCGCGCCGGTCGGCGCCGCGGGCCGGGCCGGCCGGCCCACGAGCACGAAGCGCGTCTCCGCGTTCTCCGCGTCGTGGATCTCCTTGACCAGTGCCTCCAGGCCGTACGTCGCCGCCGCGAACTCACCCGCGAAGGCCGCGTCGAACCGCCCCTCCTGCACCAGCCGGGCGCCGTCCGCGTTGGACGCCGCCGACTCCCACACCGCCTCCGGGAGGTGCTTGCGCAGCCAGTTGCGCACCTGCGGCTGGGCCACCGGATGGCCGGTCACCGTCTTGATGTCCGACAGCGCGGTCCCGGGGCGGACGAGCAGCGCGAAGGTGATCGGCAGCAGCACCTCGCGGTAGATCATCAGCGGCTCGCCGGAGGCCAGCTCGTCGAGGGTCGCCGTCACCCCGCCCTCGACCGAGTTCTCGATCGGGACGAGCGCGGCGGCCGCCTCCCCGTTCCGTACGGCGTCGAGCGCGGCCGGGACCGAGACCATGGGGACGAGTTCCCGCGTGGCCGCCTCGGGCAGGCTCCGCAGCGCGGCCTCCGTGAACGTGCCTTCGGGACCGAGGTAGGTGTACCGGGTGGCGGACATACCGTCACCCTAATGCGCCCCGGCCCCGCCGCCCGCCCCGTCTCAGCCCTCGACCCGCCCCGGACCCGGACCCCCCGACCGCACCGGGAGCCGGCCTCGGAGCCGGTCTCGGGGCAGCCTCGGCCGGCGTCCGGGCTTCCGTCGGCCTCCGGGTCTCGGTCGGCCTCCGGTTCCCGGTCGGTCTCAGGACTCCAGCAGCCGCTGGCCGACGTACTCGCCCTCGGCGGCACCGCCCGGCACGGCGAAGAGACCGCTCGACTCGTGCCGGATGAAGGCCGACAGCGCGTCGCCCCGGTCGAGCTTCCGCTGCACCGGCACGAAGCCGCGCAGCGGATCGGCCTGCCAGCAGATGAAGAGGAGCCCGGCGTCCGGGGTGCCGTCCGCGCCGATCCCGTCGTGGAAGGAGAAGGGCCGGCGCAGCATCGCCGCACCGCCGTTCTGTTCGGGGGCGGAGATCCGGGCGTGGGCATTGCCGGGGATGACCGGCTTCCCGTCCGGGCCCAGCTTGTCCAGGTCCAGCGGGGTGGTCTCCGAACCGCCCGAGAGCGGTGCCCCGTCCGCCTTGCGGCGGCCGATGACCTGCTCCTGCTTCTCCCGCGCCAGCCGCTCCCAGTCGTCCAGGAGCATCCGGATCCGCCGCACGACCGCGTAGGAGCCGCCCGCCATCCAGTCCTGGGCGCCCGTCGCCCCGGCCGGGACGAAGATCCGCCGGTCGAAGTCGGGGTCGGTGGTCTTCGGGTTGTTCGTGCCGTCGACCTGCCCCATCAGGTTCCGGGCCGTCATCGGGCGCGCGGTCGCCCCCGCCGAGCGGTTGAAGCCGTTCATCTGCCAGCGGACCCGGGCCGCGTCCCCGGCGTCCTTCTGGAGCGCGCGCAGCGCGTGGAAGGCGACCAGGGCGTCGTCCGCCCCGATCTGCACCCACAGATCGCCCTCCGAGCGCTTCGGGTCGACCGCGTCGGAGGAGAAGGCGGGCAGCGGTTCGAGCTGCGCCGGGCGCCGGGCGGCGAGGCCGGTCCGGTCGAAGAAGGTGCGGCCGAAGCCGAAGGTGACCGTGAGGGAGGACGGGCCCGCGTCCAGCGCGATCCCGGTGTCCTCGGCCGGCGCTTCCCCGGCCATCAGCGTCCGTGCCGTCGCCGACCAGCGGCGCAGCAGCGCGGCGGCCTCCCGGCGGCCCGCGCCCGGCGCGAGGTCGAAGGCGATCAGATGGCCCCGCGACTGGAGCGGGGTGGTGATCCCGGGCTGGTGGCGCCCGTGGAACCCCACCTCGGTGGCGCCCACCGAGGTGAGGGCGCCGGAGCCGCCGGCCCCGGGTGTGGCGGTGCCGTCCTCCGAGACGGCCGCCGCGATCCCGGCACCGCCCGCGGCGCCGATCACCAGGCCGGCCGCGCCCGCCGCGCCGACGGTGCCGAGCAGCCGGCGCCGGGAGATGTCGAGGTGGCCGCTGCCGGAGGCGGGGGCGGGGGCGCCGTCGGGCGCGGGGCCGGTCACGGGGTTGCTCACGGTCATTCAGCCGATCTTGACGTTCTTCTCGATGGTGGTCTGGTCGATGTCGGAGGTGCGGACCGTCACCTGGATCCGCCACTCGCCCGGGAGCGGGAGCTGGACGCCGCTCGCGCTCCAGTGCCCGGTCTGGATCCGGTCGGGGGCGACGGGAAGCGGGCCGACGCCCTTCTCCTCCAGGGTGAGGTTCACCTTGATCTCGGGGACGTCCAGCGGCTTGCCGTTGGGGCGCTCCACATAGAGGTGCAGGGCGTTGGCGCCGGTGCGGCCCGGGTCGAGGCTGAGCCGGACGACGCCCTTGCCGTCCACGCCGCCGGTGTCGAAGGGGAGGCGGATGTCGACCGGGCGGTCGGGCACCGCGGCCGAGCCGGCCGTCGTCCCGCCGTTCCGGGCGGCCTCCTCCTCGGTGCGGCCGGGCTCGGTGGAGGTGAGGACGGTGGTCACGGCGAGCAGGACGACGGCCACGGCGGCCTCGGTCAGCACCGAGCGGCGCAGGCCGGTCCGCTCGGGGTCCGCGTCCCGCGCCTTCTTCCGGCGCGCGGTGGCCATGGCGGCCCGCTGGCGGGCGAGCTGGGCGGCCCGCTCGGGATCGGGCTCGTCCCCGGGAGCGGATTCCGCGGTGCCCGTCCCCTCCTGAAGGCCCTCTCCCTCAAGCTCTCCCGCGAGATCTTCCTCAAGCCGGTCCTCAAGCCCGTCCTCGGGCTCCTCCTGAAGGTCCTTCTCAAGCTCCTTCTCAAGCTCCTCTTCCTCGGTCTCCGACGCCGTCCGTTCCGCCAGGCGTCGGGTCCAGCGGCGGGATATCCAGGCGATGCCGACGAGTACGGCCATCAGGCCGATCTTCACCAGGAGCAGCTGCCCGTACCGGGTGCCGGTGAGGGCGGACCAGGAGCCGACCTGGCGCCAGGACTGGTAGAGGCCGGTGGCCACCAGGGCGGCGACCGAGACGAAGGCGACCCGGGAGAAGCGCTCGACGGCCGCGCGTTCCACGGAGGGCGCCCGGTAGAGGGCGACCAGCAGGGTGGTGAGCCCGCCGAGCCAGGCGGCGACCGCCAGGAGGTGCAGGATGTCGACCGGCATGGCGACGCCGGGCTGGATGCCGGTGGAGGCGTGTTCGGCGAGCGCCCAGGTGCCGGCGATGCCCGCGGCGACCACGGTGCCCCCGAGGCCCAGGCCGAAGGCGAGGTCCTTGCGCTCCTTGGGGTCGGTGCGCCGGGCGTACGCGCCGAAGAGGACGGCGACGAAGAGCGCGGCGGCCCCGAGCAGCAGCAGCCGGGAGGTGAGCGCGGCCCCGGTCTTGGTCTGGAGCACGGCCTGGAGCCCGGCCAGGTCGAAGACGTCGGCGAGCTTGCCGGAGCCGGTGTACGGGCCGCGCAGCAGCAGCATGACCAGGGTGGCGCCGGTGAGGGTCAGCCAGCCCCGCACCACGGTCCGTTGCACGGGCCGGACGCCCGCGCCGCGCGGCCAGCACAGCAGCACGAAGGCGCCGCCGCCGACGAGGACGGCGAAGCCCGCGTACGACAGATAGCGCGCGATCCCGTAGAGGGCGCCGACGACCCCGCCGCCGGCCGTCTGCTCGGGCAGCGCGACCGAGGTGGCGGAGGGGGCGCCGATGGAGAAGGTGAAGGCCCCCGCGATCGGGTGGCTGTCGGCGGAGACGGTCTGCCAGGCGACGGTGTAGGTGCCGTCCGGCAGACCGGCCCGCAGGGCCACGCCGTACTTGACGACGGCACCGCTGCACAGGTCGATGATCTCGCCGGTGTCGGCGCGCCGGCCCGAGGGGTCGAGGACCCGGATCGAGTCGGCGCTCATCGCGACCTGCTCCGAGAAGGTGAGGCCGACCTCCTTGGGGGCGGTGGCGACCACCGCCCCGTCGCCGGGGTCGCTCCCGGTCAGCGCCGCGTGCGCGGAGGCGGGGGCGGCGCCCGCGAGGAGCACGCCCAGGAGCGCGGCCGCGAGTACGAGCAGCCGGGCCAGGGCGGTGCCGAGGCGGGGGGCGGTGGGTGTCGTCACTGTGTCACTCCGTCAACGAGCTCAGTGCTGCTGCGGGTTGTGGTTGGTGGCCTCGACGGGCAGCTCGACCGTGATCGGGTCCGCCTTCTCGAAGTGCAGCTCGATGCTGACCTTCTCGCCCTGCTTCAGCTTCTTCTTCAGCTCCATGAACATGAGGTGGTTGCCGCCCCGGGCCAGCTTCAGCTCCCCGTTGGCGGGGATGTCGAAGGCCTTCACCATCTGCATCTTCTGGTTCTTCGTCTCGTGCATGGTGACGTCGTCGGAGAGCGGGCTGGTGACCGAGGTGAGCTTGTCGGCGGTGTCGCCGGTGTTCTCGATGGTGAGGAAGCCGCCGGCCATGTCCATCATGGGCTGGGGCATGTAAGCGCCGCTGACCTTCAGCTCGGGCTTTCCGCTGTCGGACGAACACCCGGTGAGCGCGAGCGCGGCGGCGAGCGCCACGGAGGCGGACAGGGCGGTGGTGCGGCGGTTCACGGGTTCTCTCCCTTGATGATCTTCGGCAGGTCCTTGGCGTAGTCGTCGACGGTGGCGTCCTCCCCGTACAGGACGTAGCCCTGGTCGGTGGTGGGGGAGAAGGCGACGACCTGGGCGCCGTGCATGGAGACGACGGTGCCGTCCTTCTCCTTCTTCGGCGGGTCGATGCCGATGCCGATCGAGCGGGCGCCCGCCTGGATCGTCGTGAAGTCGCCGGTGAGACCGGTGAAGGACGGGTCGCCGAAGCCCGGCAGCCACTTGGCCAGCGAGGCGGCCGTGTCCCGCTCGGGGTCGGTGGTGACGAAGACGACCTGGAGCTTGTCCTGGTCGGCCTTGGGGAGCTGCTTCTTGGCGATGGCGATGTTGCTCATCGTCAGCGGGCACACGTCGGGGCAGTTGGTGTAGCCGAAGTAGATGAGCGTCGGCTTGCCCTTGGTGCGCTCGCGCAGGTCGTAGCGCTCGCCCTTGGTGTCGGTGAGGACGAGGTCGGGCTTGGTGAACGGCCGGTCGAGGACGGTCGCGGCCCGGGTCTTCTCGGTGACGCCCTCGATCTGGGCGACGCCGGAGGAGGCGGTGTCCTTCTTGCCGTCGCCGCCGAGGCCGACCGCGGCGGTGATGCCGAGGGCGGCGACGATCGCGACGGCCGCGATGATCAGCGGGGTGCGCCGACCGGGGCGGCCTGTGGTGCCGTCCCCGCCGCTCTGCGACGGGGACGTCTTCTCTGTGGACATGCGGTGAGTGTCTTTCGGAGTGCGGGAGGTGCGGGACGTGCGGCTCTCACCGGGCGCCGGGGGCGCCGGGTGCGCCGGGCACACCAGGCGTACCGGGTGTGCCGCGGCGGGCCGGGTATGCCGACCGGGGTGAGCGTCAGGCCGAGCGGCGGCGGCCGGCGAGGACGCCGAAGGCGACGCCGGCGATGCCGACGAGGATGCCGATGACGCCGAGGACACGGGCCGTGGTGTCGCTGGAGGAGGCGGACGCGGTCTCGGTGTGGTCACCGGCGCCGTCCTCGTGACCGGCCTTCGCGTCCGTCGCGGCGGTGGCCGAGGCGGTGGGCGTGGCGCCGCCGCCGTGGTGGTCGGCGCCGGCGGCCGAGAGCTTCAGGACCGGGGCCGGGTTCTGCGGCTCCTCGGAGCCCTTCTGCTCCTCGATCCAGCGCACGACCTCGTCGTTGTCGTAGGTCTGGATGGCCTTGAGGACGAGCTGGTCGACGTCCTCCGGCAGCTGGCCGAGGGAGAGCGGGAACTGCTGGAACTGGCCGGGGCCGATCTTCGAGCCGTCCGCGGTCCAGGTCACCTTGGAGACGGCCTCGTTGATCTGCTTGCCGTGCAGCGTCAGCGGCTTGTCCAGCTTGGACTTGGTGACCTCGGCCTTCCAGCCGGGGACCGGCTGCGGCATGACGGAGGCGAGCGGGTGGTCGAGCGGGAAGTTGACCTCCAGCTTCACGGTGGAGGCGTTGTCGCGCTCGTTCGGGACCTTGATGTTCACGGTCGCGTAGCCGCCCTTGGCGGCCTCGCCCTGCGGCTGCACGCTCACATGGGCGAAGGCCGTACCCGACAGGAGGACGACGGAGGCGGCGGCGGTGCCGGCGGCGAGGGCGACGCGGGACAGGTTCATGGAAGACACTCCGGCTCGGTGAGGGGACCCGTGGCGGGCCCGCGAGAGAGAAGGCGGTCCGGTCCGGCGGCCCGCGGCGCCACGGGAGGACCCGGGCGGAGGGGCGCGGACGGGCGCGGCCCCGCTCCCCCTGGAGCGGACCGCGTCAGGCTGCGAGGACGCAGGCTGCGGCCGGCGGGCCGCGGCGGATCACCGTGTGCTGGAGCGCCCCGGCCACCGGCGGCGGGGAGTCGAGGGCGGTGCGGGGCCGGCCGCGCGGACCGGCCGGAGCCAGCGCCGCCAGGCCGGCGAGGAGCGCCCGGACGAGGCGGAGCGCGGCGCGCAGGGAGCGTACGGTGACGCCCTCGGCGAGCTCGCCGGCGCGCTGCTCGGAGAGCTCCACGAGCCGGACCAGGGCCAGGTCGCCCCGGCGCAGCAGCCAGCCGGCCACCAGGGCGGCGAGCAGGTGCCCGAGGGCCATCGGCAGGCTCGGCAGCAGCGCGTCGGCGGGTGCGCCGGCCCCGTGCGCGCCCGCGTGGGCGGACGCGGCGGCCGGGTCGATCCCGGCGCGGCCGAGGATCCCGGCGGCGTCGCCGGGGGTGAGGTTGGCCGCGCCCGAGCCGCAGACGAGCTTGGCCGCCATGCGGACGAGCGTGTCGTCGGCCTGGGCGATCGGCGCGAGCTGCCGCTGACCGAGGCCGAAGAGGAGGTGGAGCCCGAGCTGTCCGCCCGCGAGGGTGGCGACGACGAAGCCGAGCGAGCGCTCGCGCCCGGTGAGCAGGACCGTGACCCCGAAGACGCCGAGGAAGCCGGCGAGGAGGGTCCACAGGGCGATGCCCGCGCAGGCGGCGAGGGCGTGGCCAAGCGCGGACAGCACGACGCAGACCGCGGTGAACACCGCGGCCCTCAGCAGCCGTGGAGCGAGCGCGGGGGCAGACATGGCGGCCCCATCATCGCACCAGGGCACCCGCCCGCAGGAGGCAGGTCCGCAAGGTCGGCCTTGGGGGTGTTCGGGCGGACATACACCGGGGTCCGACCCCCTCGCGTCCGCCGAACGGGCGCTCTTGACGCTTCCGGGCGCTTACGGACCGCCGCGCGCGGCAATAGCTAGGGGTATGTCGAGCCGCTGCCGGGAGGCTGGAGCATGAGCATCTGGTGGTCACTCCATCTGCGGCGCGAGGCCGCGAGCGTGCCGCTCGCCCGGCGCCTGTTCCTCGGCACCATGGAGACGGCCGGGGTCGATCCCGACGTCTCCTACGAGCTGTCGGTGGCCCTGACCGAGGCGTGTGCCAACGCGGTCGAGCACGGCGGCGGCCCCGCCGCGGGCCGGGCCTCGGAGGCGTACCGGGTGACGGCCTTCCTCGACGGCGAGACCTGCCGCATCGAGGTCGCCGACGCGGGCCCGGGCTTCCCCGGGACGCCGGCGCCCGCTCCGGCCGCCCGTCCGGACGCCGAGAGCGGCCGCGGCCTGCGCCTGATCGAGGAGCTCTCCGACCACGTCCAGTTCGGCCGCTCGGGCCGGGGCGGGGCGGTCGTCAGCTTCGACAAGATCCTGAAGTGGAAGGACAGCCCGTCCCTCCTGATGGCGTGACGGGGCCCCGCCGGCGAGGTCGCCGACGGGGCCCGTACGCGTGCGGGGTCAGCCCTTCAGGCCGGCCATCCACGCCTCGACCTCGTCCGACCGGCGGGGCAGCTGGTCCGACAGGTTCCGGTTGCCGTCCTCCGTGACGAGGATGTCGTCCTCGATCCGGACGCCGATGCCGCGGTACTCCTCCGGCACGGTCAGGTCGTCGGCCTGGAAGTAGAGCCCCGGCTCGACGGTCAGGCACATGCCCGGCTCCAGGGTGGTGTCGACGTACGCCTCGGTGCGCGCGGCGGCGCAGTCGTGGACGTCCATGCCGAGCATGTGGCCGGTGCCGTGCAGGGTCCAGCGGCGCTGGAGACCCAGCTCCAGGACGCGCTCGGCCGGGCCCTCGACGAGGCCCCACTCGACGAGCTTCTCGGCGAGCACCCGCTGGGCGGCGTCGTGGAAGTCGCGGTAGGCGGCGCCGGGCTTCACCGCGGCGATGCCCGCCTCCTGCGCCTCGTACACCGCGTCGTAGATCTTGCGCTGGACGTCGGTGTACCGGCCGTTGATCGGCAGGGTGCGGGTGACGTCGGCGGTGTAGAGCTCGGTGGTCTCGACGCCGGCGTCGAGCAGGAGCAGGTCGCCGGAGCGGACGGCGCCGTCGTTGCGGACCCAGTGCAGGGTGCAGGCGTGCGGGCCGGCGGCGGCGATGGTGCCGTAGCCGACGTCGTTGCCCTCGACGCGGGCGCGGAGGAAGAAGGTGCCCTCGATGTAGCGCTCGCTGGTGGCCTCGGCCTTGTCGAGGACCTTCACGACGTCCTCGAAGCCGCGGGCGGTGGAGGCGCAGGCCTTCTCCAGCTCGGCGATCTCGAAGTCGTCCTTCACGAGCCGCGCCTCGGAGAGGAAGACGCGCAGCTCCTCGTCGCGCTCGGCGGTGACCTTGTCGGTGAGGGCGGCCTCGATGCCGGCGTCGTGGCCGCGCACGGCACGGACCGGGCCGGTGGCCTCGGTGAGGGCGGCGGCCAGCTCGCGCACGTCCTTCGCCGGGAGGCCGAGCAGCTGCTCCGCCTCGGCGAGGGAGTGGCGGCGGCCGACCCACAGCTCGCCCATGCCGTCGAGCCAGAACTCGCCGTTCTCGCGGTCCGAGCGGGGCAGCAGGTAGATCGTGGCCTCGTGGCCGTCCGCGACCGGCTCCAGGACGAGGACGCCGTCGTGGGTCTGGTCGCCGGTGAGGTACGCGTACTCGGTGGAGGCGCGGAAGCTGTACTCGGTGTCGTTCGACCGGGTCTTCAGGCTGCCGGCCGGGATCACCAGGCGCTCGCCCGGGAAGCGGGCGGAGAGGGCGGAGCGCCGGGCGGCGGTCCGCTCGGCCTGCGGGATCGGCACGAGGCCGGTCAGCTCCGTGTCGGCCCAGCCGGACTTCATGCTCTCGGCCAGCTCGTCGGACACGCCCTGGTACAGGCCGTTCTTCCGCTGCTTGATCGGCTCCTCGGCCTCGTCCGGGGTCTCCGGAGTGAGCTCTTCGGCCACGGGTCTGCCTCCTCTTGGTACGACACTGAACCCCCTCCATCGTACGGTCGTACGGAAGGGGGCCCAGGGCCGGAAGGCCCGTTACCGAGCGGTCACCGCCGGGATCAGTCGAAGCGGGCGGCGAGCAGGACCACGTCCTCGCCCTCCACCGCCGGGTCGAGCCCGTCCGGAAGCACGGTCCGCAGGACGTGGTCGGCGACCGCGCCCGGATCGTCCCGGTCCGTCCTGGGCACGCTCGCGGCGGCCGCGTGGAGCCGGGCGAAGGCCCGGTCGATGGGGTCGCCGGTACGCCGCAGCAGCCCGTCCGTGTACAGCAGCACCGTTTCTCCTGGCGCGGGGGACAGCTCCACGCTGGGCGCCTCCCAGCAGGAGAGCATGCCGAGCGGGGCGGAGAGGGAGGTCTCCACGTACTCGGTGCGGCGCTCGCCGATCAGCAGCGGCGGGGTGTGGCCGGCGCCGGCGAGGACGAGCCGGCGGCGGGCCGGCTCGGCGTAGGCGAAGAGGGCGGTGGCCGAGCGGGCCGGCTCGGTGAGCCGGAGCAGCAGCTCCAGGTCGGAGAGGACGGCGACCGGGTCCTCGCCCTCCATCACGGCGTACGCGCGCAGCGAGGCGCGCAGCCGTCCCATCGCGGCCAGCGCGCTGGGCCCGGTGCCGGAGACGGAGCCGACGGAGAGTCCGAGGGCGCCGTCGGGCAGCGGCAGGGCGTCGTACCAGTCGCCGCCGCCCCGGGGGCCGGTGCGGTGGCGGGCGGCGAGCCGGACGCCGGGGACGCGGGGGAGCCGGCTCGGGAGCAGCTCCTCGGCGACCGTGGAGACCTGGACGCGGGCCCGCTCGATCTGGAGGAGGTGGGCGAGGTGCTCGGTGGCGAAGCGGCCGTAGAGGCCGACGAGGTGGCGCTGGCGGTCGGTGGGGGCGGCCGGCTCGTCGTAGAGCCAGACGCCGGCGCCGAGCCGGCCGGTCTCCTCGGTGGCGAGGGGGAGGGCGTAGCTGGCGGCGTAGCCGAGGCGGGCGGCGACCTCGCGGTGGCGGGGGTCGAGGCCTTCCTCGGTGCGGACGTCGTGGATGGCGATGGGCTCCGGGACGCGGTCCGGATCGGAGGGGTCGGGGAGCCCGTCGAGGAGGCGGCCGTAGCTGGTGGCGCCGCGGGGGACGGTCTCGATGGTGCCGAGGTCGGCGTGGGCGAGGCCGAGGCCGACGGTGGTGGTGGGGCCGAGGCCGTCGGCGGGTTCGAGGACGGCCATGCCGCGGCGGGCGCCGACGAGGGCGGCTCCGGCGCCGAGGAGCTCGTGCAGGGCCTCGTCGAGGGTGGCGGTCCTGATGAGCCGCTCGGTGAGTTCGTGGAGGGTGGTGAGGTCGGAGACCCAGCCGGCCAGGCGGTCCGTGATCTGGGCGCCGGGGCCGGGAGCCGCGTCGGCCGGTGCCGCGGCGGCGGGGACGCCCGTGAGAGGCGCCTTAGTGTGCGGTGGCGCGGGAACCGTGGAGTCGATTCCGGCCACTTTCGGAAGGTGCTGCTGCAGGTGTTTCGGCAGGTGTGGGGAGCTCATCTCGGTCGGCTTTCCGACCGGTGCGTTTGACGCCATGGCATCGCAAACCCCCATGTCATATTGCGCCGCTCGATGTCTCCACATGTACACGCACCCGAGGAGCGATGTCCAGCATTGTCCCCATGGGACTTGTGGTGTCCGAGTGGCGTTCCGCGAGCTCGTGCGCAGGGGTTGAAGTGAGCTGGAAGTTGGCTGAAAATTGACCCTGCTGTGCACCATTTGCGGTCGACTGGCGTCGTTTGAAAGCGCGTCATTTTGAGCGTGTGGGGTACGTAATCGATGACAGGCAGGGGCAGTTGACGCCGCCCCGGGATCGAGAAGCGGAACCCCGGCGTCGTACGTGCCGCAGGCCGCAGCCCCTCCCCGCGTGGCGGGGATCGTGTTCTGAACCGGCTTCGACCCGACTGTGACCCGGCCCCGTTCCGGCCGGCCCCGCCCCGGGCGGGACGACGCACCGCCGACGCTGTACGCGCTGATACGCACGGTGAAGAGATCTGCACATGGTGTGATGTGGATTCGGCGTTCAACGGAAAGGAACGAGCGCTCATGCGCGAGATCCTCGGAAGGCGACGCAGGCTCCGGTTCCGGCGCAAGGCGAGGACCGCACGGCAGGACGCGGCGGTGACCTTCGCGGTCGAGTGGGACTGGCCCGTCCTGCCGGGAGTGGGCCTGGCCGAGCCCGCCGGCGGGGCGAAGACCTCCGGCCGCGGCGGCCTGCGGGCCGTCTCGGGAGCCGGCAGAGCGGAGCGCTCCGGCGCGGGCCGTGCGGAGCCGCCGGCCACCGGTGGCGCGGCCGGCCGTGCGGAGAGGGCCGGTGCCGGCCGTACGGCCGAGCGGTCCGGGGGTGCGCCGCGGACCGGCGGCGACGGCCCGGTGTGCGCCTGCCCCGACCCGGACTGCGTGGTCCCCGGCGCCCACCCCTTCGACCCGGGCCTGCTGGCCGCCACCACCGACGAGCGGATGATCCGCTGGTGGTGGACCCGGCGCCCGGACGCCCCCGTCGTGCTGGCCACCGGTGGCCGCGCCCCCTGCGCGGTGAGCCTCCCGGCGCTCGCGGGCGCCCGTGCCCTGCGGGACCTCGACGCGATGGGCATGCGGCTCGGCCCGGTGGTGGCGACGCCGACCCGCTGGTCGATCCTGGTCGCCCCGTACGGCCTCGAACGGCTCGGCGAGCTGCTGTACGCGAAGGACAGCGTGCCCAGCTCGCTGCGGTTCCACGGCGAGGGCGGCTATCTGCTGCTGCCGCCGTCCACGGCGGGCACCGGGCAGGTCCGCTGGGAGCGGGAGCCGCTCGCCGGCTCGGCCCGCCCCTGGCTGCCGGACGTGGAGGCGGTCGTCGACGCCCTGGTCGCGGCGAGCACGGCCACCCCCGGCGGCGGGAGCAGGCTCGCCTACTGACCGTTCACCCGAACGGGTGTGTCCCGGGCCGACGCGTACGGGAATCCGGCGCGCGGCCCGCCGGGCGCCCGTCCGGCGCGGGTAGGTTCGGCCCACCGTCCGTGATCGTTCCCGGCCCGGGACCGGTCCCCGAACAGAGCAGGTGGGTCGCATGAGTCGGCTGAGCCCGGCGCAACTCCGCATGGCCGGCCTCGGCACCGCCGTCGCGATCGCCGTCCTCGTCCCCCTGGCCGCCAAGGCGGGCCAGCAGGACGAAGCACCACCGCCGAGCGCCCACGCGGCGGCGCCCCACGCTCCGGCGGGCCAGGCCCCGGCGGGCGACGCCAAGCCGGGCGGTGCGGCCGGAGGGCTGCTGGGCGACCTCGGGCTCGGCGGGGAGGACCGTACCGGCGGGGAGGACCGTACCGGCGAGAGCGCCCGGCCCGCCGCCCCGCGGCAGGCGCCCCCGTCGGCGCGCGCCGACGCGGAGGCCGCGGGGGCGCCCGAGCGGGTCAGCCGCTGCGGTCCCGAACTCGCCTCGCCCGAGGGCGTCGAGGCGCAGACGTGCGTCCTGTCCGAGGGTCCGGACGTCTGGGCGCGGACCTACTACCGCAATGCGACCGGCCGCGAGATCGACGCGATTCTGACCCTCATGGCGCCCGGTGGCCGGACGATCCAGGTGCGGTGCGCGGTCCCCGCGCGGGACGAGCCGGATACCTGCGAGACCCCGAGGGAGCCGGGTACGGGCGCCGCTCGCGCGCATACGGCGGTGGCGGAATTCGCGGGGAAGGAAGAAGGCGGCGACGCACCGCTGCTGCTCCGCTCGGGCAGCAACACGGCCGAGGACGAAGCGAGTTGAGAAACCGCCCCGGCGCGACGGCGGGGCGGACATGGAAACGCCCGGTCGCTGGCGACGGGGGATGCACCAGCGACCGGGCTTCCAGAACGGTAACAAGAGATCTGCGGTTCGCAAATTCGATCTCGGTTATTCGGACAGGGATTTACCGCTCCGTAGGTTCCGCTGTGGCGGAAGTCACCGACTGGTCGGTCTGTCAGTCACCGATACCACCTGGGGTATCAGCTGAGAGTCACCTGACGGTTCGTGAGGCCGCCGCGCGCGCGACGCTCCTCGGCGGTGAGGGGGGTGTCCACGGCGAGCGCCTCGGCCAGTCGCCCGGCGAACTCGGCGGCGGGCTTCTCGCACTGCTCGGCGGTCATCGCCGACGGCAGGTCCCACACCGGGACCATCAGGCCGTGGGCGCGGAAGGAGCCGACGAGACGGGTGTCCGGGCCGAGCGAGGTGGTGCCGGCGGCCTGGAGGCGGGCGAGCGCGTCGAGGAGCTTCTCCTCCGGGTGCGGCATGACCCAGCGCAGGTGGTTCTTGTCCGGGGTCTCGCACCAGTAGGCGGCGTCGACCGAGGCCAGCTTCTCCGTGGGGATCGCGGCGGCGTTGGCCCGCTCCAGGGAGGCGGCGACCTCGGGTTCGGCGCCGTCCGCCGACTTCGGGATCCAGAACTCGAAGCCGGTGTGGACCTCGGGCTCGAAGGGCGCGTCCGTGTCCAGCAGGTCCTGGAGGCGCGGGCCCTCGGGCTCGACGCGGCGCGGCGGCACCGGGTTGCCGGGCTCGGTCTCCAGCGCGCGCTGGAGGGTGTCGGCGAGGTCGCGGGACAGGTCGCCGGAGGTGCCGTCGTTCTGCAGGGCGAGCAGGACGGAGCCGTCGTCGCGGCGGAGCGCGGGCCAGGCCATCGGCAGGACCGTCGCCAGCGTCACCGACGGCACGCCCTCGGGCAGCCCGCCCTTGAGGGTGAGCGGCACGGTGGCGGCGGGCACCAGCTCGCGCAGCGCGACCAGGTCGCACTCGCCGGGCAGGCCCTCGAAGGGGCGCTGGACGTGCTCGGTCACGGCGTGCGCGGCCGCCCGGCCGTGGCACGCCTTGTAGCGGCGGCCCGAACCGCACGGGCACGGCTCGCGCGCGCCGACGACCGGGATCTCCCCGTTCGTGACCTGTGCCTGGCCGCTCTTGCCGGCCTTCGTCTGGGGGCGCTTCTTGGCCATGGTGTGGCTTTCTCCCGATCGCGGTGCTGTGTCGGGCGCGAGCCTAGCCGCCCGGACGCCGCGGCAAGCTCAGCCGTGCCATGACCACCCGACGGATCGGATACGGTCCCCGCCCGCGGAGCGTTCACGGGCTCCGCCGACGCGGCCGCCGGCCCCGGAGCCGTATCCGGGAACCGGCCGGAAACGCACCCCCGCATGCCTGTTCGGGGCCGTCGCGTCAGTCCAGGTCGTCGTACGCGTCGAGGAGGTCGAAGCCGGAGCCGCCGGCGCCGACCCGGGCCGCGAAGTCCTCGCGGCGGTGGCCCTCCGTGACGATCGCCCAGACCGTGACCTCGCCCGCCGCGCTGTCGCGCACGCCCCAGTCCTGGGACAGGGCGCCGATGATGTTGAGCCCGCGTCCGCCGCGTGCCGTGACCGAGGGCGTCGACGGGACGGGTCTCGTGGGACCGCCTCCGTCCGTGACCTCGACCGTGAGCCCGCCCGACGCGTCGAGCCGCCAGGCCGCCAGCACGTCGCCCTCTCCCCGGTCCGCCCGGCCCAGCGGCCTGCCGTGCCGGTAGGCGTTGCTGAGCAGTTCGGACAGGATCAGGACCGCGTCGTCGACGACCGATTCCGACACCCCGCTGCGGTACAGCTCGTCCCGCATCCGGTGTCGCGCTTCCCCCACGCCCGCAGGGCCATGGGGTACGGCCATGCTCGACGACGTGGGCACCTTCTGTGCCACCACCAACGCCACCCCCGAGACCTCCTTCGCCCCACGCCACCGTGTGGATGCCCCGGTGACCGCGACCGGAAACCGCCTGTTCCGGGTGGGGTGGAGCACAAGTGACGATCGCGTACGTGCCGAACGCGCCGGTGCGCACCCCCCGGCCGGCCCGGCGGGGCGGCCGGGCCCGTGGTTCAGGAGCGGCCGAGCTGTTCGAGGACGGCCTTGGGGCGGTTGGTGATGATCGCGTCGACGCCCAGGCGCAGACAGAGCTCGACGTCCTCCGGATCGTCCACCGTCCAGACGTGGACCTGGTGGCCGGCCTTCTGCAGGCGCAGGATGACGGCCGGATGGTGGCGGACGATCCGGATGGAGGGACCCGCCACGCGCGCGCCCGCGGGGAGGCGTCCGTCGCGCAGCCGGGGGGTGACGAACTGGGCGAGCGAGACGGTCGGGAGCGTCGGCGCGGCGGCGGTGATCCGGTGCAGGGAACGGGCCGAGAAGCTCATGATCCGTACCGGGGACTCCTCGGGCGCCACGGGCGCGTGCAGGCCGAAACGCTCCAGGAGCGCGAGCAGCCGGTCCTCGACCTGGCCCGCCCAGCGGGTGGGGTGCTTGGTCTCGATGGCGAGCTCGACCCGCCGGCCCGCGTCGGAGACCAGTTCCAGAAGCCGTTCCAGGGTGAGGACCGAGGTGTACTCGGGGTCGCCCCAGTCGGGGATCTCGCCGGGCTCGCCGGAGTCCTCGCGCTCCTTGAACTTCTTCCAGGCGCCGAAGTCCAGCGCGGAGAGGTCGGCGAGTTCGAGCGTGGAGACGGCCCCGCGGCCGTTCGAGGTACGGTCGACGCGGCGGTCGTGGACGCACACCAGGTGCCCGTCGGCCGTGAGCCGGACGTCGCACTCCAGGGCGTCGGCGCCGTCCTCGATGGCCTTCACGTAGGCGGCCAGGGTGTGTTCCGGCGCGTCCTCCGAGGCTCCTCGGTGGGCGACGACCTGGACGGGGCCGGGGTGCGGTTGCTGCCGTGCGTGGGTCACCGCGTCATGGTGCCATTGGCAGGGCGGCCAGGGCACACCGGACCTGTCCGTTCTGTCCGGATATAAAGAATGAGGTGCGTACGCACAGCTCCGCCTTACAGCGGCCTGACGCCTGGTGGGAAAAGCTGTGTCCAGCACCCTGGAGCGACCGTCACCGTCCCCGCGCCGTGAACGAGGAGAGCGAGCTGTGAGCACCGAGAACGAGGGCACCGAGGTTCCGGCGGACCCGACTGCCCCGTCCGCCCCCGCCACGCCGCCCGCCCCCGCCACCCCGCCGTCCGCCGCGACACCGGCGGCGCAGGTCCCGCAGGAGGCCCCGCACCCGCAGCAGCCTCAGGAGGCCGCGCAGCCGCAGCCCCAGCAGCCTGCGGCGCCGTCCGGCGCGGACGCGACGACCCGGATCCAGCCGCCGGTCCCGCCCGCGCCCCCGGCTCCCGCTCCCGTGCCTTCGATGCCCGCCTCCGCCCCGTACGCGCCCGCGCACGCCCCCGAACCCGCGGCCGCCGGCGGCGGTGGCTGGCCGCCGGCGCCCCCGGCCGTCCCGTCCTGGGGCGAGCCGGTCCCGGCCCTGCCCGCGGACCAGGCCGCGCCGCGCAAGCGCACCGGCGGGCTCGTCGCGGCGGTCCTGGTGGCGGCGCTCGTCGCCGGCGGCATCGGCGGCGGCATCGGGTACTGGGCGGCCCAGCGCGAGGACGGCGGCACGGCGTCCACGACGGTCTCCTCCGGCGAAGCCCCCGCCTCCTTCAAGCGGGAGCCGGGCACGGTCGCGGCGGTCGCCGCGAAGGCGCTGCCGAGCGTGGTCACCATCCAGGCCAAGTCGGGCGGCACGCAGGGCGAGGGCGGTACCGGCACCGGTTTCGTCTACGACCAGCAGGGCCACATCGTCACCAACAACCACGTGGTGGCGTCGGCGGCGGAGGGCGGCACGCTCTCCGCGACCTTCTCGGACGGCCGGACGTACGACGCCGAGGTCGTCGGCCGTGCCGAGGGCTACGACGTGGCCGTGATCAAGCTCAAGAAGGCCCCGGAGGGGCTGAAGCCGCTGCCGCTGGGCGACTCGGACAAGGTGGCGGTCGGCGACTCGACGATCGCGATCGGCGCGCCCTTCGGCCTCTCCAACACGGTGACGACCGGCATCATCAGCGCCAAGAACCGTCCGGTGGCCTCGGGCGACGGCGGCGGCAGCAACTCGTACATGAGCGCCCTGCAGACGGACGCCTCGATCAACCCCGGCAACTCGGGCGGTCCGCTGCTCGACGCGGCCGGCGCGGTGATCGGCATCAACTCGGCGATCCAGTCCACCGGCGGCTACGGCCAGTCGCAGGCGGGCTCCATCGGCCTCGGCTTCGCGATCCCGGTGAACCAGGCGAAGACGGTGGCCGAGCAGCTGATCAAGACCGGCAAGCCGGTCTACCCGGTGATCGGCGCGACCGTGAACATGAACGACAAGGGCGAGGGCGCGCGCATCGCCGAGCAGGGCGCGGGCGGCACGGACGCGGTGATGCCGAGCGGCCCGGCGGCCAAGGCGGGCCTGAAGCCCGGCGACGTGATCACCGCCTTCGGCGACCACCCCATCGACAGCGGCCCGTCGCTCATCGGCGAGATCTGGACCCACAAGCCGGGCGACTCGGTGGAGATCACGTACGAGCGCGACGGCAAGACGGCGAAGACGACGGTGGTCCTCGGCGAGCGCACCGGCGACAGCTGACGCGCATGGGCGCGTATTGACGCACGCTGACGCACGCGCGCGTGAGGACACGGAAACGGCGCCGGGGGAACACCCCGGCGCCGTTTCCGCGCTCCTCAGAGACTCCGGCTCTCCCTCTCGGGGCTCCCGCCGGTGACGCCCCAGTTGTTGCCGGCGTTCAGGCCGGTCCGGAGGTCGCCGATGTCGATGCGCGGAGCCGGCCGGGCGGCGGTCTCGTCCTCGCCCATGATGAGCATCGGGTCGAGCATGACGACGGCGGCGGCCAGGACCAGGAAGATCAGCGGGCCGACGAGCAGCGGCAGCACGTCGATGACGGAGGAGCCGTCGCCCGTGGTGGCGTGGGCGTCATGGGCGACCGTGACGCCGACGGCGGCCATGCCGGTGTAGTGCATGCCGGTCACGGCGATGCCCATGATCACGCTCGCGCCGAGGCTGGCGAGGAAGCCGCGGACCGAGACGGCGGCCCAGAGCGCGGCGGTCGCGGCGACGACGGCGATGAGGACGGAGAGCGCGACGACGCCGGGCCCGTACGTCAGGGAACCGTTCATCCGCATGGCGGCCATGCCCAGGTAGTGCATCCCCGCCACGCCGAGGCCGGTGAAGAGGCCGGCGGTGAGCAGCGGGGCGGGCCGCGCGCCGCGATAGCCCACGGTGAAGACGCCGGCGCCGACGACGAGCACCGCCACGAGCAGGCTGAGGAAGGTCAGCGTGCCGTCGTACGAGATGTCCGCCTCGCTCACCTGGAAGCCGAGCATCGCGATGAAGTGCATGGTCCAGATCCCGCACCCGATCGACGCGGCCCCGAGCGCGAGCCACCCGGGCTTCCGGGTCCGCCCGGTCGCGAGCGACCGTACGGTGCAGCGCAGCCCCAGCGCGCTGCCCAGGCAGGCCATCACATAGCCCACGAGTGGCGTGACCATGCCATAGCTGAACCCGTCGATCGTGCCCTGCACCCTGCGACCCTCTGTTCTTCTCAAGAAACGTGGAGATGTGGTGAAGGGGACTTTAACCCGGCGATCACGGCGATCTTCAGGCACCCGTCGCATTACGGCGCCATTCCGGTCACACCCCCCGACCCTTCGCGAATCCCCCCGACCCGTCCCGCCGCCCGCCGCCCCCTCTCCCCACCCGGTACGCTGTAGCCCGCTCCGCCCCAAGCGGTCCGGAGCGAGGGTGGGTTGCCCGAGCGGCCTAAGGGAACGGTCTTGAAATCCGCGATCAGCTTCGCGAGTTGAACCAGCCCGTCGAGAGAGACTTTCCGCAGCTGGCAAAGCTGCACGTGAGAGGGGCTGCCGAGTAGATCGGCAGCCCCTTCCACGTGTCCGGCTGTCCCACCGTGTCCCACCCAGTCCCGCTGTGGATCAGTGCGTGTGGCCAACCTGTGGTCAGGTGATGGGGGCCTGAGTTCGCCGGAATCGGTGGGGAAGCGGCGGGCTCGATGTCATGATCCCGTCTCATGGGGGGATGGATGAGGGGGTTACTGGGAGCCGAGGCGCGTCGCGTTCGGCAGCGGCAGAAGGCCGACAGGGCGATTGAAGCGCTCGGCGCCAGCCTGACTCGGTTAGATCTGACGCAGCCGGCGTCTTCACGCGTCAGGGTCGCGCTACGCAGATGGCACCGGGCTGAAGCCGCAGGGACTTTGGTCAGGTCGGCCGTGGAGATGGTGGCGATCTACTGGTCGCTCGTGATGGCCCGCGCTGTGGTGAACGGGTACCAGAAGTGGGATGCAGTCCCGACCACGTGGAAGGGCTTCTGGACGGATCTTGTCGCGATGCCCCCATTCGTCTTTGCTGGTGCTGCTTTCGTCGTCGGGTTCCAGGTGATCATTAGCGCCCTGTTCGTGACGATGTTCGTTGGGTTCCCCGCGGTGGCTGGCTGGAGGGTCTTTAGGGGATCTTCCAGCATCGTGCCTGGCATCCAGCACGCGCGCTCGGAAGAGGTCAGCCGGTACCTCCTTGTGTCACGCATTCAGGAGGCCATCGTCGCCTGTTCGGATGCTTACGTGGCAGGCGGCGAGAGGAAGGTCCATGCTCTGCTTCACGTTGGCGAGACTGTCCAGAAGGTTGCTCATGAGGTGACTGTCGGACGCCGAGCTTGGGGGGCTGTGCCGACCCGATCTCACCGGCAACGGGCGCTGAAGGAGCATGCTGGGCTTGTCGTTGCCGCGCTGCATAAGGCCGAGGCCCGCATCGACAGAGACCCGGATGATGCCCTGAAAAACCTGGCTCGCATGATGCTCACGATCGCGGAGCGGTACACCGCCGGCAAGGTCGGCGCACTGCTGGATGAAGAGGAGCTTGCCGGGCTTGTTGCCGTAGCGGACAGAGAGTCGTGGCGGATCGCTGGTACTGCGCTGGTCGTAGCCGGCGTTGGCGCGGGCATCGCTCTGTTGGACCTGCCCAGTACGGCGGAGACGTACCTCATCGGCGGCGCGGGCGCTGCGATCGTGGCCCTCCTCTATGGCCGCCGTGCGCACCGCGGCCTCGATGTGTTGGATGCGGTTCGAGGCATCCAACGCCCGTGAGCGGTAGAAACAGCAATGCCCCCCACCGGCGGTGAGGGGCATTGGCTATGCGGCTCAGGTGCCACGTGACCTTGGACGGGGTCAGACCCGGACTCTCTCACTCCAACGCGGCGTCGATCAGCTCGTTCGCCTTGTGCTGCTGGCCCCGCAGGAGCTTCGCGTAGAAGCGCCACAGGACCGCGATGCTGTGGCCGGCGCGGCTGGCTACCTCGACCGGATCGACGCCGACCTTGATCCAGAGTGAGACGCACGCGTGGCGGAGCGAGTACGGCACGTCGGCGAGCGGTGTGGTGACCTCCTCCTCGGAGAGGACCGTGCGACGGGCCTTCTGCCAGAGCTCGGTGTACTCGTTCGACCGGACTCGGCCACCGCGCACGGCCCGGAAGAGCCGGCCGTCCGGGGCGACGCCCTGGGTGGCGATGTGGTGGCGGAGCATCTGGACGAGGACCGGCGGGATGGGGACGGAGCGGGTGGCGCGGCGGGCTCGGCGCTTCAGGCCGCGTTCCTCGTACGGCTTGCCGTCGTTGGTCCAGCCGGAGCCGACCTCCGGGCGGCTGCCGGCGAGGATCATCTCGCCCCATCCCTCCTCCGGCAGGACGAGGTCCGTCTCCTTCAGGTCGGCCACTTCCGACGGGCGGTTCGCGGCGTAGTAGATGCATCCGAGGAACGCGTACAGGTGCTCGCCGCGGGGCCCCTGGGCCTGGACGGCGTCGATGAGCTTGCGGGCGGTCTTCGGTTCGGGGACGTAGCGGAAGTCGACCTCGTCGTCCGTCTCCGGCGCGCTCCAGTCGATCCGGGTGAGCGGGTTCACGTCGAGGAGGTCCCGTTCGACCGCGTACCGGAGCGCGTTGCTCAGCACCGTCCGCTTGCGGGCGACCGTGTTGTCCGCCGCCTTCTCGCCCTTCAAGGTGAGCGAGATCGCCTTGAGTGCGGGGCGGAGCTTGTCCGAGACAGCCAGGTCCTTGACCTTGAGGGAGTTGGCCGCGACCCAGGCGAGCGCGGCGGCCACCTCCTCCGGCGGCTCGTGGACGTCCTTCCTCGGCGCCCACTCACCCTCGTCGTCCTTGACCATCTGGAAGGCCCAGGTGCGCAGGGCCAGGCGGAGGACCTTGACCTCCGGGGTTCCCTTCCGGCTCGTGGTCAGTGCCGGCGTGATGTTGGTCAGGGCCTCTGCGATGCCGACGCGGTGCTTCGCGGCGGCGTGGGGCCACTTCATCCGGGCGTACGCGCAGGCGTGCTCGAACCAGGTAGGGGAGTTGAGCGCGCGCAGCTCGGACGCGGGGAGACCGGTCTCGGTGTCGAACTGTTCGCCCTTCCGCTGGGCCGACATGAGCTCGGAACGGCGACCGTCTGCCAGGGTGCTGGTCGCGAAGGGCTGGTAGTGGATCTCAGGCCCGACCCTCCACCGGAGCTGGAACGGTGACGCCTTGCTCGGTCGACTGCGGATGCCCCAGATCTTCACGTCGTAGGTCAGCAATGCGATACCTCCGAAAAAAAGGGGGCGCGCCCGCAAGGGCGCGCCCCACATCAGGGACGGCGGATCAGGCGGCGAGTTCGTCGCAGGCGGCGAACCAGGCGTCCAGGTCGCTCCGGCGGACGCGGATCTGGCCGTTCGGGAGCTTGAAGCACCGGGGGGCCTTGCCGCGGGCGCGGAGCCGGTAGAAGGCCGAACGGGACATCCTCAGCTCCGTCAGGACGTCCGGCAGCTTGAGGTTCGCGTCGCCGGACCGGCCCGACTTGGTGGGGGTACGGGGCATGGGAGCGGCTCCTCGGGTCCGTGTGACCGTAGTGACGGGTGTGACGCTGTGACGGGTGTGACGGCTCACGCGTCACCACCGGTCACGCCAGGGACGACGTAGCCGCCGTCCTGCCGGATGAGCTGGACGTCCTTGGCCATCCGCGAGCAGGTCTGCCGGACGAGGTCCGACTCCAGGCCCGTGCCCTCGGCGATGGCCTTCGGCCGGGCGCCGGGGTTCGCGCGGACGAAGCGGAGGATCGTCGCGCGGGTGTCGCCGATGGTGTGGTCGGCGGCGGGCCCTTCGAGGAGCTGCCAGGCGCCGGCCTCCGCGTAGAAGCGGAGGGCGTACTCGGCCTCGTCGACGTCGCGGCCCGTCACGTGCAGGACGCCGTCGGCCTGGCCGCGCGAGCGCTTCAGGACGAGCGTGGCGTCCGCGGCGCCCGCGAGGCCGTTCGTGCCGGAGACCTCGGCGAGGAAGTCGTCCGAAGCGGCCTTGCGCACGTGGTGGACGAGGACCATGGCGACGCCGTAGTGGTCCGCGATCCGCTTCGCGTGGCCGACGGCCGCGTAGTCCGCGTCGTAGGCGGAGGCGCCGGGGGCCGAGTTGCCGCGCATCTTCGCGAAGACGTCGATCACGACCATCCGCGCCTCGGGGTTGCGGTCAAGCCACTGGGCGATCGCCTCGTTCCCGCCCTGCGGCAGCGGCGGGCACGAGGTGGCCAGTGTCAGGCCCGAAGGCGCGGCGGTGCCACTGAGGATCTTCCCCATGCGGGTCTTGAGCCGCCGCGGGGTGTCCTCCAGGGCCAGGTAGAGGACGGGGCCGCCCTCGACCGGGATCGTGTCCATGGCCGTGCCGCCGGCCGCGACCGAGAGGGCCAGCCCGAGGGAGAGCCACGACTTGCCGACCTTCGGCGGTCCGGCGAGCAGGTTGACGCCCTCGGAGATGATTCCGGGGACGGCCCACTTCGGCTCCGGGAACTCGGTCGCCATCAGCTCGTCGGCCGTCCAGGCCGTCCGGATGCGCTGCTGGGCGGGCTGGAGCGGACGGGGCTCCGCCGGTACGGCGGAGTACAGGTGAGGCGGGTCGTACGGGGTGTCGTTCACTTCGCCTCGTCACTGTCGGGGGTCTGAGCCGCGATCCACTTCGCGGCGGCGGAGCAGGAGGCGAAGTTCTCCCGCGCACGGTCCCAGCGGAGGGCCCGGAGCCCGTACGCGCCGTTCGGCGTCGGCAACGCGACGGCGGAGAACTGCTTGCCACCGCGCGGACCGCGTCCCTCGTGGATCTCGCCGATCACGTCCTCGGCCGTGAGCCGGCGGGGCTTCACGCGGCTGACGAGGAACTCGTGGGGCTCGTCGTCGAACCAGGGCTCCCCCGGCCACAGGTAGACGCCGGCGACCTTGCGCGGGGGCTCGCCGAAGCCGATCGCCCGCGTGGTCGAGCTCCAACTGCTGCGGCTCTCACCGCTGATGACGTGGGCGACGCGGCAGGCGAGGCAGACCACGCGCACCGTCGTGCGGGAGTACGAACCGCCGTGCTCGCAGTCCTCGTTCGGGCAGGAGTGCCGCTCGGTCGCTCCGCCGTACGACGAGCGGTAGTGCTCGTCGTCGCGGACGTCGACGGTCCACGAAGGCCGCGGGCACTCCGCCCCGTGGGGCAGCTCGCGCCAGCCGAGGTGGACGTCCTGAACGCTGAGGTTCATGCGGCCCTCCTCGTGATGGTGCGCGGCTTGCGGGCACCGGCGCGGAGGCCGGAGGCGACCGTGCGGCGGGCGTCCGTCTCGCTCAGGCCCTTGCCCATGGCCGTGACGACGAGCTTCGCCGTCACCTGGCCCTCGGCCAGCTCTCCACCGGCCACGAGCTGTCCCAGGGCCACGGAGGCCTGGTAAAGGGCGTTGTTCCGGTTGCCCTCGACGGCCCGCGCGACCCGCTCGATCTCTCCGGTGAGGGCCGCCCCGAGGTAGCGGTCCAGGCCCTCCGTGGAGAGCAGTGACACGTTCAGCGGCCCCTGCGGCGGCAGCGTCGCCGGCACGAGGAGCTTCGCCAGCCATGTGGGCAACGGAGCCGGGATCGTCTCGTGGACGACCTGGTACGGCCTGCCGTCCACGGAGCTGCCCGCCCCCACGACGTAGCCGCCGTTCGCCCGGGTGTCGATCTTCCAGCCGAGCTTGCCGGCCGTGTTCCGGAGGGCGGTACCGGCCGGGGTCGTGAAGTACAGGTGGAGGCCACCGCTGCCCGTCCGGACCGTGTACGTGTTGCTGGGGTACCGCTCGCCGTGCTCCTCGGCGAGCACGCCGAGCGCATCGGTGCCGTCGGTCACACCTTCCGGGGATCCAGCCGGCGGGCGGTCCTCGTCGCCCTTGGGCACGTCGAGGTCGATGACGACCAGGCGGGACGGGCCGGTGGCGATGCCGACGTTGTAGACGCCGGTCGACCAGCAGCGCGTGAGGCGGGCGGGGTCGGTCGTGGCGCGGGTCTCCCACGAGCGGACGGCCGGACGCTTCCCGCCGGGGATGAGCGGGAATACGCGCCAGCCGCGTTCAGCGGGACGAAGGACTGCCGGGGGTGGGGTGAAATGGTGCATCCTGAGAGCACCTCCTGATTCCTTGGATGGGATGGGGAGGACCGGGGCAGCGGGCTTCGTTGGCCCGTCGACCGCTGCCCCGGGTCGACTCAGTGGTTCTGCTCGACCAGCCAGACGCGGTACTCCTCGCGGACGTACGCCTGGTGGTCCTCGGCGGCGACGAGGTCGTGGCCCCGGCGGCTCAGTCCGTGGCGCTCGACGTCGTGCGCGACCAGCCGACCGGCGGCGCCGAGCGCGGTGCGGACGAGCGGCCCGACCGCGCTCTCGATGGCGAGCCGGTCCAGCAACGCCGCCTGGCGGAGGAGGAACTCACGGTCCGACTCAAAGTCCGGGCCACCGGCGCGGGTTCGGAGCCATGCCAATTCGTCGCCCAGCGGCGGCGCGTCCGCGTACGTGGTGGCCGGATACGTGACGTCGGTTCGTTCAGCCATGAGGTTCCCTTCTTGATCACATGTCGGGGATGGCGTCGGCGAGCGCCGACATGACGCTGTCGATGGCCGGCGCGGCCGGCGTGCGGGAGAGGTAGTAGCCGAAGAGCACGGCGATGAGGGCTGCCGCACCCCCGACCGACTTCGAGCGGATGAGCAGGACGAGCAAGGCCCCGAACAGGAGCAGGGCGGAGATCGCAAGGGTCAAGATCGTTCCTCCGTTACGGGAGCGAGGGCGATACGGCCGGCGGGGTCGGCGGCGGCTGGCTCGCGGGGCACGAAGTGGCCGCGAAGCCGAGCAGCAGGCCGAGCAGGGAGAGGTGGACGAGTCGACGCATGGCGGCCTCCTCCTCAGCGGGTGCCGTCGTCGTGGAGCCGGACGGCGAGGTTGTAGAGACGGCGGCCGACCCGGGCGCGCTGTCCGTATCCCTCGCAGCGGCGGCAGTCGCGCCCGCGCTTGAGCCGCCCGCTGAAGCGGGAGACGCGGACCTTGGCACCCCATCCCTTGCACTTGCGGCAGGCACCGAAGGGGCTGGCCGCGCACAGGGCGGCGTAGCAGAGCGTGATGAGCAGGAGGAGCGTGGCGAAGTCGAACCACATGGGCATGGGAACCCCTCTCAGGGCAGGATCACCGGGTCGCACAGGTAGTGGTGCTAGGTGTTAGTGCACAGGTCAGAGGCGTGTGAGGTCGCTAGCGGGGGTGCTAGACCTAGCGGGGTGGACCGCTAGGTCTAGCGGCGCGAACGGCTAGGCCGCGGCGGCTCCGCCGTCACGTTCGGCGACGGCCTTGAGGAGGTCGGCGCGCTTGATGCCCCGCCGGTTCGCACCCTTGCCGTCCTCCGCGGTGCCCCACACCTGACCGGACCGGACTCCGTACGGCTTGAGCGCGAGGGTCAGCTGCTCGCCCGTCCACTCGCCGTACACCCCGGGCCGCAGCTCGGCGAGGGCGGCGACGGCCACCTCGTTCCAGACCTTCTGGCTGCCGTCCGGGATCGCGGCGAGAAGATCGGCGAGCAGGTCGTACGTCGGGGCCTCCTCGGCTGCCGGCTGCTCGCCGGCCGCGTGGCCAGCGAGCGTTCCGGCGCGCTCGCGCAGGGCACGGGCCCGGAGGGCGATGCGGTCGGCTTCCACGGCGTCGATGAACGCGGCCCGTACGATCCGGGCGTCCGCGCCTTCGCCGAGGAAGTAGCTGACGCCCTTCTCGGACCACGCGAAGAGGGTGGCCCGGACACCCCGCTTGTAGGCGCCGGTCCCGAGGACCATGTCGTTCTCGACCTGGCCCATGACCTTGAGGCACCAACGGGCGGAGGCGTTGGCGCTGATCGCCTTCGGGATGCTGTCCTTGTCCGGCCGCTGCGTCGCGAGCAGCAGCACGATCCCGGTCGCGGGGCCGCGCTTCACGAGGTCGACGCAGATCTCCTCGAACTCCGCGCCGTGCTTGTCGTGTTCGAACCAGACCTGGCACTCGTCCACGCCGATGACGATCGGGTGGAGGCCGAGCGAGCGCTTCGAGGCCAGCTCGGTGGTCACCTTGGACTCGGGGCAGATGTCCTTGGGCAGAGACCGGATCACCTTCGCCCGCCGGCGCATCTCCTCGCGGACCTGCCGGAGGTCGGCGATCGCGTACTCGATGTCCGCGTCTTCCTCCCCGGCCCGGTGCCGGTAGCCGACCCGGTCGCCGACCGCGTCGAGGTCGCCGGTGCCCTTGAGGTCGTACGTGTGGATCTCCGCGCGCACGTCGAGGGCGGCGATGAGCAGCAGGAGCCGGAGGAGGAAGGTCTTGCCCATCCGCGGGATGGCGCCGATCACTCCGGCGATGAACATGAGCGTGATGCCGACCCAGCGGCCCCGCTGATCCGTCCCCCAGTCGATCGGCCGGAAGAGGTCCACGGTTCCCGACTTGGCGAGCGGCCACGGTGCCTGCCGGGTCTTCGACAGATCCTGGTCGCCGACCCAGAGCCGGAGGCGTCCGGTGTGCTCATCGGCCGTGGCCTCCGGCCAGACACAGCCGAGCGGGCGGCGCAGACCGGAGGCGAGACGCTCGCGTCGGTCGGCGACGTCGGTCACGGTGACGCCGTACGGGAGATCTCCCTCGGCGAGCCACCCGGGGCCGTCGCGGGTGATCGGGGCGGTGAAGGTGAATCCGGGGCCGCCCCTGGCCTGGTCCTGGTTGATCGCCGGAATGCCGAGGGAGCCCAGGGCACGGAGGACGATGTCGCTCGTGAGCTTGGTCGCCTTCGGGATTTCCACGGCCCTGTTGATGACCGGAGAGTCGGCCGACTGCCCGAGCCGACCGAGCATCATGACTCCGGCCGCGATGGCGAACAGCGTCAGCCAGGTCGGGGCGATGACGTACATGGCCGCGGCGACGCTCGGGCCGGCCACGGCGGCGACGAGGGCGACGATCGTCCGCCACCGGACCCGGCGGTCCCGCTGGCGGGAGAGCTTGAGGTAGTCGCCGACGTCCTCGCGCCTGGCGGCGTCCAGCCGCAGCGGATTCCCCTCGGAGTCCGCCACCCATCGCATCGTGCTGCCGAGGAGCCGGGCGGCGCCGAGCGGCGCCTGCAGGGTGAGCCGGAGCGCGTACCAGGGCGTTCGAACCGCGTGGAACGCGGCGACGTGCCAGGCGTACGCCGCGACGCCCTTCCCCGCGGTCTTGAACTCGTCCCAGGACCGGGCCCAGGCGGGAATCACCGGACGCCGCTTCGAGCCGAGGACGCGGTCCACGAGACCGGGACCCGACTGTCCGCCGGGCCGGTCCACCATGATCACGGCGTCCGGGTCGGCTGACTCGTCAGGTCCGGCCGGAGCCGACTCAGCGGAGCGTCCGCTGCCCGACTCTCCGCCCTCCGTGGCGGACACCGACTCCGGGGAGTCGGCGGCGATCTCCTTCTCCAAGCGTGCGAAGAGCTCGCGCTCGTGAGCGTCACCGCTCTCGTGTTTCACTGAGGTTCCTTCCTGAACAGAGGGAGAGCCGGGCCCTGGCCCTACCCGCCAAAGCAGCGGCCGGGCCCGGCGAAAGTGGTGGAGCGGTCCTCGTCGTCAGACGCCGACCGGGTCGGGCAGCATCGGTTCCGCGCGCTCGGTCCTGAGGACGTCCCGGAGCTGGCGGGACCGGTCCTGACTGCATCCGACGGCCTTGCGGATCCGCTCGGCGTCCAAGTGCTCGTAGGGCCAGCCGGCCGTCAGAGCACGGGCCTTCGTGAGCGCTTCGTCCCAGCTCATGCGGGGGCTGTTCCTGTCACGTGCGATGCGGCGCCGCTGCCGGGGCTTCGGAGGTTCGGCCTCGTCCTCTTCGCTCCCCTCATCCGGGGGAGCCTCCGAGTCGAGTTCGCCCATCCGGAGAAGCACGAGGTCACGGCGGGGCGCGTTCCAGCGCCACAGCCGGCCGTATTGCTCGCGCAGCTCGGCGCGGGCCAACAGGCGCCGCTTCTCCTCGCGCAGGGCCTCGCGATAGTCGGTCAGCTCCCAGAGCACCATGCGGCGCCAGAGCGCGAGCGTTGCCCGCGGTGCGAAGAGCCAGCGGGAGCGCCGGATGCGTTCCATCCGACGGCCCGTGGCCGCGCCGATCCGTACGGCGTACCCGTGAGCGACGATCTCGCTGAGGACGACCCAGAGGAGCGGCATCGTCCCGTGTGCGATCCGGGCCGAAGTCGACGAGCCGGCCGCGATGTTCAGCCAGCAGGTGACGAGCGTCAGCGCCCACGGCACCACACGGACCCAGGCCAGCGGCATGCCGAACCTGATGAGCAGGAGGTTCGCCGCGGTGAAGACGGGGATCGCGAAGTCGATGCCGATGGGCAGCATCCAGGGCTCCGCGAAGCCCCAGCGTTCCGCAGCCTCCGACACGGAGCTGAACGAGGAGGCCAGGCCGAGACCTCCGACTCCGGCGCCGGCGGGAGCGACCGCTCCGAGGAGTACCCGCTCGCTCCTCGTGAGCGGAGGGAGCTGCGTGGGCGGTGCGGTGCGCGGGTCGGGCTGGCTCACGCGACCTTCCTCGATCGCAGAGTCCGGTTCTTCACGGCCCGGTTCCTCAGCGGCACCGCGTCCATCAGCTGCTCGGCGTAGAGCGTGTTCAGCAGCGACACCTCGTCGGCGTCGCTCGACTCCCGCATCTCCGCGAGCACGTCACGCGCGGCGGCGAGCCGGACAGCCCGCTGTTCGTCGGTCTCGTCCGGCACGCCGAGGAACAGGTCGCGGAAGTCCTCGGGCATCGGGACGTCGAACTCGAACCCGTAGGCGAGCTCGGTGAATTCAAGGGCGTTCACGGCCTCTTGGCCGCCAACGTACGTACGCATCGAACTCTCCTGAGTCCTGGATGGGATGGGAGAGCCGACGGCGATGGGCATCGTTTTGGCCCGTCGACCACCGCCGTCAGCAGGGAAGTGCGGAGATGTGCGAGTGGGCGGTCAGACGCGGAAGCGGCGAGGTCCGGTCAGACGCCTGCCCGAGTCGTAGGTGAGCTTCACGGCGGTGCAGCAGCCGAGGCCCGTCAGGAGGGCCAGCGGCCATCCGGCGCCGAGCTCCTGGGCGGAACGCCAGCCGATGACGGCAGCGGCCAGGGCCACGACGAGGGTCAGTACGGACACGACGGTGTGGGCGGCGCTCGGCGGCCGGCTGTGGCGGGCCACGACCTCCAGGTCGT
Organism: Streptomyces sp. NPDC007863; assembly: GCF_040633895.1. Classification (NCBI taxonomy): domain Bacteria; kingdom Bacillati; phylum Actinomycetota; class Actinomycetes; order Kitasatosporales; family Streptomycetaceae; genus Streptomyces; species Streptomyces sp. NPDC007863. Next base: position 132,918 of record NZ_JBEYEI010000008.1, read on the forward strand.
AGGGCGCGGTCAGCCGCACGCCTCCGCCCGAGAGCTGGAGTGCGACGAGGTTGCCTTCCGAGTTCGTGGCCATCCCGGCCACTGTGGCAAGGGCCATGTCGCCGCGGTCGCGGACGACATCGCCGATGGCGAGCTGCATGGGTCCCCCTCTGGGAACAGATGGCGGACCGGGGGCGGAAGACCCGCCCCCGGGTGGAACGGGCGCCGTCGGGAGCGACGGCGCCGAAGATCAAATGCGCTGTTCTTTCAGGCACGCTGTGGAGTTTTCAAGGGACGAATGCGGCCTTCGTACTCACCCCTGCGGGCTTTCCTCCGGGCATCAGGCATCGCAACTCCTCAAGAGGTCAAGTCCTCAGGTCCTCTTTAGGAGTTGCCTAGGACTATTGCGTACGCCTCCTCCGGTCGTCAAGACCTCTTTAGGAGTCGTATGCTGGCGGCGTCCCTCGACTGGAACGGTGAGCACCACATGGCTAAGGCGTACGAGAAGATCGCCGATGAGCTGAGAGAGGCCATCCGCGCAGGTCAGCTAGCGCCTGGCGACAAGCTTCCGGCCGAGACCGCGCTGGCCGAGCGGCACAAGAAGAGCGTCCCGACGATCCGGGAAGCACTCCGCCTCCTCCAGGACGAGGGGCTGATCGAGAAGAAGCACGGCCGCGGCAACTTCGTCCGCCGGCCCCGTACTCGGGTGCTCCGTACGAACCTGCGCCACCAGTGGGAGAAGCACCGCGCCCGCGAGACCGAGCAGGAGCGCCTTCAGACCGGTGCCACCGAGCACGACACCGGCCTCCAGGTGAACGACCTCGTCTTCCACGCCTCCTACGGCGAGGCCAAGGCTGACGCGTCCCTGGCGCAGATGTTCGGAGTCCCCGAGGGCACGGCCCTGGTCGAGCGGAGCTACCGGACCCGGTACGCGGCGGAGACGGCGCCCTTCGCCCTCGTGTCCTCGTACCTGGTGCGCGACATGGTCGCCGTGAACCCCGACCTCCTGGACGAGACCAAGGAGCCGTGGCCCGGGGGCACGCAGAACCAGCTCCTGACGATCGGCATCGAACTGGACCGCATCGAGGAACTGATCATCGCTCGTCCCCCGACGCCCGAGGAGGCCGAGGAGCTGGAGCTCCCGCCGGGGACCTCGGTCCTCGTGCTCCGCAAGACCTCGTACGACACCGACAACCGCGCCGTGGAGATCTCCGACGTGACGCTGCCCGGCGATCGCACGGAAATGCTCTTCACCACTTCCCTCGAAAGGTGGTGAGTGCTGCCGTGAGCCGGCGCATCATCATCGTCACCGCTGTCCACGCTCCGTCGGCGCAGTTCCTGCCGGACGCGTACAAGTCCCTTTGCGAGCAGGAGCTCCCAGAAGGCTGGGAGTGGCGCTGGATCATCCAGGAGGACGGCAAGACCGACCAGGTCGCCCCGCATGTCCCCGAGGACGACCGCGTGACCTTCCACCAGGGCCGCCCCGGAGGGCCCGGCGTCGCCCGCATGATGGCGATGGCTCACGCGGACGGCGACTACGTCAAGGTCCTGGACGCCGACGACCAGTTGGCTCCCGGCGTCCTGGCCCGTGACCTGGCCGCGCTCGAAGCGGACGCGTCGATCGGTTGGGCGACGTCCCGTGTGCTCGACTTCCTGCCCGACGGTTCGACCGTCGGCTTCCCCGGAGACCCGGAGGCCGGCGCGATCGAGCGCGGCGAAGTCCTGGAGTACTGGAAGGCCAACGGCTTCCGCGCCCAGGTACACCCGGCCACCCTCTTCATCCGCAAGGACCTGCTTCTCGCCCTGGGGGGCTGGATGGCCCTGCCCGCCTCCGAGGACACCGGTCTGCTGATGGCGCTGAACGCGACGAGCCGGGGCTGGTTCTCGGCGGAGGTCGGCCTCCTCTACCGCAAGTGGCCCGGGCAGGCGACGAGCCAGGCCTCCCACACAGAGGCGGCCGAGCGCGACGCGCGGATGGCGGTCGTCCAGGCGCGGGCGGAGACGCTGACCGAGCTCGGGTGGAGCTACCCGGCTAACGACTGATCGGGACCTCGTAGACGATCTCGCAGAGCGCGGCGGGGATCACGATGTCCGCTGTCTCCACCGGACGTTCCTCGTCGCTGTAATACGTCCGCTGGATCCGTGTGACGAGCGCACCGCGCTGGACGCCGAGGAGGGCTGCCTCCTCGGCGTTCGCGTGTCCAGGCTCGGGACGTTCCTCGGCCCGGCTGACGGTGATGCCGATCTCGGCCATGCGGCGGACCACACCCATGCCGGCGTAGGGCCCGCCCTCCGGTAGTACCGCCAGCGTGCCGGACGTGATGCTGTACGGCTCCCAGCTCGTCGACACCAGCACAGGCTTGCCGTCGGCCAGGTACTCGTACGACGTGCGCACGCAGTAGTCCCCCTCGGGGATGCTGAGCCGGACCGCGATGTCCGCCGGGGCCGGCACCATCGCTTCGCTCCGGCTCTCCCAGGTGCCCCTCTTGCCGAACGCCGCCATCTCGGCGCGGAACAGCGAGCCGTCGGTGTGCTCGCTCTGTCGCGAACGGACCATCCGCAGCTTCTGCCGCGGCTCGGCGACGTACGTGCCCGAGCCCGCCCGGCCCTCCAGAACGCCCTGGGCGATCAGCGTCTCCTGAGCGCGCCGGATGACGGCCTCGCCCACCCCGCACTCCTGCGCCAGCTGCGCACGGGACGGCAGCCGGTCTCCCGGCGTCCATTCCTGGTCGGCGATGCGCTGTCGTAGCACGTCAGCGATGTGGAGGTACGGCGGCTGCTCACGCATATGGAAAATCTAGACCACTACCTCTAATCTAGATAGCTAGCTTGCTCTTAGCTATCTAGCTGTGGGGGTGACCAAGTGCAGCCGAGGGATGGCATCTCGTTATCCCCTGAAGGTCGTGTCGACCGTCTGGCCGCACGGCTGTCCGTCCTGGGGCTGGCGTCCGTCGTGACGCGCCGGGAGGGCTGCATTCGCGTCGAGGCGCACATCCCGCACGTGCTCGCCCCCGAGCTGTGGCGAGAGCTCTTCGCAGTGCTGAAGACAGCCGACCGGTTCGGACTGGTCGACAGCAGCGCGGACGGCCGCAGCGTATGGGCCGGAGTCGACGACAAAACCCCCGCGACGGTGCACGCCGCCCGGGGGCACGGCCATCAGCCCTAAGGAGCTGATCAGCATGTTCAACCGTATCCGTGACGCGCTCGCGCGCACCAGATCGCGGCGCCGGACGACGAGGGGGCGACACCGTCTCGGCATGGCGACTCCCGTTCGGCCGGCGACTGTTCCCCACGGCGGGGCGGTCCAGCACATCGCGGCGGGAGGTCCGGACGCCTTCGCCGGGGAGGAGACGGCGCTCGTCCGCCCGTACGTGGTGGCCGCCGAAGCGAGGGCCAGGCACGCCGCGACGTCCACGAGCTTGGCCGTCGGCACGGGCGGATGGGTTCCCGGGGGCGCGTGGTGAAGAAGCGCCCGAGTCCCCTCCTGCGCGTGACGTACGTCCGGACCCCTGCCCCGTACCGCTCCAGCGCGTGTCGCATCGGGTCGCACGGCGACTGCGTGCACGCGGCCCCTGCTGCGGCGCCCGTGGACATCCCGGTGATCTACGAGACCTGCGTATGCGCCTGCCACCCCGTCGAATCGGCAACGGGCGGTGACCGATGAGGAGTTCAGTCCCTCCCGGGGCCATGGCCGCTTCCATCGAGATCACGGCGGACAGCGTCCAGCGCGGTGACGTCATCCAACTGGGTGGCCAACCCTCTCTCGTGGTCGATCTCATTCAACTGCCCCGCGGAGCCAAGCGCCTCCGCTTCGACTCGGGGGAGTTCATGACGATGCACGCCCGGTCCCGCTTCATCGCTCTGCGCGTGATGAGAAGGTGGTGATTCACTCCGTGGCTTCCCGCCATCGGGTCATCTCGGATGACCTCCGGACACAGATCTCAACCGGCAGGATCAAGGCCGGCGAACGTCTCCCTTCCGAGGCGCAACTGGCTTCCCGCTACACGGTGAGCGTCCCGACCCTGAGGAGCGCCCTCGCGGTCCTCCAGGGCGAAGGGCTCGTCGAGAAGGTTCACGGCCGGGGGAACTTCGTCCGGCATCCCTTCCAGAGGATCACCTACGCCGGCGGAGGGCATACGCCCGACGTACAGGCGGCGACCAACGCGGCCCTCTGTGTCAGCGTGCGCGCGACCCGCCTGCGTGCGCGAGGCCGCGTGGCCACCCTCATGGGGGTGCCGGCGGGCACATCGCTGGCCGAGTTCGTCTGCCTCAGCCACGAAGGGCGGTCGCCGCACAGCCTGGCCCGAATCTATGTACCCCGAGACCTGGCGCCGGCCGCCTTGCCGGAATCCGGTGAGGTGTCGTGCGGTGAAGGAATCGACGCAGAGCTGGCAGTGCTTCGCCCGGCGCTCGCCGAGATCCGGGAACACGTCAGCGCCCGCCTCCCCACGCCGGAGGAAGCGGCCACTCTCCGGATCAGCTCGGCCCTGGCGGTCCTGGCCGTTGAGCGCGTGGCCACCGACACCACCGGGCGAGTAGTCCAGGCGGCGTTCCTGGTGCTTCCCGGGGACCGCGCCGACGCCGTCTTCATCACCCGCACCGTGACCGAGAAGAAGGAGGTAGAAGGATGACGGCATACGAGGAACTGCGGCTCCTGCCGTGGTCGGGACCCGACGGCAAGCCCTGCTTCCTGAGCACCGATGAGCCGGACGGCCACCTGTCCAGGGTGGCTGACAACGTCGAAGCGATCCAGCTCGGCATGGCCGCCGAACTGCTGGAACGTGCCACGGACGTGTTCGCGGACGAGGACGTGGCCCTTGAGCAGCTGAGGCCCGTGGCCTCCGACCTGACCAGGGCGCTTCGGGACGTGCTCCGCGTGGCGGTGAGCCGCGGCCAGCGGCTGCAGATCCCGGACGGCGTCGCGCTGGATGGAGATGAAGACGGACCCCGGCTCCCGGCGGCGGCCTTCGGCTGATCCGACCCGCATTTGCTGACGGCCTGGCCCTTCACCGTAGGGCCAGGCCGCCTTGTTGCGGCGCTCTGGGGCAAGGGCGGAGAGCCGGAGGCGCTGGCTCAGGGGAGGCGGTCCGCGTCGACGCGGGAGAAGACGAGGTCGCTCTCGCCGGCCACAGGGCCGACAAGCCGTTCGGGGACGCGGCCGGCTCCCTCCAGGGCCTCCACGTAGCTCCCCGGGGTGTAGTCGTTGACGAGCCGGTACGCGTGGAATCCGTGCGCTCGCATCGTCTCCATCAGTTCGTCGACTGAGTCGCCGAGCTGCGCCATGCGGGTCGGCGTCACCTCCACGGTGATTTCGGCATCGTGCCGAAGACGGGGAAGCAACGGAGCCATTCCGCGTATGACGCTCCCCTCCGCGCCCTCCACATCGATCTTGATGACGCGTGCTCGGGCGATCTCGCCGGCAGTGAGGAGAGCCGGCAGCGGCTGCGCCTTGATCTCGAAGGTCGACTCGGCCGGTCCCTCATACGGGACGATGCTGTTCGCACCCATGTTGGCGGAGCTGGCGAGCACGAACTTCAAGACCCTCTCGGTGTCCGAGACGGCGCCGTTGATCGCCCGGACGTTGCGGTAGTCGTTGAGACCGACGTTCCGCAGGAGGTGCCGATGGAACACCGGCGAAGCTTCGACGGCGACGACCTGGCCGCGGTCCCCGACGAGCTTGGCGGCGAGGAGGGTGTAGTAGCCGATGTTGGCGCCCACGTCGATGTAGGTGTCACCCGGGCGCAGCCGTCGTCGAAGCCACCCGGTCATGTACGGCTCCCAGACCCCGAACAGGTACACGTACCGCTGGATGAGGTCCTGGGTGTCGACGGCGACGCGGGCGCCGAATCCGGTCTCGGTGACACGCTGACGCGGATGTTCCCGGAGGTGCGGGTTGAGGTAGTGACTCGCGAGCAAGGCCTTGCCCACCGGTAGCGGAGCTGCGCGTATGTACCGTCGGGCGAGGGTGACCAGGGCTTCTGACACTTGGGTTCTCATGATCGCCTCTCCGCCGGGTGTATCCGAACCGTATCGGTTGTGTGGACCATCAAGGGTGATCGACTCTGCTCGGCAGGCCCTTAATCAGCCAATCGGCCGAAATCTCAATCGGAATCGAGAGTTCAGTTGTGGTGAATGGAGGGATTCTCGGGCGGAGTGTGTGGGGGCCTGTCCGTTATTATGCAAAAATGTCGCCTCAGGTGAACCTCAAACTTCCATCAATCCCTCGCGTACCGCCTTCCCGATCGCTAACTTCTTTCAAGTGAGGCCGGACCGGCGGCGTTACTCGACCATAATGGGGGGTGAAATGCAGTTCAGGAGGACTACTTTGGTGCCCCACTGGCGCGTCGGATGCTTGATTTTCGTTGGCGGAGACGGATGGCGGGGCGCCGGTTGATCCGCTTGACCTGCAGCCGCAGACGGGATGCTGATCTATTTTCAGTGCCCATAGGGGAGATGCTGTGCTGAAGCAGGCCTTGATGGCCGGATAAGGCGTCGCGATCTACCCCCTGCGGGGCGATCATAGTTGCAAATAGGCGACCTCAGGAATGCTGGGTAGATTATCGGATGCCTGTGGGGCATCGAATCCACATCCCGGTACTGCTTAGATGAATGCGTGCATCAGGGCGTTTTTAGTTCAATTTCGTGAAAACGGGAGAATTAAATGAACCGGTTTGGCAAGGGGTCTATGCTGGCGGCAGCGGCCATGATGGCGGCGAGCATAATCTCCCCGACGGTTGCGTTAGCCGAGGAAGGCCCCGAACCCGCCCCGGAAGGGGTTTGCTCGGGAGGCTGGCGCAGCAATGTGTACGGCTACAGCTCCACCCACATCGGTAGCGGTCCCATCTACAAGGATGGCCCCGGTGGAACCATCGTGGTCACCAGGACGACCGCGGGAGCGGCGAAGACCTCGTTCACGGGGACTGCGGGAGTATCGGTCAGCTTCGCCGTCGGCGAGGCGAAGGCGGAGATCAGCCGCGAGGCTACCAACGAGGTCAGTTGGGGCACCGAGCATCAGTACCGACGGAACGTCTCCTCGGGGAAGTACGGGAACACCCAGTACGGCTCCTGGGGTCACAACGCCACCTGGGAAAAGTACTACGAGCTTCCCAGCTGCGCGAAGTCGCAGCGAACCTCGGGCGCCGTGAAGATCGCGAACAACTCCATCGGATTCCGCTACTGGGAGACCAGCTACTGATGAGCCCACTCCGCCGGATCCTAACGAGTGCTGTAGTCGCCACGACGGCAGCGGCGGTAGCCGGCTGTTCGGAGGCAGGGCTGCCCCAGCCTCAGCCGTCGACTACATCATCCGCCCCCGCCGTAAAGCTGACCGCTCCGGAAATCCGGCCAGGGCATCATCAGGTCGTGTCAGGGGGACCTCGTCGCGGGTCCTGGGACCTGGGTTCCGTGAACCTCACCAAGGGAATCTCCTGGGTGAATGTGAACTGCGTCGCCTCCGCTGGGAAAGGGCAGCTCACTCTGACCATCGACACGGTAGGCGAATTCGTCATCACCTGCCCGAGCGACAAGTCTCATATTGGAGTCAATCAGCTCGATTTGGCGGAAACCCGAAAGGGTCGATTCCATATCGAGACCACGAGTCATGTCCAGTGGATAGCGGATATTCAGGTCCCTGACTGATCTGATTTAACTGGCGTGGCGCCCTGGAAGGGTGCGATCGCCAACGGTTCCTTGAGAGGGACACTGCAGGTTGAGGCGCGTGCCAGGACATGCGCCTGGGGGGGGCGTCAGGCGAATCGGCGCTCCCCCATTGGCGTTCCAAGGGGAATTTCGGAAAATCTGCGTATCCCGTCGGGCGGCGATCCGATTCTGGGCCTGCACCGCTATGGCTTCCTTGTGAGGCACGTGCCACCCTCCGTCGACAGACGCATCGGCAGATGAGGAGACGGTCATGACCGCATCCAACGGCACCGCCAAGACAGAGGCCAGCGAGACTGAGGATGCCCTCCGTACACGCCATGGAGCTCGTGCCCAGAGCGCGGTGAACCGCGCTGCTGCGGCGTGCCGCCACGCCGGCGTCGATGGTGACCAGGCCAAGCTCATACCGAACAGCCTGGAGTCGAAAGCGGCTCAGGCAGTGCGTTTGTCCAGTCAGTCTGTGGATGCCCTGAAGGAGGCGGCGCCCGATCCGGCGGCCGATGCGCGGTGTGCCCGTAACGCTGCTGCCGCCGCCACTGTCGCTGCCCAACTGGCCAAGGAGCACGGTGATGGTAGTGGCCTTGCCGTGGCTGCCTACCAGACCGCCGTCCAGGCCTCCCTGACGGCTGCCGCGGCAGCGGGTGGAAGTGCCCTGGGGCGGGACGAAGAGCTGAACACCAAGGCTGAGGCCGCTGAGGCGGATGCCATAGCCGCTGCCCTGGCTGCGGGCTGGATGTAGCACACTCCATGCCGTCCCGGCGGTCGGCGGCACAGCCGGCTGCCGGGACAGCTCGTACAGCTCAGAGGGTGCCGGACACAGCTGGACGGTTCCGGTCGAAGGGCAGGTCGAGCATGCGGATCGCGTTGCCCCGTAGGAGCTTGTACACCACGTCGTCGGGAAGGCCGGCGACGTGGTCCGCCGCGACCTGCTTCGTGTGCGGCCACGTCGAGTCGACGTGAGGGTAGTCGGTCTCGAAGGTGGCGTTGTCGACGCCGACGGTCTCGATCGCCTCGATGCCGTGCTTGTCGCGGAAGAAGCAGCAGAAGATCTGCCGGTAGTAGTACGTGGACGGCGGCTCGGGGATCAGGTCCTTGACCCCGCCCCAGGCACGGTGCTCCTCCCACACGTCGTCGGCGCGCTCCAGGGCGTACGGGATCCAGCCCATCTGGCCCTCGCTGTACGCGAGCTTCAGCCGCGGGAACTTCACCAGTACGCCGCTGAAGAGGAAGTCCATCATCGAGGCCATCGCGTTGTTGAAGCTCAGCGCGGCCTGCACGGCCGGCGGTGCGTCGGGGGAGGCCGCGGGCATCTGCGACGACGAGCCGATGTGCATGTTCACCACGGTCCCGGTCTCCTCGCAGGCCGCGAAGAACGGGTCCCAGTAGCCGGAGTGGATCGACGGCAGTCCCAGGTAGGTCGGGATCTCGGAGAAGGTCACCGCGCGCACGCCCCGGGCGGCGTTCCGCCGGATCTCGGCCACGGCCAGGTCGATGTCCCACAGCGGGATCAGGCAGAGGGGGATGAGCCGGCCACCGCTGTCCCCGCACCACTCCTCGACCATCCAGTCGTTGTAGGCGCGGACGCAGGCGAGGGCGACCTCCTTGTCCTTGGCCTCGGAGAACGTCTGGCCGCAGAAGCGCGGGAAGGTCGGGAAGCAGAGCGAGGCCTCCACATGGTTCATGTCCATGTCGGCGAGCCGCGCCTTCGGGTCCCAGCAGCCGCGGCGCATCTGCTCTCGTGTGATGCCGTCCAGCGTCATCTCGTCGCGCGAGAAGCCGACGGCGGCGATGATCCGTTTGTACGGGAAGATCCCGTCCTCGTACCGCCACCAGTCGGTGATCTGGCCTTCTGGGTCGGTAGTGAACCGGTACTTCCCGCCGATGTACTCCAGTTCGCCGATGCCGGCGGTGAAGGGCTTCGGCCCTCGGTCGCGGTACTTGCGCGGTAGCCAGGTCTCGAAGAGGTGCGCGGGCTCGATCACGTGATCGTCCACGCTGATCACCTTCGGGAGATCCATGGTGCCGCTTTCGTCGGTATCCACGGTCGCTTACCCCCTGCCGTTCGTCGGTTACCCGACAAGAATCTGACGATCCATCAGGTGGAGGCTAGGGGTAAGGCGCGGAAGCGGCAAGGTGGACGCGCTGTCGCACCCCTTGTCAGGCGCATCTCCATCCGCTGAACTGACGATGCGTCAGAACATGCCTCGGAGGGAGTCCCGATGGAGACGATCTGGCTCGACGGAGCCGAGTGGATAGCGGTCCTCAGGATCGGCCTCGGACTGTGGTGGCTGGAGAGCTGGCGCCACAAGGACAAGAAGGACTGGTTCGCCGGCGGCGGTATCCGCTGGGCGGCGGGCGTGGCGGCAGAGCATCGCTGGAACTTCGTCCAGCGGGGCTTCGGCATCGTCGTGAAGCCCCGACCGCGAGCAATGGCCTACCTCGTTGCGTACGCGGAGCTGGCCCTCGGCCTCGGGCTCGTCTTCGGCTTCCTGACCCCTGTCGCGCTGATCGCGGGTCTGCTCCTCAACCTGATCTACCTGGTCCTGATGATCCATGACTGGGGCGAGCAGGGGCAGAACCTGATGATGGCGCTGATCTCGGCAGTGGCGTTCTTCACCATGGGGTGGCAGACGTGGTCGCTGGACAGTGCCTTTGGCTTCTTCCGATGATGCGTGGGGCGGACCTGGTCAGAGGCTGGCGGTGCGGTTGAAGCTGGTGATGTTGAGCTTGACACCCTTCACGGTCTTGAGCGTCGTGGGGAACTCGCCCTTGGCTGTTTGGCCGGGCTGCACGTTCGTGTCCAACTGCGTGCCGTTTGCCAGTCGGGTGCCACTGGCGTCGACAGCCTCCCAATCCCATGAGTAGTCGGACGTTTCGCTGCTGTTGTTCTTGATCGTCCAGACGACCCAGATGTTGATGATTCCGGCCGTCGAGCGGTCGTCCAGCTGGAAGCTGATGAGGTCGGCTCGTTCGCCCTGGGGCTCCTGCGTCGTTCCCAACGAGGTGGCGGTTCTGCCCGGTGCGGGGGTGGTGCTCTCGTCGTCGTCTCCCTGCGCGATCACCAGGACGAGTACGACGATGGCGATCACTGCAGCCAGTGCGCCGGCGCACCCCCACAGGCAACCAGGGCCCCAGCGCTTCTTCTGGGGAGGCTCAGGCGGATACGGCCGCCGTCCGGGAGGGGGTGTGCCTCCGCCTGGGCTTCCCCACCGAGGACCGCCCTCAGGCTGCTCGCTCATCGGCATACCTACTTCCTCCGCCGCGGATGTCGCCACGCTAGGAAGCCGGGAGGGACCCCGCGAGTCGAGAGCGGCCACTCAGGCGACGGCCTTGACCGGTGGGCGTTACCAGAGGGCTTCACATCCGCGGCCACGTCGGAGTGACGGCGATGGCTGAAACATGGGGGAGTCACACCCGTCACACTGTCACGCAAGGTTATGACCTGCGGAAACCTGAAGGGCGGCCCTGTGACACCCCCTGTTTCAGCCATGCGGTAACCCCGGCCTGTGAGAGGTCGCGGCGACTCCTAAGATCCTCTGGACATCTATATGAGGGCCGTGTCTGGGGGACGCATGGGAAGCGCCGAGCAATGGGTCACGATCGCAGCGGTTCTGTTGGGCGCGCTGACCACTCACCTCACTACGTACGCGATGGAGCGCCAGCGGAAGAAGCATGAGCTGGTCACCCGCTGGGACGGCAAGAAGCTCGAAGCGTACGAGGGCTACGTCGACAGTGTCCGCGCCTGCATCTTCCTGGCGGTCCACCTCTACGAGTGCCGCGAGGGGCTGCGGGAGCGTGACAAGTCGGATCAGGAGCTGCTGGCCGAGATGTCGGAGGCCGGCCGGACCCGCGGCCGAGCCTTCGAGCGGATCATGCTTCTCGCCGGCGACGACGTGGTCGAGGCCGCGCACGACCTGAACGCCGTCGCCCTCCAGGTCGACTGGCAGGCGAACGGCAAGACCGAGGGGACCCTGGAGGAGTGGCGCGAGCGGAACCGTGCCGTGTTCCGGGCGATCAATGGGTTCCACGAGGAGGCACGTAAGGACCTCGGCGTGGACGGCAGCGTCTCCGGTGAGAAGCACCCGGAGCGGGATCTCCTGCTGCCCTCCGCGCGTCAGAACGGTGGTACCGGTTCGGCTTGACCGCAGGGGATGGCGCGCCCGACGGCTACGGGCGAACTGCTACTGCGGGTACCCCTCGTCGCTCATGCACTCCTTGAAACTCTTCTCCCTCATCGTGAGGGAGTACATGCCCGTGAGCTCGTCCATGCTCGGGTCGTTGCTTGGCGTGTCCGGATATGCCGTTTCGGCGAGGTCAGTGCAGTAAGCGCGCGCCTCAAGCTGAGTCTTTTGCCTTGCCTCGGTATCGGAGGGCGTGTCGAGAAAGGCGCTCCCGGAGGGAGCATCGAGGCCGTCCCTGCCGTTCTTACCTGCAACGCCGGCTGGGCCGCGGGGGCCCGGAATGCCCTGTGCGCCTTGCAGACCCCGCTGGCCCTGAACCCCCGGCGGGCCGGGGACGGGTGGGCGATCTTCCAATGCATTGATCTGCTGCTGCTGGAGGACAAGGGCAGTCGTCTGGCCGGCGAGGAGCAGGCCGGTCAGGGCTATGCCCACGACTTTCAGGGTGCGTCTCATGTGCCCCTCACATCCGATGGTGGCGGTCAGCATATGAGGGCGGTGCGGTGCTGTCCCATGAGGGCGGCAGTGGGGCAGGCGATGGCAAACTTGGCGAGGCGATGACGGCTGCAGCCGTCCCCGTGAGGCCTGTGGTCAGCCTGTGGTCAGTCTTCGCCGCCCGGGGTAGTCAGCCGGTAGGCTGTAGCACGCTCCGCAGCAGGTGAGGCGGAGCGAGGGTGGGTTGCCCGAGCGGCCTAAGGGAACGGTCTTGAAAACCGTCGTGGCAGCGATGTCACCGTGGGTTCAAATCCCACACCCACCGCGGGATGCGAGAGCCTCCGGCCGGCGAGTCCGGCCGGGGGCTCTCGTCCGTTCCGGGGGCGTGGCGAGGGGGAGCGGGGGAGGCGGAGGGGCGTGGAGCGGGTGGTGTTCGTGAGGTTCCAGGGGGTCGTCCGGCATCCGCGCGGGCACTTTCCCGGGGTCTTCGTGCTCGCCAACGAGCTTGCGGCGCAGGGCAGGTTGAGCGAGGAGCAGTACCGCTTCTGGCGGGCCGCCAACGACTGGTACGACGCCCACTATCCGAATCCGAGCCATGTCGACCCCGCCGTGTACGACCCGGCCGTGCACCCCGGCGCGGTGGCCTGGTTCAAGGCGTCCGCCCATGAGCTGATCGCGCGCGTGGACGGCTATCTGGAGCTGCTCGCCGCCCATGGCGTGGAGTGCCGGCGCCTGGAGTCCTCGGACCCCGGCCGGATCCTCTACGAGGACGCCTATCAGGTGGTCGTGGCCGCCGAGGGGCCCGCGGGCGCGTAGCGCGCGGGCGCTTCTCCGGGTGCCGCGGCGGCCGTGCGGCGGGAGGATGGCCGGGGGGGCGCGAGACGGAGGCGGGTGGCGTGGTGCGGATCGTGCTGGTGCGCGGGGACATCACCGAGGAGGCGGTCGACGCGGTCGTCAACGCCGCGAACTCGTCGCTGTACGGGGGCGGCGGCGTCGACGGCGCGATCCACCGCAAGGGCGGGCCGGAGATCCTCGGCGCCTGCCGGGAGCTGCGGGCGGCGCGGTACGGGAAGGGGCTGCCGACCGGGCGGGCGGTCGCGACGACGGGCGGGCGGCTGCCGGCCCGGCACGTGATCCACACCGTGGGGCCGGTGTGGTCGGAGAGCGAGGACCGGTCGGCGCTGCTGGCGTCCTGCTACCGCGAATCCCTGCGGGTGGCGGGCGAGTCGGGGGCTCGTACGGTCGCCTTCCCGGCCATCTCCACAGGGGTCTACGGCTGGCCGATCGACGACGGGGCGCGGATCGCGGTCGAGACCGTGCGGCAGGTCGCGGCGGCGGGGACGGGGGTCGAGGAGGTGCGGTTCGTGCTCTTCGACGCGACCGCGTACGCCGCCTTCGAAGCCGCGGTCGAGGCGGCGGCCGAGGCCGCCTTCGAGCCCGCGGTCGAGGCCTCGGACGACGTTGCGGCCTCGGACGAGGAATAGGCGAATAGGCCGCCCGTTCGAGATCTCTCGGCTCGTTCGGGGCGGCGGCGTGGGTCTCGTCCCGTGCGGTCCGGTTTGTCGGGGGTTCTGGCGGAACGCTTCCTCCCTTGCGGCGTAACGGATCCAGGGTGGTTTCGCACGTGCCGTCCACCGTGAGCTGGGGGTTTCTCGGTGACGAAGGGTTTATCGGCTTGTCCTCACGCTTGCGGGGGAATCGGGCCTTCCGGGGTGGTTCGCCGGGGATTCGGTGGGCAACTCTGGATTCGCGACGTCGAGCAGAAAACGACCGGGGCGGTAGGCCAACTTCCCTGGTCAGGGCCGGAGTTCACGGCCTGCCTTCAGTGATCCGCATTTCCGTGCACAGCAGACTGGCTTCAGTTCCCGGAGGAACAGACATGGCAAGCATCCGTACCGCCCGCATCGCCGCCGCCGTCGTCGCCCTGCCGCTCGCCGCAGCCCTCTTCGGCGGTGTGGCGCAGGCCGACAACGGTGGTTTCGCGGACGACGGATCGAACACGAGCGTCGCCACGATCATCGGCAGCGGCGTGGGTGGCGACAACAACGGCAACTCGACCACCACGCAGCAGGTGGCGACCGGCTCCGGTGCCTCCAACCAGAACAACACGGCGAGCGTGAACGGCTCCGCCTTCACCCACATCTCGCAGGCGAACAACACGGTCAACTTCTACCCGTGGTGGTGACCAGCCCACGGGCCCGGCCCGAGGGGGCGTGACCGCGGTGTGAACGGCGGCCCGCGCGACGGTACTTCGGTACCGGCCGCGCGGGCCGCCTCGCCGTTTCCGGCGGGAGCCTCGCCGTCGCCGGGGGCCGCTTTGCCGTTTCCGGCGGTCCTCGCCCGCCGGGGTGTCTTGACAGGGCGGACGAATCTGACGGACAGTCAGAAACCTTCGTCGTCCCCTCCGGGAGGCCGTCCCGTGCACCTCGCCCCGACCGAGCGGCAGCTCCGGCTGCGCGCCGAACTCCGCGCGTACTTCCGCGAGACGATGCCCGACGGGCCGCCGCCCGCGAGCGACGGCGCCGCCCAGCGCCGGCTGCTGCGGAGGATCGGCGCCGACGGGCTCCTGGGCCTCGGCTGGCCGGAGGAGTACGGAGGCCGCGGCCGCGGCCCCGACGAGCAGTTCGTGTTCTTCGACGAGGCGTACCGGGCGGGCGCCCCCGTCTCGATGGTCACGCTCAACACCGTGGGCCCCACCCTCATGCGGTACGGCACCGAGGAGCAGAAGGCCGCCTTCCTGCCGAGGATCCTGCGCGGCGAGTGCGTCTTCGCGATCGGTTACAGCGAGCCCGAGGCCGGTACGGACCTGGCCTCGCTGCGGACCCGGGCGGTGCGCGACGGCGACTCCTGGGTCGTCGACGGGCAGAAGGTCTTCACCTCCAACGCGCAGAACGCCGACTGGATCTGGCTCGCCTGCCGCACCGACCCCGAGGCGCCCCCGCACCGGGGCATCTCCCTCCTCCTCGTCCCCACCGACGCCCCGGGCTTCTCCTGGACCCCGATCGAGACGGTCGGCGGGCTCACCACCACCGCGACCCATTACGACGGGATCCGGGTCCCGGCGGGGAACCTCGTCGGGGAGGAGAACGGCGGCTGGGGGCTGATCACCAACCAGCTCAACCACGAACGGGTCGCCCTCGCCGCCATCGGCATGCAGGCCGAGGACTTCTTCGCCGCCGCCCTCGACCGGGCCCGTACCCCCGATCCGGTGAGCGGCCGGCGCCGGACCGACGAGCCGTGGGTGCGGATCCGGGCGGCCGAGGCGCACGCCCGGCTGGCGGCGACGCGCCTGCTCAACTGGCGTCTGGTGGGGGACGTGGGGGCCGGCCGGCTGACCCCGGGGGACGCCAGCGGGGTGAAGTTCGCGGGGACCGAATCGGCCGTGGAGGTGTACCGGATCTGCCAGGAGATCGCGGGCGACGCGGGCACGGTGCGGGCGGGCTCGCCGGGGGCGTACGACGGCGGCGAACTGGAGCGGATGAACCGCGCCGCCCAGATCAACACCTTCGGGGGCGGGGTCAGCGAGGTGCAGCGGGAGATCGTCGCGCGGGCCCGGCTCGGCATGCGGGGGAGGGGACGGCGATGAGCGGGACCGGAGGGGAGGACAGCCGCCGGCGCGGGCAGGACGGGCAGCACGGGCAGCAGGGTCAGCACGGGCAGCAGGGGCAGCACGGGCAGCAGGGGCAGCAGGGACAGCACGGGCAGGACGCGCTGTACGAGCGGCTGAAGGCGTACGAGGGGCGGCCCGCGGCCGTCGGGGGGCGCGGCAAGGACCCGGTGAACCTGCCGATGATCCGGCACTGGTGCGAGGCCATGGGGGACGCGCACCCGGCGTACCGGGGGCCGGACGCGGTGGCGCCGCCGGCCATGCTCCAGGCGTGGACGATGGGCGGGCTCTCCGGGCACGAGGACCGCTCGGAGGCGTACGGGGAGCTGCTCGGCCTCCTCGACGGCGCCGGGTACACCTCGGTGGTCGCCACCGACTGCGAGCAGGAGTACCTACGACCGCTCCGGCCCGGCGACGAGATCACCTTCGAGGCCGTTGTCGAGTCCGTCTCGCCGCGCAAGACCACCAGGCTCGGCACCGGCCACTTCGTGACCACCCGGATGGACGTCCGGGCGGGCGGCGAGCTCGCCGGCACCCACCGCTTCCGGATCCTCAAGTACGCCCCCGCCGCCCGCCCCCCGAAGCCGCAGGCCGCCGCGCCCCGGCGGCCCCGGCCGGTGATCAACCGGGACAACGCCGGGTTCTGGGAGGGCGTCGCGGCGCACCGGCTGCTGATCCAGCGGTGCGCGGCCTGCGGGACCCTCCGCTTCCCCTGGCTGCCGGGGTGCAACGAGTGCGGGGCGGCGCAGTGGGACACCGTCGAGGCGGGCGGCGAGGGGACGGTCTACTCGTACGTGGTCATGCACCACCCGCCCTTCCCGGCCTTCGACCCGCCGTACGCGGTCGGTCTGATCGAGCTGGCCGAGGGCGTCCGGATGATCGCGAACGTGGTGGGGGTGCCCTACGACAAGGTCCGGATCGGGATGCCGGTCCGGCTGGAGTTCCGGCGGTTCGACGAGGAGCTGGAGCTGCCCGTCTTCCGCGCGGCGGACGGCGGGGACGCGTCCGGGGCCGGGGGCGCGTCCGGGTCCGGGGACATCTCGGAATCCGGGTACGGGGGCGCATCCGAGTCCGGGGACGTCTCGGAGTCCGGGGAAGGGGAGCGCTGACATGGACTTCACGCCCACCGAGGAGCAGGAGGCCGCGCGGGAGCTGGCCGCCCGGATCCTCGGCGACCTCTCCACGCACGAGCGGCTGGCCGCCGCCGGCACCGGCACGGACGCCGAGCTGTGGAAGGCGCTGTGCGCGGCCGGACTGCCCGGCGCCGTCGAGGAGATCGGCCTGCTCGGCCTCGTCCTCCTCCTGGAGGAGCAGGGCCGGGTGACGGCCCAGGTGCCGCTCGCCGCGACCGGGGTGTACGGGATCCTCGCCGTCGCCCGGCACGGCACCGAGGAGCAGCGCGCCCGCCTCCTGCCGTGGCTGCGGGACGGGACCGCCGTCGCGACCGGCGCCTTCCCCGCCACCGGCGGGGTCACGGCCCGCGGCGGGCGGCTCACCGGGACCGTCGGCTGGGTGCCGTGGCTGCGGGACGCCACCCATCTCCTCGTACCGGACGAGGACCGGGCCCTGTGGCTGGTGCGGGTCGCGGACCTCGCCGACGTCGCACCGGTCGAACTGACCGCGCCGTGGTCGGCCGGCCGGCCGGTGCTCGACGGGACGCCCGCCGAGCGGCTCGGCGACGGGACGGGGCCGGAGGCGTACGAGGACGTGCTCGCCGCCGCCCGGACCGCCTTCGCCGGACTCCAGGCGGGCGTCTGCGCCGGCTCGCTGGCCCGGGCCGTCGCGTACACCTCCGTACGCGAGCAGTTCGGGCGGCCGCTCGCCACCCGGCAGGCGGTCCAACTGCGCGCCGCCGACGCCCACATGGACACCGAGGCGATCCGGGTCACGGCCTACGAGGCGGCCTGGCGGTCCGACGCCGGCCTCGACGGCGCCGCGGCGGCGCTGACGGCCGCCTGGTGGGCCTCGGAGGCCGGCAAGCGGGTCGTGCACAGCGGCCAGCACCTGCACGGCGGCATGGGCGCCGACCTCGACCACCCCGTCCACCGGCACTTCCTGTGGGGCCGGCAGCTCGACGCCTATCTGGGCCACGGCACCGAACTCCTCGCCGAACTCGGCGATCTGCTCGCGAGGAAGGGCTCGATATGAAGGCCGGTGACGCGCTGCCGCCGCTGGAGATCCCCGTCACCCGCACCCTGATCGTGGCCGGGGCCGTCGCCTCCCGCGACTACCAGGACGTGCACCACGACGCCGAGGCCGCCCGGGAGAAGGGCTCCCCGGACGTCTTCATGAACATCCTGACCACCAACGGCCTCGTCGGCCGGTACGTCACCGACCACTTCGGCCCGCGCGCGGTCCTCCGCAAGGTCGCCATCCGGCTCGGCGCCCCCAACCACCCGGGCGACACGATGACGTTGACCGGGACGGTGGACGAGGTGACCGGCGGCCCGGAGGGCGCCGTCACCGCCGTCGTCCGGATCGCCGGGGCCAACGGCCTCGGCCACCACGTCACCGGCACGGTCACCGTGGAGGTGCCCCGATGAGCCTGCTCCGCCCCGACGGCCTGGGCGGCCGGGCGGCCGTGGCCGGCATCGGCGCCACCGAGTTCTCCAAGGACTCCGGCCGCAGCGAGCTCTCCCTCGCGGTCGAGGCGGTCCGCGCCGCCCTCGACGACGCCGGGCTCGCCCCCGGCGACGTGGACGGACTCGTCACCTTCACCATGGACACCAACCCCGAGATCACCGTCGCCCAGGCGGCCGGCATCGGCGAACTCACCTTCTTCTCCCGCGTCCACTACGGCGGCGGCGCCGCCTGCGCCACCGTCCAGCAGGCCGCGCTCGCCGTCGCGGCGGGCGTCGCCGAGGTCGTCGTCTGCTACCGGGCCTTCAACGAGCGGTCGGGGCGCCGCTTCGGCTCCGGCGTCCAGCGGCGCGAGCCGTCCGCCGAGGGCGCCGCGCTCGGCTGGCAGCTGCCCTTCGGGCTGCTCACCCCGGCCTCCTGGGTCGCCATGGCCGCCCAGCGCTACCTCCACGTGTACGGGCTCACGCCGGAGGTCTTCGGGCACGTCGCCGTCACCGACCGCAGGTACGCGGCGACCAACCCCGCCGCGTACTTCCACGGCAAGCCGATCACCCTCGCCGACCACGCCGCCTCCCGCTGGATCGCGGAGCCGCTCCGCCTCCTCGACTGCTGCCAGGAGACCGACGGCGGCCAGGCGATCGTCGTCACCACCGCCGAGCGCGCCCGCGACCTGCGGCACCCGCCCGCCGTCGTCCTCGCGGCGGCGCAGGGCGCGGGCCGCAGGCAGGAGGCCATGACCAGCTTCTACCGGGACGGGCTGACCGGGCTGCCCGAGATGGGCGTCGTGGCACGGCAGTTGTGGCAGACCTCGGGGCTCCGTCCGGCCGACATCGACGTGGGCGTCCTCTACGACCACTTCACCCCCTTCGTGCTCATGCAGCTGGAGGAGTTCGGCTTCTGCGGGCCGGGCGAGGGCGGGGACTTCATGGCGGCGGACGCGCTGCCGGTCAACACCCACGGGGGGCAGCTGGGCGAGGCGTACCTCCACGGGATGAACGGCATCGCGGAGGCGGTGCGGCAGCTGCGCGGCACCTCCGTGAACCAGGTGCCCGGCGCGGCCCGGGCCCTGGTCACGGCCGGCACGGGCGTCCCGACCTCGGGCCTGGTCCTCGGCGCCGACACCTGAACGGACACCGGCCGGGACGCCGGACGGACACCGGACCGACCCCGAGCGCGCGCCGCCGGGCCGACCCCGGACCGACCCCGGACCGACCCCGGACCGACCCCGGACCGACCCCTGACCGACCCCGGACCGGCACCCGGGCCGACCCCGGGCGCGCCGCCGGCGCCGGGGCCGACCCTGACCCCGGGGTGACGGCGGCTCCACCCAGAGGAGGTGGGGGCACCCCGAGGACTCCGACCTGAGGGGGAGCCGGGTTCGGGACCTGGGGCCGATCCGCCCGGACCCCGCCGCTCCTAGCGTGGAACCATGACTCCGCCACCCACTGGCCCCGTCTGCGCCGGCGCCTCGACGGCCGCCACCCGGCCCGGACAGCGCACGGCCCCGCGCACCTCGCCGCGGCAGGGCCCGCGCCCGTTCGCGTACCCGTCCTTCTCCTCCTTCGTGAAGGCCCGGCAGCCGCTGCTGCTGCGCACCGCCCGCTCGCTGACCGCGAACCCGAGCGACGCCGAGGACCTGCTCCAGACCGCGCTCACCAAGACCTTCGTGGCCTGGGAGCGGATCGAGGACCACCGGGCCCTCGACGGGTACGTGCGCCGGGCGCTGGTGAACACGCGCACCTCGCAGTGGCGCAAGCGCAAGGTCGAGGAGTTCGTCTGCGAGGAGCTGCCCGAGCCGTCCGGCCCGGCCGAGCCGGACCCGGCCGAGCGCCAGGTCCTCCACGACGCCATGTGGCGCGCCGTGATGAAGCTCCCCGAGCGGCAGCGGCAGATGGTCGTGCTGCGGTACTACGAGGACCTCAGCGAGGCCCAGACGGCCGAGGTCCTCGGGGTCTCCGTCGGCACGGTGAAGAGCGCGGTCTCCCGCGCCCTGGGCCGCCTCCGCGAGGACCCGGAACTGACGGCGGGCGTCGGCGCCTGACGCCCGGAAGAGACCGGCCGTTGACATCTGCCAGTGATCACTGGCAATTTCGGTACTCCCGGGTAGTGACATACCGCGCGGTACGTGCGCAGAATCTGCACATCCTTACTGCCACGTAGGCCACGTAGCGCCCACCGGGAGGACGCCCCGTGTACAGCACCATGCAGGACGTACAGCTCACCATCAGCCGCATCCTCGAACACGGTCGACGGGTCCACGGGCGGTCCACCGTCACGACCTGGACCGGCGAGCCGGAGCCGCAGCGCCGCACCTTCGCCGAGATCGGCGACCGCGCCGCCCAGCTGGCCAACGCCCTCCGCGACGAGCTGGGCGTCCGGCCGGGCGAGGCCACGGCGACGCTGATGTGGAACAACGCCGAGCACGTCGAGGCGTACTTCGCGCTCCCCTCCATGGGCGCCGTCCTGCACACCCTCAACCTGCGGCTTCCCCCCGAGCAGCTGGTCTTCATCGTCCACCACGCCGCCGACCGGGTCGTCCTCGTCAACGGCTCCCTGCTGCCCCTCCTCGCCCCGCTCCTGCCGCACCTGCCGACGGTCGAGCACGTCGTCGTCGCCGGTCCCGGCGACCGCTCCCTCCTCGACGGCGCCGCCCCGCGCGTCCACGAGTACGAGGAGCTGATCGCGGGCCGCCCGACCACCTACGACTGGCCCGAGCTCGACGAGCGCACGGCCGCCGCCATGTGCTACACCTCCGGCACCACCGGCGACCCGAAGGGCGTCGTCTACTCCCACCGGTCGATCTACCTGCACTCGATGCAGGTGAACATGACCGAGTCGATGGGCCTGACGGACACGGACACGACCCTGGTCGTGGTCCCGCAGTTCCACGTCAACGCCTGGGGCCTGCCGCACGCCACCTTCATGACCGGCATCAACATGCTCATGCCGGACCGTTTCCTCCAGCCGGCCCCGCTCGCCGAGATGATCGAGCGCGAGAAGCCCAGCCACGCCGCCGCCGTCCCCACCATCTGGCAGGGCCTGCTCGCCGAGGTCACCGCCCACCCGCGCGACCTCTCCTCCATGAAGCAGGTCACCATCGGCGGCGCCGCCTGCCCGCCCTCCCTCATGGAGGCGTACGACAGGCTGGGCGTCCGCCTCTGTCACGCCTGGGGCATGACGGAGACCTCCCCGCTCGGCACGATGGCGCACCCGCCGGCCGGGCTGACGCCGGAGGAGGAGTGGCCGTACCGCGTCACGCAGGGCCGCTTCCCGGCGGGCGTCGAGGGCCGGCTCGTCGGCCCCTCCGGCGAGCACCTGCCCTGGGACGGCGAGTCCGCCGGCGAGCTGGAGGTGCGCGGCACCTGGATCGCGGGCTCGTACTTCGGCGGCATCGGCGCCGACCCGATCCGCCCCGAGGACAAGTTCAGCGAGGACGGCTGGCTGAAGACCGGCGACGTCGGCGTGATCAGCCCCGACGGCTTCCTCACCCTCACCGACCGCGCCAAGGACGTCATCAAGTCCGGCGGCGAGTGGATCTCCAGCGTCGAGCTCGAGAACGCGATCATGGCCCACCCGGCCGTCGCCGAGGCCGCCGTCGTCGCCGTCCCGGACGAGAAGTGGGGCGAGCGCCCGCTCGCGACCGTCGTCCTCAAGGAGGGCGAGACCGCCGACTACGCGACCCTGCGGGACTTCCTCGCCACCGAGGGCGGCATCGCCAAGTGGCAGCTGCCGGAGCGCTGGGCGATCGTGCCGGCGGTCCCGAAGACGAGCGTCGGCAAGTTCGACAAGAAGGTGATCCGCAAGCAGTACGCGGAGGGCGAGCTGGACGTCACCCAGCTGTAGGGCCCGCACGACGAGAGGGGGAGGGCCGCGTCGGCGGCCCTCCCCCTCTCGTCAGTTGGTGCCGATCTTCGCCAGCAGGTCGACGATCCGGGCCTGGACCTCGGCGCTGTTGGAGCGCTCCGCCAGGAAGAGGACCGTCTCGCCGGAGGACAGCTCCGGCAGCCGCTCGGCGTCGAGGCCGGCCGAGGTGTAGACGACCAGCGGGGTGCGGTTGAGCTGCCCGTTCGCCCGCAGCCAGTCGATGATCCCGGCCCGTCGGCGGCGCACCTGCATGAGGTCCATGACCACCAGGTTCGGCCGCGTCTCGCCGGCCAGCGCCACCGCCTCGGTGTCCGTGGCGGCGCGCACCACCTGCATCCCGCGCCGCTCCAGGGTGGCGGCGAGGGCGTCGGCGATGTGCTCGTTCTCCTCGATGACCAGGACCCGCGAGGGGTGCTGCTCGCTGTCGCGCGGCGCGAGCGCCTTGAGCAGGACGGCGGGATCGGCGCCGTACGCCTCCTCGCGGCCCGCCTGCCCGAGCCCGGCCGCGAGCAGCACCGGCACCTCGGCGGAGACGGCCGCCTGGCGCAGCGACTGGAGCGCGGTCCGGGTGATCGGACCGGTCAGCGGGTCGACGAAGAGCGCGGCCGGGAAGGCGGCGATCTGCGCGTCGACCTCCTCGCGGGAGTGCACGATCACCGGCCGGTAGCCGCGGTCGCTCAGCGCCTGCTGGGTGGTGACGTCCGGCGCGGGCCAGACGAGCAGCCGGCGCGGGTTGTCGAGCGGCTCCGGGGGCAGTTCGTCGTCGACGGGCAGCGGCGCGGGCCGGTTCACGACCTCGACGGCACCGCCGGGGCCGTCGAGCGGCTCGGGCCCCTCGTCGGACCCCTCGGCCGGCGCCCCTATCGCGAACGCCCGCCCGCGCCCCTCGGACTCGGCGGCGGGCACGGGAGCGGGCACGGGCGCGGCAGCCGGGAGCGGTGCCGGCGCGGCGGCCGGGGCAGGAGCGGCCGGGGCGGAGGCCGACGGGTCGAGCTCCGGCGGCGTCGCGAGCTTGCGGCGCCGGCCCGAACCGTTCGACGGAGCGGCCACGGGCGTCCCCGCCTGGAGCGGCGGCGCGAAGGGCACCCCCTGCCCGAGCGTGCGCACGCTGAACGCCCGCCCCTGCGTGGAGTCCTTCGGCAGCGGAGCCGACGGCACCGACGGCGCCGGAGACGGCGCGGTGGCGGGCTTGGGCGCGGGCATCGGAAGTTCGGGAGGCAGCGGTACGGAACCGGTGCCGGTGCCGGTGCCGGACGGCGTGGCGGTGCCGTTCGCGGGCGTCGCGGACGGGGCGGTCGCGGCGGCCGGCGGTACGGCGAGGGGCGCGGGCGCCGGAGCCGGCGTCGGTGCGGGCATGGGCGCGGGCACGGGCGCGAGTCCCGTGGCCGGGACCGCGGTGGCGGCCGGAGCCGCCGGAGCCGCCGGAGTCGCCGGGAGGGGGTGCGGCTGCGGGGGAGTGTGCCCGGCGGGCACGTCCCGTGCGGCTCCGTGCTGCGGCCGCTCCTCGGGCGCGGCACCGGCCTCGCCGACGTCGGCGGCCGGCGGTTCGTCGCGGTCGGCCTCGGCCGGCGGCAGCGCGAACGGCGTCCGGGGCCCCGCCTCGGCGGCGGCGGCCCGCTCCTGCGCGGCGGCGAGCGCCCGCCGGCGGCGACCGGTCGGCCGCTCGGCCTCGGCACCCCCGGGGGAGGCCACGGCGATCGCGCCGCCCTGCGGCGCGGCCGGCAGGGCCGGAGCCGGTGCGAGGGCACCGGTGGGCTCGACGGGGGCCACGCCCTGCGGCGGCACGGCGGCACCGAGCGCGGCCCGCTCCTGGGCGCCCTCGGCGGCGGTCACGACGGAGCCCTCGGCGGGCCGGCCCCGGCGGCGGCCGGTCGGTTCCACGCCGGTGGACTGCTGGGCGGGGATCAGTTCGGCGGGCCCGGGGGCCTCCTCCGTGCGGGCGCGGCGGCGTCCGCCACCCGCGGCCGGCACGGCGACCGCCCCGGCACCGCCCTCCGGGGAGGTCGCGCTCTCCAGGAACGCGTCCGTGGAGGGGCGCCGGGCCCGGCGCCGCCCGGAACCGCCCGCGGTCCCGCCGTCCACCGGACCGGAGGCCTGCGCGGGCAGCGCCGGCACACCGGCCGCGGGCCCGGCCTCCGGCGAGGCGCCGGCGGAGGGTCCGCTCGACGGCTCGGCCTCGGGCGTGGTCTCGGACACGGGAGCGGGCACGGGCCCAGGGGTGGGCGTGGGCGTGGGCGCGAGCGCGGGCGTGGCCCCGGCCTCGGGAAGGGCCGCGGGTACGGCCTCGGGCACGACCGGGGACTCGGACGCGAGGGCCACCTCGGCTGCGGGAACGGTTCCCCGGCCCGCGCCGATCGGCACCTCCAGGACGTACGCGCCGCCGCTCGTCCCCGGCACCTCGTGGGTCTGCACGACACCGCCGTGCGCCGCCACGATCCCGCGCACGATGGGCCCGTGGACCGGGTCGCCGCCCGCGTACGGGCCGCGGACCTCGATGCGGACGACCTCGCCGCGCTGCGCCGCCGCGACCACGATCGTGGAGTCGGCGGGCCCGGCGGTGCCCTGCGCCGAGGCGCGGGTCTTGCCGGTGGCGTCGACCCCGGCCACGTCCGCGACGAGGTGGGCGAGCGCGGTCGCCAGCCGGCCGGCGTCGACCTCGGCCTCGATCGGCGGCGCGTGCACGGCGAACTGCGCGCGGCCCGGGCCGATCAGCTCCACGGCGGCGTCGATGCCGCCGGTGACGATCCCGTCGAGCAGCGCGACCTTCCGGTCGAGCTCCTCCTCGCCGGAGTCCAGGCGCTGGTAGCCGAGGACGTTGTCGACGAGGGTGGTCATCCGGGCGGACCCGGCGACCAGGTGGTGCAGCAGCCGGTTGGCCTCGGGCCACAGCTGCACGCCGTCGTCGGCGGCGAGCGAACCCAGCTCGCCGCGCAGCTCCTCCAGGGGCCCGCGCAGCGACTCGGCCAGTACGGCGGTCAGCTGGGCGTGCCGGGAGGCGAGGGCCGCGTACTTCTCCGCCTGCGCCTCGCGCTCGGCCGCGTGCCGCTCGGCCCGGTCGGCGAGTTCGGTGGCGTGCCGCTCGGTCAGTTCGGCCAGCTCGGCGGCGTGCCGCTCGGCCAGCTCCTCCTGCTGCGCGACCAGTTCCTCGTGGGGGCGGCGGTCGGTGAAGGTCATCACGGCGCCGACGAGCTGGTCGCCGTCGCGCACCGGAGCGGTCGTCAGGTCGACCGGCACCCGGT
Source organism: Streptomyces sp. NPDC007863 (assembly GCF_040633895.1). Taxonomy (NCBI): domain Bacteria; kingdom Bacillati; phylum Actinomycetota; class Actinomycetes; order Kitasatosporales; family Streptomycetaceae; genus Streptomyces; species Streptomyces sp. NPDC007863. The sequence continues at coordinate 158,456 of NZ_JBEYEI010000008.1, forward strand.
CGCCGGCCTTCGACCACAGCACCTGGCCGCGCACCCGGTGCTTGCGGCCCGACTTGAGGGTGTCGGCGAGCGGGGACTCCTCGTACGGGAAGGGGGTGCCGTCGGCGCGCTTGGGGAGGATCAGCGGGTGCAGCTCGGCTCCGCCCAGCTCGCCGGCGCGGTAGCCGAGGATCTGCGCGAAGGCGGGGTTCACGAGGACGACCCGGCCGTCGGTGTCCGTGCCGACGACGCCCTCGGAGGCGGCCCGCAGGATCATCTCGGTCTGCCGCTGCGAGCGGGCCAGCTCGGCCTCGGTGTCGAGGGTGCCGGTGAGGTCGCGGACGACGAGCATCAGCAGCTCGTCGCCGGTGTAGGAGGCGTACGAGTCGTACGCCTCGCGGCCGTCCTCCAGGCTGGCGCTCGTCACCTCGACGGGGAACTCGCCGCCGTCGGTGCGGCGGGCCATCATCCGCATCGGCTTGGTCCGGCCGAGCTCGTCCGCCGGGTCGGGGCGGCGCATCGAGCCGGGGATCAGGCGCGAGTCGAAGGTGGGCAGCAGATCGAGCAGCCCACGGCCGACGAGCGCGGTGCCGGGGGTCTCGAACATGCCGAGGGCGATGGTGTTGGCGTTGACGACCGTGCCGTTGCAATTGACGAGCACGAGGCCGTCGGGGAGGGCGTCGAGTATGGCTGCGAGGCGAGCAGCGCCTCGGGATGGCCTGCTGCTCACGACGACGCTTCCTCCCTGACGCCTGCAATTGCGCGCGGGCCGTGCCCGCGGTGTGCGCCGTCCGGCATGTGCCGTGACGGCGGGCCGGCCCCATCTTGCCCCTCGGGCGGCGGCCCTGTCACGGAGGGAGTCTAACGGCGCCCCCGATCGTCCCGTCAGCCCCGGACGCTCGGAAGGAGCGGTTCCATGTTCTCCCAGCGGTCGATCTCGCAGCCGTTCGCGCGGGAGAAGCGGGCGTCGATCCGGCGTCCCTGCCAGGTGCCGGTCACCTGAGCGGTCACCGGCCCGCCGTGGATCTGCGTGCACAGGGCGTCCGCCGGGACCGGCGCGAAGGGGTTCTCCCCGGCGCGCGCGAAGCCCGCCAGGCGCTCGCAGGCCCGCGCGGCCGCCGGATGGTCGCCGCCCGGCCGGTCGTCACAGGTCAGCTTCCAGCTCCCCTCGGCCTGCGGGTTCCCGCTCCCGGTGACGGTCACCGTCAGCGCGTCGGGCGGCGACAGCAGCGGCAGCGGCGGCAGCGGCCCGGCCGAGGCGGCGCCGGCGAGGGAGGTGAGGGAGGTGACGAAGGCGGCGGCGAGCGCGGCGGGGAGGGCGAGACGGCGCAGTGGCATGGAACGACTCCGGAGACGTGCGGACGGGCAGGAGCGGGACACCTCTCTAACGCTGCGACCCCGGGCGCGTTGCGCAACCGGGGTGCGCCGCGCGGGGGCCCGGACGGGGTCCTCGGGACGCGCCGGGGCTTTGCCCTGCACCCCGCCCGCCCGGTACGGTGAAAGCGATTGGTGACACGAGGCTCGCCTGTGTCATCATCTGCACGCACCATCCGCGCATGCGCGGGGTGCGAGGAGGCGTCGCCTAGTCCGGTCTATGGCGCCGCACTGCTAATGCGGTTTGGGCTTTATCGCCCATCGAGGGTTCAAATCCCTCCGCCTCCGCTTCAGGAAGCCCCGGCCCCACGGCCGGGGCTTCCGCCGTTCCCGGACCGGTTTTCCCACCCGCGCCCTCCGACTGGAGACGCCCTCTTGCCAGGGAGCGCGCCACCGGCCCCGCCCTCATGTGACCCCGGTCTCTTTCTCCCCCTCCAGCCCCGTTCCCCGGGCTGGAACCCCCCGCTCCACCCCACCGCCCCCGACCCCCCTCGATGACGTTTCCGCAGGTCAGAGGGGGTGGGCTAATCGGATTTCACATGACGCCGGGACTCATGTAATGTTCTTCCTGTCGCCGGGACAGCGGGCCGAAAGGGCCGGGAAACGGAGACAAGAACTAAAAACAAGCACTCGTAGCTTAACGGATAGAGCATCTGACTACGGATCAGAAGGTTGCAGGTTCGAATCCTGCCGAGTGCACACAGACAAGAGGCCCGGACGAGAGTCCGGGCCTCTTGCGTTGTCCGGGTGGGATTCGGGCGTTGCCAGCGGTGGGGTGCGTGGGGTTAGGTTCGGATGATCGTATTTTTTGGCTGAAATGTGGGGGGTAGAGCCATGGCGCTCTTCGGGAACGCGCACGCCATCGATCCGGCGCAGGCGCAGCAGGACTACGCGCGGCTGCTCGGCCAGGGGGAGCAGGTGCACGCCGCGTACCTGCTGATCCGTGACGTCATCTTCTTCACGGACCGACGGCTCGTGCTCGTCGACAAGCAGGGCATCACCGGCAAGAAGGTCGAGTACCACTCGATCCCGTACCGGAGCATCACGCACTTCGCCGTCGAGACGGCCGGCACCTTCGACCTCGACGCCGAGCTGAAGATCTGGATCTCCGGTCAGCAGCTGCCGGTCACCAAGACGTTCACCAAGGGCGTGGACATCTACGAGGTGCAGGCGATCCTCACGCAGTTCGTCGCCCGCTAGCGGAGCAGGCGGACGCGGAGATTACTTCGAAGGCCCCGGGTTTGCCCGGGGCCTTCCCCTTTTGGGTGAACCCATCAGATTTGCATGTCAGTTGAATATGCCTTCGGCCTAGCGTGCGGGTGGAGGTGATGATCGTTGGACGCGATCGACATCGATGACTTCGTTCGGGCCGCCGCGGGAGGCCGGCTGAGACGGATGACGGCCGTCGACGGGGCGCACTGGTTCCCCGTCGTGGACGTGGCCCGGCAGCTCGGCTACGCCGGGCCGCGGGAGGCGCTGCGCAGCGTGGTCCTGCCCGCCTGGTGCCTGGCGCCGGCCCGCGAACTGGCCCCGAGCCCGGACGTCCTCGCGCGCAGCGGCATCCGGGGCACCGCCCGCATGGTGAGCCTCCCCGGGCTCGTGCAGCTCGTCACCGCCTGTCGCGCGCCGGAGGCCGGGCCGTTCCGGGCCTGGGTGGGCGAGCTGGTCGCCGAGGTGCAGCGGCACGGCGGCTACGGACTCGAACCGGCGCCCGCGCACAGCGGGTTCGTGCTGCCGCCCGAGCTCGTCGACGTCCTCGTCCGGCTGGAAGGGCGCATCGACGAGGGCGCCGCGGACCTCGTCGCGTACGCGGAGCTGCTGCGGGAGACGCGGCGCAGCCTCTCAAGGGTCGCCGACTCCCTTGAGCGCTCGTTCGCCGTGCCCCGCCAGCGGGGCGGCGAAGGTCCGCCGCCGCTCAGCGCGCAGGAGCTGGTCGAGTCCTGGGAGATCAGCGGCGACATGCGGGCGGTCGCCAGCTACCTCGCCCCGGCCCTCGTCCGCGGCGGCGTCCGCTGCCGCCCCCAGGACGTCACCCGGCGCACCGGCCTCTCCGGCGAGCGCGTCCGCGACTGCGTCCGGCGGCTCATCGAGCGGGGCTGCATGCGCGAGGTCGGCGACCCCTGCCCGGACGGGACGCGGATCTACGTCCTGCCCTGAGGGGAGGATGGGGGCATGGGAGGTGACCGGGGCGTGTGGCGGAGCGGCGGGGTCGGGTGGGTCGACGGTGCGGCCGTGCTGCGGTGGTGGGGCGGCCGGACGAGCCCGGTCGCGTACGGGCGGCCGCTCGGCTTCCGGGCCGTCGGCGGCCGGGTCTGCGCCGGGGTGCGGGGGAACGCCTGCCCGCTCGGCGCCGCCGTGCCCGGGCGGTCCACCGGCGGGCTCTGCCCCGCGTGCGCGCGGCTCGACCGGGCGCACTCCGTGGCCGCCGACACCTTCGCGGACGACCCCCGGCCCTACCGCGTCTACCTCGCCTGGTTCGGGCCCGGCGCCGTGAAGGTCGGGATCACGGGGGAGCACCGGGGGTCCGCGCGTCTCCTCGAACAGGGCGCGGTCGCCTTCTGCTGGCTCGGGCGCGGGCCGCTGATGGCCGCCCGGCGGACGGAGGAGGTGCTGCGGCAGGCGCTCGGCGTGCCCGACCGGGTGTCGTACGAGCGGAAGCGGGCGCTGCGGGTCGGGCTGCCGGACCCCGCCGCCCGGCGCGGTGAGATCGAGGAGCTGTACGGCCGGGCCCTGGGCGTCGGGGGCTGGGGCGAGACCCTGGAGGCGCTGCCGTTCGCCGCGTACGACCACGGGGAGGTCTTCGGGCTCGGGGAGCTGCCCGCGCTCGACGGGAGCGTCACCCAGCTCGTCGACGGCGGGATCGTCACCGGGCGGGTGCTCGCCGCGGCCGGCCCCGACCTGCATCTGCGTGATCCCGCCGGCCGCCATCTCGTGCTCGACGGGCGGCTGCTCGGCGGGTGGGGGCTGGAAAGGGGCGGGGAGGCGGACGTCTGGAGCGTGCCCGTGGGCGTCGCCGCCGCCGGGAGCGGGCAGGACGGGCTGTTCTGACCGGCTCCCGTTCGTAAAGTCTTGGATCCCTTTGGCCGGCGGCCGTGGACAGCGTCCGGGCCGCCCGGCGAGGGTGATCGCATGACGCAGAAACCGATCTCCGGGCTCGAACCGCCGTACTACACCGCCGTCTTCACCTCCTTGCGGCCCGACGCCCCCGAGGGGTACGCCGACACGGCCGCCGAGCTGCGCGAGCGGGTCGCCTCCGTCCCCGGCTTCCTCGGTTACGAGTCGGCCCGCACCCCCGGCGGCCTCGGCATCACCGTCGCCTACTTCCGTGACCTGGAGGCCCTCGACGCCTGGCGGCTCGACTCCGCGCACCTGGCGGCGAAGTCGTACGGGCGCGAGCACTGGTACGAGGCGTACAGCTGCCACATCGGGAAGGTCGAGCGGAGCTACGGCTTTGAACGAGCGTGAGGCCGTACGGGGACTGACCGCCCGGCTCGGGCTGCCCGGGCTCGTCGACGTCCACACCCACTTCATGCCGAAGAACGTGCTCGACAAGGTCTGGGCGTACTTCGACGCCGTCGGGCCGATGACCGGGCAGCCCTGGCCCATCACCTACCGCGAGGAGGAGGACCGGCGGGTCGAGCTGCTGCGCGGCTTCGGCGTGCGGGCCTTCACCTCGATGCTCTACCCGCACAAGCCGGGGATGGGCGCCTGGCTCAACTCCTGGGCCGCCGACTTCGCCGCGCGGACGCCCGGCTGTCTGCACACCGCGACCTTCTTCCCCGAGCCCGGGGCCGCCGGGTACGTCCGGGGGGCCCTCGACGCCGGGGCCAGGGTCTTCAAGGTGCACGTCCAGGTCGGCGGCTTCGACCCCAACGACCCGCTCCTCGAAGAGGTGTGGGGACTGCTTGCCGAGAGCGGGACGCCGGTCGTCGTCCACTGCGGCTCCGGGCCCGCGCCCGGCGCCTTCACCGGACCGGGACCGGCCGGGGAGCTGCTCGCCCGCCATCCCCGTCTGCGGATGATCGTCGCGCACATGGGCATGCCGGAGTACGAGGACTTCCTCGGGCTCGCGGAGCGGTACGCGGGCGTGCACCTGGACACCACCATGGCGTTCACGGACTTCAGCGAGCGGCTCGCGCCCTTCCCGCGCGAGGCGCTCAAGCGGCTCGTCGACCTCCAGGACCGGATCCTGCTGGGCTCCGACTTCCCGAACATCCCGTACCCGTACGTCCACCAGCTCGACGCCCTGGAGCGGCTCGGGCTCGGCGACGACTGGCTCCGGGCGGTGCTGCACGACAACGGCGCCGCGATGTTTCACGTGAAACCCTGACCGGGGAGGCCCACGGCTTTCTCAGGGAATTCACAGGAAAGCGCAAGGGGGATCTCAGCGGCGGCGGCCAGCGTGGTGCCATGACCGTCACCACTCGCAGCACTTCAGCCCGCCGCGGCACCCGCGCCGATCTGCTCCGTGCCGACGGCACCGCCGTCCGCGTCCTCGTCGTGGACGACGAGGCCTCCCTCTCCGAGCTGCTCTCGATGGCCCTGCGCTACGAGGGCTGGCAGGTCCGCAGCGCCGGCGACGGGGCCGGTGCCCTGCGGGCCGTCCGCGAGTTCCGGCCCGACGTCGTCATCCTGGACATCATGCTCCCGGACGTCGACGGGCTCAGCCTGCTCGGCTCGATCCGGCGCGAGCTGCCCGAGGTGCCGGTCCTCTTCCTGACGGCGAAGGACGCCGTGGAGGACCGGATCGCCGGGCTCACGGCCGGCGGCGACGACTACGTCACCAAGCCGTTCAGCCTGGAGGAGGTCGTCGCCCGGCTGCGCGGCCTGATCCGGCGCTCGGGCGCGGCGCAGGCCCGCAGCGAGTCGGTCCTCGTGGTCGGCGACCTCACCCTCGACGAGGACAGCCACGAGGTCACCCGGGGCGGCGACTCGATCCACCTCACCGCCACCGAGTTCGAGCTGCTGCGCTACCTCATGCGCAACCCGCGCCGGGTGCTCAGCAAGGCCCAGATCCTCGACCGCGTGTGGTCGTACGACTTCGGCGGCCAGGCCAACGTCGTCGAGCTGTACATCTCCTACCTGCGCCGGAAGATCGACGCCGGGCGCTCGCCGATGATCCACACCCGGCGGGGGGCCGGCTACCTCATCAAGCCGGGGGAGTAGGCCCCGTGCGCCTCCGTCCCCGGCTCCGCCCCCTCCTCCGTCCCCGGAGCGGATCCCGGCGGCCGTGGTCGCTGCGGACACGGCTCGTGGTCTCCGCCGTCGCGCTGATCGCGGTCGTCGCGGCCGTCATCGGCGCGGTCACCACCATCGCGTACCGCTCCTACCTCTACGACCGGGCCGACGAGCAGCTCACCGGCCTCGCCCAGCGGGCCGCCGGGCCGCCGGGAGCGCCGCTCGGACCCGACCCGCTCCGCGGCCGTGAGCCGCTCGCCTTCCTCGGCACGCCGGGCTCGCCGATCGGCACGCTCGGCGCCGTCGTCGACGACGGGAAGGTCACCGAGGCCGGGTACTCGACGGAGGTGGCCGGCAGCGGCACGGGCGACGGACCCCGCTTCCCGGTCAGGGAGCTGGACGCGGCGCAGGAGAGCGCGCTCGCCGCCGTGCCCCGCGACGGCCGGGCGCACACCGTCGACCTCCCCGGCGGGCTCGGCTCGTACCGGGTCGTCCACACCGAGGGCGCCCACGGCGCCTTCCTCACCGGCATCCCGCTCACCGAGGTCGAGAACGCCCTCTCCACCCTCGTCCTCGTCGAGCTCAGCCTCACCGGCGCCTCCCTCGCCGCCGCCTCCCTCGCCGGGACGGTCCTCGTCCGGATCGCGCTGCGGCCGCTGCGCAGGGTCGCCGCCACCGCCGCCCAGGTCGCCCGGCTGCCGCTGCACAGCGGCGAGGTCGCGCTCCACCAGCGGGTGCCGGACGCCGAGGCCGATCCACGGACCGAGGTCGGACAGGTCGGCGCCGCGCTCAACCGGATGCTCGACCACGTGCACGCGGCCCTCGACGCCCGCCAGCAGAGCGAGACCCGGGTCCGGCAGTTCGTCGCCGACGCCAGCCACGAACTGCGCACCCCGCTCGCCTCCATCCGCGGCTACGCCGAACTCACCCGGCGCGGCCGGGAGGAGTGCGGCCCCGACACCCGGCACGCGCTCGGCCGGATCGAGTCCGAGGCGACCCGGATGACCGGCCTGGTCGAGGACCTGCTGCTGCTCGCCCGGCTCGACGCCGGACGCCCCCTCTCGGACGAGACCACCGACCTGGTCCCGCTGGTCGTGGACGCCGTCGGCGACGCCCGCGCGGCCGGGCCCGACCACCACTGGCGCCTCGAACTGCCCGGGGACGGGCGGGAGACGGCGGTCCGCGGCGACGGGGCCCGCCTCCAGCAGGTGCTGCTCAACCTGCTCGCCAACGCCCGCACCCACACCCCGCCCGGCACCACCGTCACCGCCCGCGTCCGGGGCGAGGGCGCGGCCGTCGTCGTCGAGGTCCAGGACGACGGGCCCGGCATCCCGCCCGGGCTGCTGCCCGCCGTCTTCGAACGCTTCGCCCGCGGCGACGCCTCCCGCTCCCGGCAGGCCGGCTCCACCGGGCTCGGCCTCGCCATCGTGCGCGCCGTCGTCGCCGCCCACGGCGGCGAGGTGACCGTCGCCTCGGTCCCCGGACGGACGGTCTTCTCGGTGATCCTCCCGGCGGAGAAGAACCCCGTGGGCGCGCACTCACAGGCTGACCACAGGCTGATCACACAGCCGTGACAGCGGGCCCGTCGAGGGTCGTGGACATGCGAACCCACACCCTCGCGGGGCCCGCGACGCAGGCCCCCGGCACCCTCCCCGCCCGGGAGCACCTGCCGGTGAGCGAAGCGGGCCGGCCCGTTCTGGACGTGGTGATCCCCGTCTACAACGAGGAGAAGGACCTGGAGCCGTGCGTCCGCCGGCTCCACGCGCACCTCACGCGCACCTTCCCGTACGGCTTCCGCGTCACCGTCGCCGACAACGCCTCCACCGACGCCACGCCCGCCATCGCCGCCGCCCTCGCCGCCGAGGTGCCCGAGGTGCGGTCCGTACGGCTCGAACAGAAGGGCCGCGGCCGGGCGTTGCGGACCGTGTGGTCGGCCTCCGACGCCCCCGTCCTCGCCTACATGGACGTGGACCTCTCCACCGACCTCAACGCGCTCCTCCCGCTGGTCGCGCCGCTCATCTCCGGCCACTCCGACCTGGCCATCGGCTCCCGGCTCGCCCGCTCCTCGCGGGTGGTGCGCGGGCCCAAGCGGGAGTTCGTCTCCCGCGCCTACAACCTGATCCTGCGCGGCTCGCTCGCCGCCCGCTTCTCCGACGCCCAGTGCGGCTTCAAGGCGATCCGGCGCGACGTCGCCGAGCGGCTGCTCCCGATGGTCGAGGACACCGGCTGGTTCTTCGACACCGAGATGCTCGTCCTCGCCGAGCGGGCCGGACTGCGGATCCACGAGGTGCCGGTCGACTGGATCGACGACCCCGACTCGACCGTGCACCTCGTGAAGACCGCCACCGACGACCTGAAGGGCGTCTGGCGGGTCGGGAGGGCGCTCGCGACCGGCTCGCTGCCGCTGGACCGGCTCGCCCGGCCCTTCGGCGACGACCCGCGCGACCGCGAGCTCTCCGGGGTGCCCGGCGGACTCGCCCGCCAGCTCGTCGGCTTCTGCGTCGTCGGCGTGCTCTCCACCCTCTTCTACCTGGCGCTCTACTCCCTCTTCCGGCTCGGCACCGGCGCCCAGCTCGCCAACGCCGCCGCCCTCCTCCTCTCCGCCGTCGCCAACACGGCCGCCAACCGCCGGCTCACCTTCGGCGTCCGGGGCCGCGACCGGGCCGTCCGCCACCAGGCGCAGGGACTCGTCGTCTTCGCCATCGGCCTCGCCCTGACCAGCGGCTCCCTCGCGGCGCTCGGCGCGGCCACCGGCGACCCGGCGCACTCCACCGAACTCGCCGTGCTCGTCGTCGCCAACCTCGCCGCGACCGTGCTCCGCTTCCTGCTCTTCCGGCTCTGGGTCTTCCCGGACCGCCGACACCCCACGGGGGACCCCCGATGACCGCCCTCACCCCGCCCGTGAACCCACCCGCGCCGCCGGCCGCGCACGCCGGCCCCCGCGCCCCCGGCCGGCTCGCCCGGCTGTGGCGCGGCCGTCCCGACGACGCCCCCTGGGTACGCCCGGCCTTCCTCGGCCTGCTCGCCGTCACCACCGCGCTCTACCTGTGGAACCTGACCGCCTCCGGCTACGCCAACTCCTTCTACTCGGCGGCCGTCCAGGCCGGCGGCGAGAGCTGGAAGGCCTTCTTCTTCGGCTCGCTCGACGCGGCGAACGCCATCACCGTCGACAAGCCGCCGGCCGCGCTCTGGCCGATGGCGCTCTCCGTCCGCCTCTTCGGCCTCGGCTCCTGGCAGATCCTGCTGCCCGAGGTGCTGATGGGCGTGGGCACGGTCGCCGTGCTGTACGCGGCCGTCCGCCGCCGCTTCGGCGCGGGCGCCGGCCTGATCGCGGGCACGGTGCTCGCGCTCACCCCGGTCGCCGCGCTCATGTTCCGCTTCAACAACCCGGACGCGCTGCTCGCCCTGCTCATGACCGTGGCCGCGTACGCGGTGCTGCGGGCCCTGGAGCGGGCCGAGGGCTCCACGAAGTGGCTGGTCGCGGCCGGGGTCGCGTTCGGTTTCGCCTTCCTGACGAAGACCCTCCAGGCCTTCCTGATCCTGCCGCCGCTCGCGCTCGTGTACGCGGTGTGCGCGCCCTCCCGGCCGCTGAAGCGGTGCGGCCAGCTGGGCCTCGCCGGGCTCGCGCTGATCGTCTCCGGCGGCTGGTGGGTGGCGCTCGTCGAGCTCTGGCCGGCGGCCTCGCGCCCGTACGTCGGCGGCTCGCAGAACAACAGCTTCCTGGAGCTGACCTTCGGCTACAACGGCCTGGGCCGGATCAACGGCGACGAGGTCGGCAGCGTCGGCGGCGGGGGCGGACCCGGCGGCGGACAGGGCGGCCGCTGGGGCGAGACCGGGCTGCTGCGGATGTTCAACGACTCCATCGGAGGCCAGGTCTCCTGGCTGCTCCCGGCCGCGCTGCTGCTGCTCGTCGCCGGACTCGTCGTCACCTGGCGGGCGCCGCGCACGGACACGGCCCGGGCCGCGTTCCTCGTGTGGGGCGGCTCGCTGCTGATGACCCTCGGCGTCTTCAGCTTCATGGCCGGCATCTTCCACGAGTACTACACGGTGGCCCTGGCCCCGTACCTCGCCGCCCTCGTCGGCATGGGCGCGGCGGTGCTGTGGGAGGAGCGGACCCGGTTGCCCGCTTCCGCCGGCCTCGCGGCCGCGGTCGGCGTGACGGCCTGGTGGTCCTGGACGCTGCTTGGCCGTACGCCGGACTACCTCCCCTGGCTGCGCTGGACCGTGCTCGTCGCGGGCGCGGTGGCCGTGCTCGGCCTGCTCGCCGCGGGCCGGGTCGACCGGCGCCTGGGCCTGGCGGCGGCGGGCCTCGGCCTGGCGGCGGGCCTCGCGGCCCCGTTCGCGTACACCCTGGAGACGCTCTCCACCGGTCACCAGGGCTCCATCGTCACGGCGGGCCCGGCGGGCGCCGGCTTCGGCGGCCGGGGACCGGGCGGCGGCGGCCGCGGGTTCCCGGGCGGCGGCGAACTCCCGGCCGGGACGCAGCGGATGGACGGCGGCGGCCAGGGCGCGGACGGCGGCCAGGGCACGGACGGCGGCGGCCAGGCGGGCGGCGCACAGCCTCCCAACGGCATGCAGCCCCCGAACGGCTTCCCCGGCGGCGGTCAGACCCAGGGCGGCGGTCAGACCCAGGGCGGTCAGCAGCCCCCCACGGGCCAGACCGGTCGGATGCCGGCCTTCGGCGAGCGCGGCGGCATGGGAGGCGGCGGCATGGGCGGACTGCTCAACGGCGCCACCGTCGGTGCGGAGGCCAAGGCGAAGCTGCTCCAGGACGCCGACGCGTACACCTGGGCCGCCGCGGCCGTCGGCGCGCAGAACGCGGCCAGTTACCAGCTCGCCACCGAGAAGCCGGTCATGGCGATCGGCGGCTTCAACGGCAGCGACCCGTCCCCGACCCTCGCCCAGTTCAAGCAGTACGTCGCCGAAGGCCGGATCCACTACTTCATCGGAAGCGGCGGAGGCGGCGGAAGCGGCGAAGGAGGTGGAGGCGGCATGGGAGGCGCCGTGGGAGGCGGCTCCGAGATCAGCACCTGGGTCCAGGAGACCTTCACCGCCACCACCGTCGGCGGCACCACCTTCTACGACCTGACCGCCACCCCGGAATAAAAAGCCCTATACAGCGTAAGAGGCCTCCTATACGGTGTACGAGCTTCCCCCTCGTACACCGTATAAGGAGTTTCCATGACGGCCACGCCCACGGCGACAGGCGGCCATCCCCAGCGCTGGCTGATCCTCGGCGTCATCTGTCTCGCCCAGCTCACCGTGCTCCTCGACAACACCGTCCTCAGCGTCGCCATCCCCTCGCTGACCACCGAGCTCCACGCCTCCACCAGCGACATCCAGTGGATGATCAACGCCTACTCGCTCGTCCAGTCCGGCCTGCTCCTGACGGCGGGCAACGCCGCCGACCGCTACGGCCGCAAGAAGCTGCTCGCCGTCGGCCTCGCGCTCTTCGGCCTCGGCTCGCTCGCCGCCGGTCTCGCCGGCTCCACCGCGCAGCTGATCGCCGCCCGCGCGGGCATGGGCGTCGGCGGCGCGCTCCTGATGACCACCACCCTCGCCGTCGTCATGCAGATCTTCGACGACTCCGAGCGCGTGAAGGCCATCGCCCTCTGGGCCACCGTCAGCTCGCTCGGCTTCGCCGCGGGCCCGCTGATCGGCGGCGTGATCCTCGACCACTTCTGGTGGGGGATGATCTTCCTGATCAACATCCCGGTGGCCGTGATCGGCCTGGTCGCCGTCCTCAAGCTCGTCCCCGAGTCGAAGAACCCCCAGGGCGACCGCCCGGACCTGCTGGGCGCGCTGCTCTCCACCATCGGCATGACCGCCGCCGTGTACGCGATCATCACCGGCCCCGAGCACGGCTGGACCTCCACCGAGGTGCTGGTCCCGGCCGCGATCGGCGTCGTCGTGCTCGCCGCCTTCGCGCTGTGGGAGCTGCGGACCCCGTACCCGATGCTCGACATGCACTTCTTCCGCAACCAGAAGTTCGTGGGCGCGGTCGCCGGCGCGATCCTGGTGATGTTCGGGATGGGCGGCTCGCTGTTCCTGCTCACCCAGCACCTCCAGTTCGTGCTCGGCTACGCGCCGCTGGAGGCCGGTCTGCGGATGGCGCCGCTCGCGCTGACCGTGGTCGTCCTCAACCTCAGCGGCGTCGGCCCGCGGATCGTGATGAAGCTCGGCACCCCGCTCACCGTCACGGTCGGCATGACGCTGGTCGCCGCCGGTCTCGCGTCGATCGCCCTGATCGGCGGCGGCACGGACGGCACCTACTGGGGCATGCTGCTGGGCCTGGTCCTGATGGGCGTCGGCCTCGCGGTCTCCAACCCGGCCATGGCCAACGCGATCATGAGCGCGATCCCGCCGGAGAAGGCCGGTGTGGGCGCGGGCGTCAACGGCACCCTCGCCGAGTTCGGCAACGGCCTCGGCGTCGCCGTCCTCGGCGCCGTCCTCAACGCCCGCTTCGCCGCCCTCGTCACCGTCACCGCCACCTCGCTCCCGGCGGCCCTCGCGGCGGCCGGCGACGACGCCGAGCGGGCACGGATCTCCGACGCCTTCGCCTCCGGGCTCCAGACCAGCCAGCTGGTCGGCGCGGTCGCCGTCCTCGTCGGCGGGCTCCTCGCCGCCTTCCTGCTGAGGCGGGCGGAGCGGACGGAGCAGCCCGTGGCGGCCGAGCCCGTCGTCGCTGCCTAGCATGGTGGCGACTGCCGACGGACGGAGTACGAGCATGGTCAAGGCCGCGGACCGGACCAGGAACCCGACGGGCTCCAGCGTCTGGCTGGAGCAGCGGGCCGCCCGCAGCGGCGGCGGCCCCGCCGGGCTCGACCGGGACCGGATCGTGGCCGCCTCGGTGCGGATGCTCGACCGGGACGGGCTCGCCAAGCTGTCGATGCGGCGGCTCGCGGCCGAGCTCGGCGTCACCGCGATGTCCCTGTACTGGTACGTGGACACCAAGGACGACATCATCGAGTACGCGATCGACACCGTGTACGCGGAGATCGACCTGGACGCGGTCGCCGCCGGGGCCGACTGGCGCGAGCGGATCCGGACGCTCGCCCTGCACTACCGGCGGATGCTGGTCCGCCACCCCTGGATGTCGCCGTGCGCGGGCCAGTACCTGAACATCGGGCCGCACGCGATCGCCGTCGGCGGGAAGATCCAGGAGGCCGTCCGGGAGACCGGGCTGCCGCTGAGCGGCCAGCCGGGCGCGATGTCGGCGGTCTTCCAGTTCGTGTACGGCTACGGCACGATCGAGTCGCAGTTCGAGCGGCGGGCGGCCGAGGCGGGCATGACGCAGGACGCCTTCTACACCGGCTCCGTCGCCGCCTTCCGCGAGGACCCGCAGTTCCGCGAGGCGCTGGAGCCGATGACCGACATCCTCGACGAGCGCGCCTCGCACGGCTCCGTCACGGCCATCTGGGAGCGGGACTTCGCCTACGCCCTGGACATCCTGGTCGCCGGCATCGAGGCCATGGTGGCCCGCGAGGCCGGAGGGACGCCGGAAGCATGACGAAGCGGCGGGCCGTCCCCTGCCCGCCGCTCCGTCCCGACCCGGCCGCGCCTCCGCTCGAAGCGCGGCCGGGAGCCTGTTACGCCTCCTCGGGCGTGACCGTGCTGCTCTTCAGCGCGACCTCCTTGATGAAGAGCGTCACCAGGAAGGCGAGCAGCGCGAACGGCGCCGCGTAGAGGAAGACGTCGCCGACGCCGTGTCCGTACGCGCTCTCGAAGACGGTGCGGATCGGGGCGGGCAGCGTGTCCATGTCGGGGATGGCGCCGCCGGGGCCGCCCTGGCCCATCGCAGCCGCGGCCTTCGGGCCGAGCTCCGCGATGCCCTCCTTCACGTAGTCCGTGACCCGGTGGGCCATGACCGCGCCGAGCGCCGAGACGCCGATCGCGCCGCCGAGGGAGCGGAAGAAGGTGACGACGGAGGAGGCGGCGCCGAGGTCGGCGGGGGCGACCTGGTTCTGCGTGCAGAGCACCAGGTTCTGCATCATCATGCCGATGCCCAGGCCGAGCACCGCCATGAAGAGGGCGATGTGCCAGTACGGGGTGTCGTACCGCAGGGTGCCGAGGAGGCCGAGGCCCGCTGCGGCGAGCGCGCCGCCGCTGATCAGCCAGGCCTTCCAGCGGCCGGTCTTGGTGATGATCAGGCCGGAGGCCGTCGAGGAGACGAAGAGGCCGGCGATCATCGGGATGGTGAGGACGCCGGACATGGTCGGCGACTCGTTGCGGGCCAGCTGGAAGTACTGGCTGAAGAAGACCGTGCCGGCGAACATCGCGACGCCGACGAAGAGCGAGGCGAGCGAGGCGAGCGTGATGGTCCGGTTGCGGAAGAGCCGCAGCGGGATGATCGGCTCGGAGGCCTTGGACTCGACGAGCACGAAGAGCGCGCCGAGCAGGACCGATCCGCCGACCATGGCGGCGGTCTGCCAGGACATCCAGTCGTACTTGTCGCCGGCGAAGGTGACCCAGACGAGGAGCAGGGAGACGGCGGCGCTGATGAAGAAGGCGCCGGCCCAGTCGACCTTGACCTCGCGCTTCACGACCGGCAGCTTGAGGGTCTTCTGGAGGACGACCAGGGCGAGCAGCGCGAACGGCACGCCGACGTAGAAGCACCAGCGCCAGCCGAGCCACTCGGTGTCGGTGATGACGCCGCCGAGCAGCGGGCCGCCGACGGTGGCGACGGCGAAGACCGCGCCGAGGTAGCCGCTGTAGCGGCCGCGCTCACGGGGGGCGATCATCGCGGCGAGGATGACCTGGGAGAGGGCGGTGAGACCGCCGACGCCGATGCCCTGGATCACGCGGCAGGCGATCAGCATGCCGGTGGACTGGGAGAGGCCCGCGACGACCGAGCCCGCGACGTAGATGGTCAGGGCTATCTGGATGAGCAGCTTCTTGGAGAAGAGGTCGGCCAGCTTGCCCCAGAGCGGGGTGGTGGCGGTCATCGACAGCAGGGTCGCGGTGACGACCCAGGTGTAGGCGGACTGGCCGCCCTCCAGGTCGGTGATGATCTGCGGGAGGGCGTTGGAGACGATCGTCGAGGAGAGGATGGCGACGAACATGCCGAGCAGCAGCCCGGAGAGCGCCTCCATGATCTGACGGTGCGTCATCGGAGCCGCGGGGCCTCCGGTCTCGGCGGCCGGGGCGCCCCGCACACCGGTGTCGGGTGTGGTCGTAGCCATGAAGTGGGATTCCTCTGGTTGCGAGCGTGGTCAGGGTGGTCGGGCAGGCTCACGCGCGGTCGGCGTGGTCAGGCGTGGGTGGCCCGGCAGTCCCCGAAGGAGTCGCGGAGTCGGGCGAGCAGGGTGGTGAGCAGTGCGACGTCGTCGTCGGACCACTCCGCGAGGTAGTGGGTGAAGGCTTCGGTCACCCGGCGGTCGAGCTCGGTGAGCATCGCGAAGCCTTCGGGGCTCAGCCGCAGGATGCGGGAGCGCCCGTCGTCGGGGTCGGGCAGCCGCTCGACCCAGCCGCGCGCTACGGTGTGCGCGACGTGGCGGCTGCAGACGGACATGTCCACGGCCATCAGCTCGGCCAGCCGGCTGGTCCGCATGGACCCGTGGTGCTTGAGCATGGCGAGGACGGCGGCGGCGCCGCCCTGGCAGTCGCCGGGCAGGACGCGGGCGACGCCGCGCTTCACGGCCCCGATCGCGCTGATGGCGCGGGCGAGATCCTCGTAGCGGCTGCCGCTCGGCTCCGCGAGACGCTCCACGAGACCGCACCCCTTCCAACTTGTTGCTTAGGGCAACCATAGAGATGGATGGTTGCTTCAGGCAAACTAAATCGGTCAAACGGTGCTAAAGAATCGGCAAAGCGGAGGCGAGGTGGAGGTCGGGGTGCGGCGGGGTGCCGGGGCTTGGGCCCTTCACCCCGCTTTCGCTAGGGTCCTGGCCCATGGCACACAACCCGCAAGCACCGTACGGCCAGGGCGCCCAGGGCCCCGAGGGCTACGACCCCGCCGGCAGCACCCAGATGTTCCGCGCCTTCGTCGACGAGGGCCCCCAGCACCAGCCGCAGCAGGCCGCGGCCGTCTCGGCGGGCGGCCCGCGCCTCGGCGTGATCGCCGGCGTGATCGGCGCGATCGTGGTCGTCGCGGCGGTCGTCTGGCTCGCCGTCTCCTGACCCGCGTTCCCCCGGTACGACGCAGGGGGCCGGTTCCGTATCCGTACGGGACCGGCCCCCTCCGTCGTTCCTCACCCCTGTACGGCGTCCAGCGCCGGGGCGAGCATCCCGAAGGCCTCGGTGATGAGCGCGAGCGGATCGGCGCCCCGGCCCCCGCCGCTCCCCGCGCCCCGGCTCTCCCCGCTCCCGCTCCCGCTCCCCGCGTCCTCGCTCCACCGGCAGAGCACCGTCTCGAAGGCGGTGAGCGCCATACCGGCCGCGAGCGGCGGGTACAGGCCGGCCGGGTCGAGCCCGAGCCGGGCCGCCAGCTCCTCGGCGAGCTCCTCCCGCCAGCCGGCCTCGTGCTCCAGGAGGCGGGCGAGCAGCGCGGGCGTCCCCAGGATCAGCCGGACCACGGGGAGGGTCCGCTCGGGGTGGTCGCCGCAGGCGGCGAGCGGCACGGAGACCGCGTGCAGCAGCGCGGCCGAGGGCCGCTCCCCGGCCGGCCGGGCGGCCAGCGCCGCCCGCATGTCGGCGCCCATCCCGGCCAGGAACTGGACGACCACGTCCTCCTTGGAGGCGAAGTAGCGGAAGAAGGTCCGCTTCGAGACCCCGGCGGCGGTCGCGACCTCGTCGACGGTGACGGCCTCGAAGCCCTTGTGCGCGAAGAGCTGGAGCGCGGTCTCGGTCAGCTCGGTGGCGACGAGCTGCCGCTTGCGCTGGGCGAGCGTCGAGGCGCGCGGGGCGGGACCGGCGGGCGCCGGGGCGCCGGGGGCCGTGGCCGGGGTGCGGGACGCGGGTGGGGTGCTCACCCGACCGATGCTAACGCGGTGACGCCCATGACATCACCCGACATGTTTGACACCGAGTGACACGCGCGGCAATGTGTGTCGCATGAGTCGTACGCGCACCCCGCACTGGACCGCCGACGCCATCCCCGACCTCACCGGCCGGATCCACGTCGTCACCGGGGCCACCAGCGGCCTCGGCCTCGCCACCACCCGCGCCCTCGCCCTGCGGGGCGGCCGGGTGATCCTCGCCGTACGGGACGAGGAGAAGGGCCGGCGGACCGTCGCCGCGCTCACCGCCGACGGCGTCTCCCCGGACCTCCTGACCGTCCGCCGGATCGACCTCGCCGACCTCGACTCGGTGCGCGCCTTCGCCGAGGGCCTGCGCGCCGACCATCCGCGCCTCGACGTCCTCGTGAACAACGCGGGCGTCATGGGCCCGCCCCGCACGCTCAGCGCCCAGGGCCACGAGCTCCAGTTCGCCGCCAACCACCTCGGCCACTTCGCCCTCACCGGCCTGCTGCTCGACCTCCTGCCGGCCGACGGCCGGGTGGTCACGGTCAGCTCGCTGATGCACCGGCAGGGCACCCTCCCCCTCGACGCCCCCGCCGACCCCGCCGCCCTCACCGGCGCGCGCGACTACGCCCCGATGGCCTTCTACAGCCGGTCGAAGCTGGCCAACGCGGTCTTCGGCCACGAGCTGCACCGTCGGCTCACCGCCGCCGGCAGCCGGGTCCGCAGCGTCCTCGCCCACCCCGGCTACACCGCGACCGGCCTCCAGACCCGGGACATCACCGGCTTCTCCCGGTTCTTCTACAGCCGGATCGGCAACCCGCTGCTCGCCCAGCGCCCGGAGCGCGGCGTCCTGCCCCAGCTGTACGCGGCGACCGCCCCGGACGCGGCCGGCGGCGACTTCATCGGCCCGGACGGCCTCGGCGAGCTCCGCGGCCACCCGACCCGGGTGGAACCCTCCGCCACGGCGGCCGACCCGGAGACGGGCCGCCGCCTCTGGGACCTCTCCGAGGAGCTGACGGGCGTCCGGTACGGGCTCACCGCCAGGTAGCGGTCACCTCGCGGGTCTCGACGCGCATGCCGAGCGGCACCCGCCAGGACTCCAGGCAGACCGTGTACGTCTGCTTGCGCGCCGCCCCGGGGGCGATCGGGGCCGGCAGCGGCTGGGTGGTCGTGACCGTGCCCCAGTCGACGCCGAGCGCGCCGATGACGTGGGTCTCGAAGGCGGCGGTGCCGGAGGTGGCGGGGGAGCCGCCGGTGTTCCGGAAGGTCACCGTGACCCGCTCGCACCAGCGCCGCTCGCCGTCGGCGGTGACCGGCGCGGAGACCGTGAGCACGGCGGGCCCGGGCGCGGGCGTCGGCGTGGAGGGCCGGGGCGAGGCGGTGGTGGGCGCGGGGGAGGTGGTCGGCGCGGCGGTGGTGCCGGGGGTGGTGCCGGGGGTGGTGCCGGGGGTACGCGGCGGGGCCGGCGTCCCGCCGGACGAGGAGCCCCCGCCGGACGAGTCCCCGCCGGGCGGCGCCCCCGGTTCCGTACGCCCCCCGGAAGCGGACCCGGACCCGGAGGAGCCGGTGCCCGTACCCGTGCCGGTGCCCGTCCCCGTGCCGTTGCCGGCCGACGCGGACGGCGACGGTGACGGCCCCGGTCCGTCCGGCGGTGCGTCCGGCGCCGGGGGCGGGGAGGAGGTGCTGGAGGTGGTGCCGCTCGCCGTGGGGCTGTCCAGCGGGACCAGGGTGACCGCGCCCGAGGGGGCGACCGCGCCGCCGGGCGAGGGGCCGGCGCCGACCGCCGTGAATCCCTCGCCGTCTCCTCCGCCTCCGCACGCGGTGAGCGCTCCGCCGAGGCAGAGCGCCACCGCCACGAGTACCGGCTGCTTCCTGCGGCTCATGCGCCCCAGTGTGGCTGACATCACGTCAACAAGAGGCGGATTCGCGGAAGTCGGCCGGAGGCTCAGTCGGAGATCAGGCCCTCGCGGAGCTGCGCGAGCGTGCGGGTGAGCAGGCGCGAGACGTGCATCTGTGAGATGCCGACCTCCTCGCCGATCTGCGACTGGGTCATGTTCGCGAAGAAGCGGAGCATGATGATCTGCCGCTCCCGGGGCGGGAGTTTGGCGAGCAGCGGCTTCAGCGACTCGCGGTACTCGACGCCCTCCAGGGCCGCGTCCTCGTAGCCGAGGCGGTCCGCGAGGGAGCCCTCGCCGCCGTCGTCCTCCGGGGACGGGGAGTCGAGCGAGGAGGCGGTGTAGGCGTTGCCCACCGCGAGGCCGTCGACGACGTCCTCCTCCGACACCCCGAGCACGGCGGCGAGTTCGGGCACGGTCGGCGAGCGGTCGAGCTTCTGGGCGAGCTCGTCGCTGGCCTTGGTGAGCGCGAGCCGCAGCTCCTGGAGCCGCCGCGGGACGCGCACCGACCACGAGGTGTCGCGGAAGAAGCGCTTGATCTCGCCGACGACCGTCGGCATGGCGAACGTCGGGAACTCCACGCCCCGTTCGCAGTCGAAGCGGTCGATCGCCTTGATCAGGCCGATGGTGCCGACCTGGACGATGTCCTCCATCGGCTCGTTGCGCGAGCGGAAGCGGGCCGCCGCGTACCGCACGAGCGGGAGGTTCAGCTCGATGAGGGTGTCGCGGACGTAGGTGCGCTCCGGGCTGTCCGCCGCGGCGCCCACGGTGTCCAGGGCGCGCAGCCGCAGGAACAGGGAGCGGGAGAGGGTGCGGGTGTCGAGGGCTTCCGGGGCGACGGCGGGCGCCGGGGGGAGGAGCGCTTCGCTCTCGGCCGCGGTCGTCGCCGTCGTCTGCGTGGGTACCGGCTCGGACACGAGGACCGGAACGGGCGTGAGCGTGAGCACCTTCGAGCTGCCCTGTTCTGCGGACATGCCACCCCCTTGAGGTCGCGGACGGTCGCGGTGGGGCCGCGACCATCGGAGGAACGCAGCTTCCACCTCAATACCGGCCGTGGGGCTGCGGCAAACGCGTCCCCAGCAGAATGTCACATGTCGGCAACACGCTGTAGTGACTTGTCGACAAGGAGAGGGTGCATATCCGCAGGAAACAAGGGGTGTACGGCAATTGGGGCGCCGTGGAACCGCTCCGAACCGGTCTACCCGTTCCGGTCATGCCTCGATTCTGTTTGCGGATCTCAGCCGGGCGAAGCTGCGGGCGAGGAGCCTTGACACGTGCATCTGCGAGACCCCGAGCTCCTGGCTGATCTGAGACTGCGTCAAGTTGCTGTAGTAGCGCAGCATCAGGATCCGCTGCTCCCGCTCGGGCAGCTGGACGAGCAGGTGCCGGACCAGGTCGCGGTGCTCGACGCCGGCGAGCGCGGGGTCCTCGTAGCCGAGCCGGTCGAGCAGCCCGGGCAGCCCGTCGCCCTCCTGCGCCGCCTCCAGGGAGGTGGCGTGGTACGACCGTCCGGCCTCGATGCAGGCGAGCACCTCGTCCTCGCCGATCCGCAGCCGCTCGGCGATCTCCGCGGTGGTGGGGGAGCGGCCGTGCGCGGTCGTCAGGTCCTCGGTGGCGCCGTTCACCTGCACCCACAGCTCGTGGAGCCGGCGCGGCACGTGCACGGTGCGGACGTTGTCGCGGAAGTACCGCTTGATCTCGCCGACCACGGTGGGCATGGCGAAGGTCGGGAACTGCACGCCCCGGTCCGGGTCGAAGCGGTCGATCGCGTTGATCAGGCCGATGGTGCCGACCTGGACGACGTCCTCCATCGGCTCGTTGCGCGAGCGGAAGCGGGCCGCCGCGTACCGCACGAGCGGCAGGTTGGCCTCGATGAGCGCCCCGCGCACCCGGTCGTGCTCGGGGGTGCCCGGCTCCATGGTCTTGAGCTGCCCGAAGAGCACCTGGGTGAGCGCCCTGGTGTCGGCGCCGCGGCTGCTCCGGTCCCGGGGCCGGGGGGTCTCCGGGGCTTCGCCCCCCTCGTGCTGGGGCGGGACCTGAGGCGCTGTACTGGCCGGCACGTTCACGCCACCCCTTTGGCTGGTGTAGTTGGTCGACTGGTCTGTCAACTACGGTCAACTCATCCGTCAAAAGCGGTCATAGCATCACAAGACATGTCCACTGTGTGCAAGCACCGCATAACCACGTGTTGAGGGCATGGTGGAGCAAAAAGCGGAGGCCAGAGGCGTGATGGGCGGAAACGCGCGAGACCCCCCGCCCGGACGGCGGGGGGTCTCGAAGGGGAAGGGGGCCGAACGGCCCTGCGGCGGCCCGGGACGAGCCGGGGCGCGGCCGTGCCCGGGGATCAGCCCTCGAAGGGGTAGTCCGCGATCACCCAGGTGGAGAACTCGCGCCAGAGTGCGACGCCCGCCTGGTGCGCCGGGTGGTCGAGGTAGCGCTGGAGCGCCTCCAGGTCCTCCACGGCCGAGTTGATCGCGAAGTCGTAGGCGATCGGCCGCTCCGACACGTTCCAGTCGCACTCCCAGAAGCGCAGCTCGGGGATCTGCCCGCCGAGGGCGCGGAAGGCCTCGACGCCGGCGACGACGCGCGGATCGTCCCGCCCGACACCCTCGTCGAGCTTGAAGAGGACCAGATGGCGGATCACGGAGGGCTCCTAGTTGATGAGTTCGGTCATGAACTCTCCGACACCCTTGGCGGCGCTGGAAAGGCCTTCGAAGCCTATCTGGACCAGCTCGGCGGACCGGTCGGGGGCCGTGATGATCGCGTACAGCACGAAGACCCCGAACGCGTAGACCGCGACTTTCCTCGCCTGGGACATCGGCCCCTCCCCTCCCCGTACCGTGACCCCGCCTGGGCGGTCGCCACTCTAACCGAGCCTTTATGGACCAAGGGCCCTGCGTTCGGGGTCTTTCGCCGTCCCCCGGAAGGGGGTACGGGGAGCAGGATGGATGTCGAGCCCGGCGGATCTGGCAGGAATCCGCGGGGCACATGGAACCGGCCCGCACTGCGGGGTCCGCGCCGCGAGCTTCCCCCCTGACTGCGGCGCAGGGCTTGCCGGACCGGTTCTCATCGGGGGGAGCGGCTTGTCCCCCCGATGCCGCTCCCCCCGTCCCAACGTCGGGGCGGGACGTGGGCGGCACGACGAAGGGCCCTGGCGGTGCGCCAGGGCCCTTCGTCGTGTCCCCCGCGCGGTCCGGCGGCGTGGCACGGGGAACGCCGAAGGGCCCGGCGCTTTCGCGTCGGGCCCTTCGATCTGGCGGTAGCGGAGGGATTTGAACCCTCGGTGAGTTTCCCCACACTCGCTTTCGAGGCGAGCTCCTTCGGCCGCTCGGACACGCTACCGAGAGAGAGCTTAGCCCAAAGTCGCCCAGCCAAGAAATCCGTATCCCCGCGCAGGTCAGCGGGCACGGAAGAAGGCGGTCAGCAGCTCGGCGCACTCCTCGCCGAGGACCCCGCGGACGACCTCCGGGCGGTGGTTGAGGCGGCGGTCGCGGACGAGGTCCCAGAGGGAGCCGGCGGCGCCCGCCTTCTCGTCGTCGGCGCCGTAGACGACCCGTTCGACGCGGGACTGGACGAGCGCGCCCGCGCACATCACGCAGGGCTCCAGGGTCACCACGAGGGTGCAGCCGGTCAGCCGCCACTCGCCGGTGGCGGCGGCGGCCCGGCGCAGCGCCAGGAGTTCGGCGTGGGCGGTCGGATCGCCGGTCGCCTCCCGCTCGTTGTGGCCGCGGGAGAGGACCTCGCCGGACGGGGAGAGCACGACCGCGCCGACCGGTACGTCACCGGCCGGCACGGCCGCGTCGGCCTCGGCGAGGGCGAGACGCATGGCGTCCCGCCAGGAGTCCGGCACGGGGCCGGGTACCGCGGTCGGCACTAGCGGACGGCCTCCAGGATCTCGGAGGCGCCGATGGCGTCGGCGATCTCCCCGAGGGCGTCCTCGGTCAGTCCGAGCAGGGTCCGCTCCGGCATGCCGAGGTCGGCGAGGATCCGGCCGTCGCCGAGCGGACCGGCCGGCGCGATGCCGGCGCTGCCGGCGGAGGCGTCGTCCTCGTCCCCTCCGGCGGCGTGCTCCGGCTCACCGTCCTCGGTGCCGTCCAGGTCCGCGAGCTTGTCGAGCTCGTCCAGCTCGCTGTCCGGGTCGTCGTCGCCGAGCAGTTCCGAGGTGAGGATCTCCCCGTACGAGGAGCGGGCCGCGGCCGCCGCGTGGGAGACGTAGACCCGGGGGTCGTCCTCTCCGTCGACGCGGACGACGCCGAACCACGCGTCCTCCTGCTCGATGAAGACGAGGACGGTCTCCCCCTCGTCGGCCGCCGCCTCACGGGCCAGATCGGCCAGGTCCGCCAGCGTCTCCACGTCGTCGAGCTCCGTATCGCTCGCTTCCCACCCGTCTTCGGTGCGCGCGAGCAGTGCGGCGAAGTACACCTGACTCTCCCACTGATCAGAGGTGTGATGATCCGGCGGCGCGCTCCTGAGCCCCGCCCAATCGGCATCGTGACAGAAACGACGGCCTCAGGAGAGGTCTTCGGCTCTTGCGTCGTGCATCAGTCTGAACCACACCGCGTTCGGGTGGGCGTACGACCCCGGCGCGCGGAGGGGGCGCGCCGACCGTGGCCAGGGCCTCACCAACGGAAGGTGCGCATGCGCATCGCCTGTCTCATCCGGGCCGCCCGGGCGCGCCGGGGCTGGACCCGGTCGCGCAGCGCCTTCGCCTCGCCGAGCTCGCGGAGGAACTGGGCGCGGCGCCTGCGGCGCTCCGCGTCGGTCTCCGGCTGCGGTTCCGGCGTCCGGGGCTCCGTGTCGCCCCGGACCTGGCCGGATGTGTTCTTCGGGTCGGGCATCGGCCACACCACCCCATCACTGGGTCCCTGTGCTCCCACCTTGCCGCAGCGGCGTGGGTCGGTGCCAGTGCGCGGCGGGCTACTGTTGGGTCATGCGTCTCCACGTCGTCGATCACCCGCTGGTCGCCCACAAGCTCACCACCCTGCGCGACAAGCGCACGGACTCCCCGACCTTCCGCCGGCTCGCCGACGAGCTGGTCACCCTGCTCGCCTACGAGGCGACCAGGGACGTGCGGACCGAGCGGGTCGACATCGAGACCCCCGTCACGCCGACGAGCGGCGTGAAGCTGTCGTACCCGCGTCCGCTGGTCGTCCCGATCCTGCGCGCCGGTCTCGGCATGCTCGACGGCATGGTGCGGCTGCTCCCGACGGCCGAGGTCGGCTTCCTGGGCATGATCCGGAACGAGGAGACGCTGGAGGCGTCGACCTACGCCACCCGGATGCCGGAGGACCTCTCGGGCCGCCAGGTGTACGTGCTGGACCCGATGCTGGCGACCGGCGGCACGCTGGTCGCGGCGATCCAGGAGCTCATCCGGCGCGGCGCGGACGACGTGACGGCCGTGGTGCTCCTCGCCGCCCCGGAGGGCGTCGAGGTCATGGAGCGCGAGCTCGCCGGCACGCCGGTGACGGTCGTGACGGCCTCGGTCGACGAGCGGCTCAACGAGGCCGGCTACATCGTCCCGGGCCTGGGCGACGCCGGTGACCGCATGTACGGCGCCGCCGAGTAGGCCCTTCGGGGTTCAGCGGCGCCTCACGCTTCAGCAGCGGGTCGGTGCGGGCTTCGGCTTGGCGAGGGCCACGAGCGCCGCGTCCGCCGTCGCCTTGGGCGACAGGGTCTTGAAGGCCGTACCGATGATCAGGTCGACGTCCGCCGTGGTGCGGGCGTCGACCTTCGTCGTGGCGCCGGCGAGCTGGGTGCCGAGGACGGCGAAGGCGCCCTTGGTGGCGGCCGGGGCGCCGAGCAGCAGTCCGGCGCCGGGGACCTTCTTGTCGTAGGCGGCGGGCGCGTTCCCGATCTTGCCGATGGCGAAGCCGCGCTTCTTGAGCTCGTCGGCGGTGGCCTTGGCGAGCCCCTTGCGCGGGGTCGCGTTGTAGACGTTCACCGTGACCTGCGCGGGCTTCGGCGGCTTGGCCGCGGCCGTGGCGCTCGGGGTGGGCGCGGGCTTGCAGTCGGCCTGCTTGCCGGCGGCGCTCTTCCGGGTGTCGTCGCCGCCGGAGAAGACGTCGACGAGCTGGAGCGTGCCCCAGCCGGCCGCGCCGAGCACGACCACCGCGGCGGCCGAGGCCAGGACGATCCTGCGCCGGCGGTGGGGTCGGCGCATGCGCGGGTAGACATCCCCCGTGATGCGGTACTTTCCGCCCATGCCGGGGGGAGTGAGCATGCTCATGGGCGCAGCGTAATGCCGCCCGTGCGCGATGCCTACTTGATGATCATGTGATCACGGCCGGATGGGCGCGAACTGCCCCCGAAAGGATCAGCGCGCGGGGTCCCCGGCGGTGACGTCAGTCCAGTTCGAGCACGCGCGCGTGGAGCACCTGGCGCTGCTGGAGGGCCGCGCGGACGGCGCGGTGCAGTCCGTCCTCGAGGTACAGGTCGCCCTGCCACTTCACGACGTGCGCGAAGAGGTCGCCGTAGAAGGTGGAGTCCTCGGCGAGCAGGGTCTCCAGGTCCAGCTGGCCCTTGGTGGTGACGAGCTGGTCGAGGCGGACCGGGCGCGGGGCGACGTCCGCCCACTGCCGGGTGCTTTCCCGGCCGTGGTCGGGATACGGCCGGCCGTTTCCGATGCGCTTGAAGATCACACGGAAAGCCTACCGGGCGAGCGGTGCCCGGCGCAGCCACGCGGAACCGATGGGATGCTGTCACAGACCACGACATAAGCGACATTGGGGTGCCGCATGGGCGAGGCGGAGCAGCAGGAGTCCGGGCCGGCCGCGCCCGAGCGGGTCGGGGCGGAGCACGCCACGGCGGAGCGCACCGCGTCCGAGCGGGCCGCACCGGAGCACGCGGCGCCGGAGCACGCGGCGCCGGAGCACGCGGCGCCGGAGCCGGGCGCGCCCGGGCGGGCCGCGCTTCCCGGGCCCGTCGCGGAGATCGCGGCCGGGTACGCCTTCGAGGGCCCCGCGCTCGACCTGGGCGCCGTGCTCTGGGACGGGGCCTGTCACCCGGACGCGCCGGTACGGATCCCGCTCCCCGTCCTCAACCGGCACGGCCTCGTCGCCGGCGCCACCGGCACCGGCAAGACCAAGACCCTCCAGCTGATCGCCGAACAGCTCTCCGCCCACGGCGTCCCGGTCTTCCTGGCCGACGTCAAGGGCGACGTCTCGGGCGTCAGCGCCCCCGGCGAGGACGGCGCGAAGGTACGGGAGCGGGCCGCGCAGGTCGGCCAGGAGTGGACGCCCACCGGCTTCCCCTGCGCCTTCTACGGCCTCGGCGGCCTCGGCCCCGGCATCCCGGTCCGCGCCACGGTCACCAGCTTCGGCCCGGTGCTGCTCTCCAAGGTGCTCCAGCTGAACCGGACGCAGGAGCAGTCCCTCGGCCTGATCTTCCACTACGCGGACGCCAAGGGCCTGGAGCTGGTGGACCTCAAGGACCTGCGCGCGGTGGTCGCCTTCCTCGTCTCGGACGTCGGCAAGCCCGAGCTGAAGGGGATCGGCGGCCTGTCGACGGTGACCGCCGGGGTCATCCTGCGCGCCCTGACCGCCTTCGAGCAGCAGGGCGCGGGCGGCTTCTTCGGGGAGCCGGAGTTCGACACCGCCGAGTTCCTGAAGACCGCGCCGGACGGGCGGGGCACCGTCTCGGTCCTGGAGCTGCCGGCCGTGCAGCGGCAGCCGCAGCTCTTCTCGACCTTCCTGATGTGGCTGCTCGCGGACCTCTTCCACGACCTGCCGGAGGTCGGGGACCTGGAGAAGCCGAAGCTGGTCTTCTTCTTCGACGAGGCCCACCTCCTCTTCGAGGAGGCGTCGAAGGCCTTCCTGGAGTCGATCACGCAGACGGTCCGGCTGATCCGCTCCAAGGGCGTCGGCGTCTTCTTCGTGACCCAGACCCCGAAGGACGTGCCGGCGGACGTCCTCGCCCAGCTCGGCAACCGGGTGCAGCACGCGCTGCGGGCCTTCACCCCGGACGACGCCAAGGCCCTGAAGGCGACGGTGCGGACCTTCCCGGAGTCGGCGTACGACCTGGAGGAGGTGCTGACCTCGCTCGGTACGGGCGAGGCGGTGGTCACCGTACTGAGCGAGCGGGGCGCGCCGACGCCGGTGGCGGCGACCCGGCTGCGGGCGCCCGAGTCGCTGATGGGGCCGGTCGACCCGGCCGCGCTCGACGCGGCGGTGAAGGGCTCGCCGCTGTACGGACGGTACGCGCAGGCGGTGGACCGGGAGTCGGCGTACGAGCGCCTGGCGGCGGACGAGGAGGCGCGCACGGCCCGGGCCGCGAAGCCGAAGCCGAAGGCGGAGTCGGAGGCGGCCGGAACGACACGGGCGAGGGCCCCCGAAGAGGAGCCCTCGCTCGTCGAACAGGTCGTCGGCAGCGGGATGTTCACGTCCCTGGCGCGCTCGATCGGCACCCAGCTGGGCCGGGAGATCAGCCGCTCGATCTTCGGGACGGCCCGCCGCCGCAGGTGAGGCCCTGGGCGGGACCTACTGGGTGACCTCGTGGTGGTCGTCGTGCAGACCGCCGTCGCTGCCCTCGCCCGTGGTCGGCGCGGAGACGACCGGCCGGCGCAGCGAGGAGATGTCGTGGGCGTAGGTGCCGACGGCGTTGGCGATGACGTCGATGTTGGCGTCGAAGGCCTCGCGGTTGACGTTGGTGATGTCGTCGCCCTCGGCGTGGTAGTTCACGTCGTAGGCGACGCCCGCCTCACCGCCGAACTTGGCCGCCTGCGCGGGGGTCTTGATGCCCTCGGCGCCGGTGAAGGTGCCGCCGGAGGGGATGCCGGCCTTGATGAACGGGCCGTAGTCCGAGCGGCCGCTGAAGTCGGTGCCCTCGTGCGGGAGTCCGCGCCGGTCCATGAAGTCGGTGATGTCGCGCTCCAGCTGCGCGGAGCCCTCGGGGCCCGCGCCCTCGCCGACGCCGTCCGAGTTGTCGCCGTCGTACACGAACAGGCCGTAGTTCGGCGAGGCGATCATGTCGAAGTTGAGGTAGAGCTTGATCTCCTTCTTGTCGAGCGCCGTCAGGTTGGCGACGTAGTGGTCGGAGCCGAGGAGGCCGTTCTCCTCCGCGGACCACCAGGCGAAGCGGACCTTGTTGCGGACCTTGTCCTTCGACTCGGCGAGCTCCAGGGCGGCCTGGAGGAGACCGGCGGAGCCGGAGCCGTTGTCGTTGATGCCGGGGCCCGCGGTGACGGAGTCGAGGTGCGAGCCGAGCATCACGGTGTTGGCGGCGTTGCCGCCCTTGGTCTCCGCGATGACGTTGTTGGTGGAGCGCTTCTCCTTGAGCTGGCGGATCTCGTAGGAGAGGTTCACCGGGCCCTTGGCGAGGTCGGCGACGAGCTGCTCGCCCTCGGCCTGGGAGAGGCCGGCGGTCGGGATCTTGCCGGCGTCGGCGGCGCCGAGGGTGCCGGAGAGCAGGCCCGCGGTGTTGTTGTAGACGATCGCGCCGACGGCGCCGGCCGCGGCGGCGTTCTGCTGCTTGGTCGAGAAGGGGCAGACACCGCGCTTGATCAGGGCGATCTTGCCGGTGAAGGCGCCGGCGGCGAAGTCGCCCGGCTCGCAGCCGACCGAACCGTCGGCGTCGAGCGGGGCGGCGGCCAGCTCGGCGGTGATGCCGCCGACCGGGGTGGACTCGGTGTAGGTCATCGCCCGGACGTCGAGCGCGCGGGGCGCGGCGCCGAGGACGGAGGCCTTCTCGGCGAGGGTCTCGGTGTAGACGAAGTCGAACTTCTCGTACGAGACGTTGTACCCGGCCTTCTTGAGCTGCGCGTACACGTACGCGGCCGAGGCGTCGTGGCCGAGGGAGCCGGCCGCGCGGTGGCCGCCGGCCGAGTCGGCTATCGCCTGGAACTTCTGCAGGTGCCTGAAGGCGTCCGCGCCGGTGGTCTCCCGGACCAGCTTCTTCGCCAGCTTCGCGGCGTCCCGGGCGGGCGCGGCGGCGGGGTCCTTCACGGCGGTGGCCGGAGAGGCGAGGACCAGAGGGGTGGCGAGGGCCGCCGCGGCGAGGATGGCCGCGGTACGACGCTGCGTTGCGTTCACAGAAGTCCTTCCCGATGGGGACGAGGTTGAGGGGAAGTTAGCCACCTGAAGGGCGTTCTGTGAACACGTTCGGCGCAATTCATGTCAGCTTGAACAGGATTGACATCTGGAATTCTCAATTCCCGGAAGATTTGCCGTCATTGGCGTCCTTGGCGCCCTTGGCGGCTTTCGCCGCTTTGGCGGCCGCCTTCATTTCCTGTTTGTGGGCGCGGACCTTCGCGAGCGAGGCGGGGCCGGTGATGTCGGCGGCCGAGCGGTACGCGCCCCGCTCGCCATAAGGGCCCGCCGCCTCCCGCCAGCCCGTGGGCCGTACGGCGTACTGCTTGCCGAGCAGGGCGAGGAAGATCTGCGCCTTCTGCTTCCCGAAGCCGGGCAGCGCCTGGAGCCGCGCGAGCAGCTCCTTGCCGCTGCCGGCGGTCCGCCAGACGGCCTCGGCGTCGCCGTCGTACTCCTCGACGAGGTAGTGGCACAGCTGCTGGATCCGCTGCGCCATGGACCCCGGGTAGCGGTGCACGGCCGGTTTCTCCGAGAGCAGCGCGGCGAAGGCCTCGGGGTCCCGGGCGGCGATCTCGTGCGCGTCCAGGTCGTCCCGGCCCATGCGCTCGGCGATGGTGTACGGGCCGGAGAAGGCCCATTCCATCGGGACCTGCTGGTCGAGCAGCATCCCGACGAGCG
Source organism: Streptomyces sp. NPDC007863 (assembly GCF_040633895.1). Classification (NCBI taxonomy): domain Bacteria; kingdom Bacillati; phylum Actinomycetota; class Actinomycetes; order Kitasatosporales; family Streptomycetaceae; genus Streptomyces; species Streptomyces sp. NPDC007863. The sequence continues at coordinate 188,483 of NZ_JBEYEI010000008.1, forward strand.
CGGCGAGCGGCGACCGCCCGAGGAGCGCGTCGGCCTCGGGCCGCTGGGCGAGGTGGATCTCGGGGCTCATGTTCCGATGATCCCGCCGGGCGGGTCGGGGCGCCCGGCGGAGGCGCGCGGGCCCGCGCGGACGAGCCCCACGGAAGCCTCCGGCTCAGGCGTCCGCGAAGCGCTCCAGGGCCTCGACGATCAGCCGCCGGGTCTCGCCGCCGCCGAGGTGACCGGCCTGTTCGACCACGTGGAGCTCGGCGTCCGGCCAGGCGCGGGAGAGCTCCCAGGCGGTGGTGAGCGGCCCGCCCATGTCGAGCCGCCCGTGGACCAGCACGCCGGGGATGCCGGCGAGCCGGTGCGCGTCCCTGATCAGGGCGCCCTCCTCCAGGAAGGCGCCGTGGGCGAAGTAGTGCGAGCAGATCCGGACGAAGCCGAGCCGGGTGTCGTCGACGCGGTCGGTGTACGGGGTCCCCATCCCCTCCATCGACAGGACGGCGTCCTCCCAGGCGCACCAGTCGGCCGCCGCCCGCTCCCGGACGGCCCGGTCGGGGTGGTCCATCCGGGCCGCGTAGGCCCCCACCAGGTCCTCCGCGCCGTCCACGCCGGCCCGGAACCGCTCGTGCGCCTCGGGGAAGAAGCGGCCGACGCCCTCGTACAGCCAGGCCGTCTCGGAGCGCCGGGTGGTGGTGACGGCGGCGATGACGATCTCGCTCACCCGCTCCGGGTGCGCCTGCGCGTACGCCAGGATCAGCGTCGAGCCCCAGGAGCCGCCGTACAGCAGCCAGCGGTCGATCCCCAGGTGGACGCGGAGCAGCTCCATGTCGGCCACCAGGTGGGCGGTGGTGTTCACGGAGAGGTCGGCGGCCGGGTCGCTCGCGTGCGGGAGGGACCGCCCGCAGCCGCGCTGGTCGAACTGGACGACCCGGTACTTCTCCGGGTCGAAGAGCCGGGGCGCGGTGGGGGAGGACCCGGTGCCCGGTCCGCCGTGCACGACGAGCGCGGGCTTGCCGTCAGGGTTCCCGTACACCGCGTAGTGGACGCGGTTGCCGTCCCCGACGTCGAGCAGTCCGCTCTCGTACGGGACCGGAACCGGCGTCGGCGTCGGGGCCGGGACCGGCGTCGGGATCGGGGCCGGAACGGGTGGCCGGGCGGGCGGAGGCGTATCGGATCGCATCCGCCCGACGCTACGCGGCGCCGCCGATCCGGGTCTCGGGGTTTTCGCACCAGCGCAGCACGGCGGGCCAGGGCCCGAAGCCGCTGTCGGGGGTGAGGTGGCCGCCGCCCGCGACGAGGTCGAGGTCCAGGCCGAGCGGGGTGCCGTAGTGCAGGTCGGCGCCCTCGGGGCAGTACGTGTCCCCGTCCCCGTACACGAGGCGGGCCGTCACCCCCGCCTCGGCGAGGTCCAGCCCCTCGGCGAAGGCGGCGATCTCCGGGATGCCGGCGGTGACGCCGGGGGAGGGCGGGGCGACGAGCAGCACCCGGTCGGCCTCGGGCCGCCGCCCGCCGGCCCGCAGCCAGAGCAGTACGGACAGGCTGTGCGCGAGGACGACGAACTCGCCCTCGGCCGGCCGCTTCCCGTGCTCGTCGAGGGCGGCGAGCCAGTCGTCGAGGACGGGCGCGTCCGGCTCGGGCAGCTGCGGATAGCGGACCTCGTGCCCACGGGCCCGCAGCTGCCCGGCGAGCCAGTGCTGCCAGTGGCCGGCGGGCCGGTGGTTCTCGAAGCCGTGGAGGATGAGGAAGGTCTTCGGCGTGGTGGTCATGCGGCGATGGTGAGGCGCGCGGGCGCCCCGGTCCAGAGGGTTCCGAGGACTGGACGGGGGCCCGGACGCGCGGGGCGGGTCGCCTACGCCCGCAGGGCGAGCAGCTCCCGTACGCCCGCCTTGACCCGCTCGGCGGGCAGGGCCTGCTCCACCGAGAGGTGGTGCATCAGGTCCGGCGAGAAGGGCGCGAGGAGGAGGTGGGCGAGGAGGGCGGAGTCGCCGCCGGGCCGGATCCGGGAGAGCAGCATCGCCACGTGCGTGTGCATGACCTGGTAGGCGCCGCTGTGGTAGCGGGCGCGGGGCGCGGCGGAGTGCGCGGCGAGCAGGAGGGGGCGCTGCTCGGCGACGCGGTCGACGAGCGCGTCGAGGAAGGCGTCGAGCCGCTCGTCGGCGGGGGCGCCGGGGCCGAGCGGCGGCGGCCCGCTCATGTACGCCTCCTGGAACTGCCGCTCGCGGTCGTCGAGGAGCGCCCACAGCAGCTGGGAGACGTCGCCGAAGCGGCGGTAGACGGTGCCGACGCCGATGCCGCTGGCGTGGGCGACCTGGTTCATGGTGACGGCGTCGGGGCCCTGCTCGGCGACGATCCGGGCGGCGGCGTCGAGGATCCGGCGGCGGTTGCGGGCGGCGTCGGCGCGCTCGGAGACGGGCGCGGGGCCGGTGCCGGGGCCGGCGTGCGGCCCGGTGGCGGGGGCGGTCGGCAGCACGGTGAGCAGCCGCGCGGGCCCGTCGCCGTCGGCTTCCGGCGTGCCCGGTGTTCTCGTGCTCATCGGCCCGTTCCTGCCCTTCGTCGCGCCCCCGTCGTCGATGGTCCCCGTCCTTCGAGCATACCCGCCCCCCTTGCGAAGCGGATTACTATCCGCTTAACCTCGGACCAGCTAACCGGAAACCGATCCGGTTAGCTGTTTCCCTCGGTCGTCGTCGTGTGCGAGGAGCCCGTCATGTCCGTCAAGGTCGCCGTCGTCTACTACTCGTCCACCGGTGCCGTGCACCAGCTGGCCCAGGCCGTCGCCGAGGGCGCGGAGAAGGCCGGCGCCGAGGTGCGCCTGCGCCGCGTGCCCGAGCTGGCGCCGGACGCCGCGATCGACGCCAACCCCGCCTGGCGCGCCCACGTCGACGCCACCGCCGGCGTCGAGCTCGCCACCCTCGAAGACCTGGAGTGGGCGGACGCGTACGCGCTCGGCTCGCCGACCCGCTTCGGCAACGTGGCGGCCCAGCTCAAGCAGTTCGTGGACACCACCGGCGGCCTGTGGCAGCGCGGCGTCCTGGCGGACAAGCCCGCCACCGCCTTCACCAGCGCGCACAACCTCCACGGAGGCAACGAGTCCACGCTGCTCGCCCTCTACAACACCTTCCACCACTGGGGCTCGGTCATCGTCTCCCCCGGCTTCACGGACCCGGCCGTCTACGCGGCCGGCGGCAACCCCTACGGCACCGCCCACCCCGCCGCCAACGGCGCCCCCGCCGAGAACGTCCTGGCCGCCGCCCGCTACCAGGGCACCCGCCTCACCACGATCGCCAAGCGCCTCAAGGGCCTGGCGGTCGACTGACCCGGCCCACACACACGCAGAGCGCCCCGGCGGAAGACTCCACCGGGGCGCGCTCTCGCTTCTTCTGCCGGGGCCGCGGCTCAGGCCAGCGACAGGAACAACTTCTCCAGCCGGGCCCGCATCTTGTCCGGGTCCTCGCCGTCCCGCTTCCCGTTCTCCATCTCGGTCAGGCACTGCTGGAGCCCCGTCGCGATGATCGCGAACCCGGCCCGGTCCAGCGCCCGCGAGGCCGCCGCCAGCTGCGTCACGACCTCCTCGCAGTCGCGCCCCTCCTCGATCATCCGGATCACCCCGGAGATCTGGCCCTGCGCCCGGCGCAGCCGGTTCAGCACGGCCTTGAGCTCCGCGCCCGCGAGATCGAGTTCCACAACCACTCCTCAGCAGATACCCCAGGGGGCCCCTCAGCAGATACCCCAGGGGGCAGCCCGACCCCCACCACGGGGATCCATCACCCCCAAGGATGACACCCACCCCGACCATTCCCCCCGCCCGGCGATCCGCCGGCCCGGGACCGGAACGGCCGCCTCCTCAGTCCTGCGAAGGGCCCGTCTCGTCGATGCGGCGGATGACGACCGGGTACTCCGGGGCGCCCTCGGGCTGGGGGCAGCGGGCCACGCGGGCGGCGATCTCCGTCACCCGGTCGAGGCTCTCGCACTCCAGGACCCAGTAGCCGGCCAGGACCTCCTTGGTCTCGGCGTACGGGCCGTCCGTCACGACCGGGCGGCCGTCGGCGTCCAGCGAGACGTGCCGGGTCTCGCCCGGGTCGGCCAGGCCCTGCCCGTCGAGCATCTCGCCGCTCTCCAGAAGCTCCTTGTTGAGCGTGTTCATGAAGTCGAACATCGCCGTCAGGGACTCCTTGTCCCAGGACGGGCTCTGCGCCGAGCCGCGCCCGGACATCGCCTCGTAGTCGGCGTGCGAGCCCTGGACCATCACGAGGTACTTCATGGTGTCCTCCGTACGTGCGTGTCGTGTGAACCTCTCTCGAAGGTGGGTCGGAACCGGCCCCCGGATCTCGACACCGCGCGGGCGGAATCCCGAAATACGTCCGGAATCACCCGACCGCCCCATGATGTCCGCTGTGCAGTCCTTCACCTTCGCCGCCGCGTTCATCACGTTCTTCTCCGTCGTCGGACCGCCGAAGGTGCTCCTCGCCTTCGCCGGCCTCGCCCAGGCCCACCCGGTCGGGCAGCTCCGCACCATCGCCCTGCTCTCCTCCGGCGCGGCGGTCATCGTCGGCATCGTCACCGGAGGAACGGCCCCCTGGCTGCTCGACCTCTTCCACATCAGCACCCCCGCCCTCCAGCTCGCCGGCGGCGTCATCTTCTTCATCTACGCCGTCGGCCTCGTCCTCGGCATGCACTTCGGCTCCGACGGCCCGCACGACGACTCGCCCGACACCGTCAGCGGCGTCCGCGAACTCCTCATGCCGTACGTCGTCAGCCCCCTCGCCATGACCGCCCTGCTCATCGAGGGCGCCGCCCGCGACTCGCTCGGCTGGCGCTCGACCGTCGTCGGCGCCTACATGGCCGTCATCGCGCTCGACCTCCTCTGCGTCCTGCTGCTCGCCCGGATCCTGCGCCGCACCCACCACGCCACCATCGAACTCCTCGGCCGGCTCCTCGGCCTGCTGCTCGCCGCGGTCGGCGTGGACCTCGTCCTCGACGGCCTCACGGACCTGGGCGTACCGGGCGTGAGCCGGTACTAGGCCCGCCCGGCGGATCACGGCCGGGCAGCGCCGCGGGGCTCACGCGTCCAGGAAGTCCGACACCGTCCGCACGAACTCGTCCTCTTTCTCGAAGAACACCACGTGCCCCGCGTCGATCTCCGCGTACGAGCTGCCGCCGATCGCCGCCGCCAGCTCCCGGCTGTTCTCCACCGGCACGGTCGCGTCCAGGGCGCAGCCGACCACCAGCGTCGGCGCGGTGATCCGGGGCAGCAGCGCCCGTACGTCCACCCCCAGGTCGAGCGCGACGTGCCGCAGGGTCCCGGGCGTGGGCGGCATGTTGGGGACCAGCGCCTCGACGCCCTCGCGGCCGATCGCGTTGAGGAAGCCCCGGCTGAAGCCCGTCATCGTCACGCTCCGCCCGAAGCCCGCCGGGTCGTGCTCGCCCAGCCGCTCCCACAGGGTGAACAGGTTCCGCAGGTACTCGTCGCCCTCGGTGTACGCCCAGCCCGCCACCAGGATCAGCCGGCCGACGAGCTCCGGCCGCAGCGCGGCCACGGCCGCCGCGACCGGCGCCCCCATCGAGAACCCGAGCAGATCCACGGGACCGCCGCCGGCGTCCTCGATCACCGCGGCCACCTGCGCCGCGAGCCCTTCGACGGTCAGCGCCCCGCCGTCGTCGACGGTCCGGTCGGCGCCGGAGAGATCGGGCGTGACGACGGTCCGGGCCGGCGTGAAACGGCCCGCGGTCCGCCCCCAGTTGACGACGGCACCGCCCGACCCGGTGCCGTGCACGAGCAGCAGGGCGGGCCGGGAGGAGGCGGCGCCGACGTGGACGTCGTAGTGGACGCGGGCGCCGCCGACGGAGACGGCGGCGGAGAGGGGAGAGGTGGCGGTGGCGGTGGCGGCGGTGGTGGTCGTGGTGGTGGTGATGCTCGTGGACATGGCGATGACTCCCTGAGGTGCGGCCCGTTCGGATCGTCCGAATCGACCGGACCGACCGGACCGACCGGACCGACCGGATCGTTCGGTCCGCTCGGCTCGTTCGGTCCGTTCGGTCCGTTCGGCTGACACCGAGGACCATGCCGCCGTACGGAACCCACCGGGAGAGCCCTCCTCACCCTGGGATCGCCGGTCCCTGGCTGGGCCGACGACCCTCCGGCAGGATGATCGACATGGCCACGACGATCGACCGCCGCGAACTCGCGGACTTCCTGCGCCGCCGCCGCGAGCGGGTCACCCCGAAGGACGTGGGCCTCCCGGCTGGCCCGCGCCGCCGCACACCGGGCCTGCGCCGCGAGGAGGTCGCGCAGCTGGCGGGCATGTCCGCGGACTACTACATCCGCCTGGAGCAGGCCCGCGGCCCGCAGCCCTCGCCGCCGATGCTCGCCGCCCTCGCCCGCGCGCTGCGCCTGGACGCCGACGAGCGCGACCACCTCCACCTGCTGGCCGGCCACCGCCCGCCGGCCGGCGCCGTCGCGGGCGAGCACGTCGCCCCCGGCCTGCTGCACCTCCTCGACCAGCTCCCGGCGACCCCCGCGCAGATCCTGAGCGACCTCGGCGACGTCCTCGCCCAGAACGCCCCGGCCCGCGCCCTCCTCGGCGGCGTCTGCACGGTCTCGGAGCACGGGCGGAACGTCGTGTGGCGCTGGTTCGCCGACCCCGACGCCCGTACGGCGTACCCGCGCGAGGAGCACGCGTACTACAGCCGGCTCCACGTCGCCGACCTGCGCGCCGCGTACGGCCGCCGCGGCGGCGACCCGGCCTCGACCCGCCTGGTGGAACGGCTCCGCGCGGCCAGCGAGGAGTTCGCGGAGCTGTGGGCCGAGCACGAGGTCGCCGTCCGCCGCCACAGCCGGATGCGCGTCGAGCACCCCCTGATCGGCCCGGTCGACCTGGACTGCCAGGTGCTGCTCGCCCCGGCGGGCGAACAGCGCCTGGTCTTCTTCACCCCGCCGCCCGGCACGGACACCGCCGACCGCCTCGCCCTCCTCGCGGTGGTGGGCACCGACCAGTTCACCCCCTGACGACGCCCACCTCGGCCTTCTCTCTTCTCCCGTCAGCCGTCGGAGGCGGCCCGCTCGCCCAACGGCCGCCGCCGCAGCGCCGGTTCGGTGAGGGACGGCGGCTGCCAGACGCCGTCCGCGCGGTAGGCGTCCGTCCCCGGCGGCACGATCGCGTCGATACGGTCGAGCACCGCGTCGTCGAGCACGAGCGAGGCGCCCTTCAGCAGCCCGTCCAGCTGCTCCATGGTCCGGGGCCCGAGGATCACCGAGGTGACGGCCGGGTGCGCGGCGGCGAAGGCGATCGCGAGCTCGGGCAGCGAGCAGCCGATCTCCTCGGCGAGCAGGGCGAGTTCCTCGACGAGGTCGAGCTTCGCGGCGTTCTCGGGAAGGGCCGGGTCGAAGCGGTGCGGGGTGATCGCCGCCCGCCCGCGCGTCATGTCGACCCCGCGCCCCTTCCGGTACGCCCCCGAGAGATACCCGGAGGCGAGCGGCGCCCACGTCAGGACGCCCATCCCGTACCGCTGCGCCACCGGCAGCACCGCGGTCTCCACCCCGCGCGCGAGCAGCGAGTACGGCGGCTGCTCGGTCCGGAAGCGCCGGAGCCCGCGCCGATCGGCGACCGCGTGCGCCTCGACGATCCGCTCGGCCGGGAAGGTCGAGCAGCCGAAGGCCCTGATCTTTCCCTGGGAGACGAGATCGCCGAGGACGTCGAGGGTCTCCTCGATGTCGGTCCGGTGGTCGGGCCGGTGCACCTGGTAGAGGTCGATCCGGTCCGTCCCGAGCCGCGCCAGGCTGGCCTCGACGGCCCGCGTGATCCACCGCCGCGACAGCCCGCCCCGCGCGGGCCCGTCCCCGCCGACGGGGAAGTACACCTTCGTCGCGAGCACGGTCTCGTCGCGGCGGCGCGGATCGCGCAGCGCCTTCCCGACGATCTCCTCGGACTCGCCCGCCGAGTACATGTCGGCGGTGTCGACGAAGTTGACGCCCCGGTCGAGGGCGGAGTGGATGATCCGTACGGCGTCCTGATGGTCGGGGTTGCCGACCGCCCCGAACATCATGGTGCCGAGGCAGTAGGTGCTGACTTCGATCCCGGTCCCGCCGAGTATCCGATAGCGCATGCGCCGCACCCTAGGGCCTGGAGCGGACTCCAGCGCAAGCCCCGGGACCCCCGGTGCTACCGACCTCCCGCAGGAACGCCCCCACCAGCCCGTACACCTCCCCGGGCCGCTCCAGGTGCACGTCGTGCCCGGCCCCCGGCAGGCAGACGCCGCGCAGCGCCGGCTGCCGCCGCGCCATCCCGTCCCACTGTCCGTCGTCGATGATCCCGTGCTGCCCGAGCACCGCGAGCAGCGGTACGTCGACGGCGTCCCACTCCTCCCACCAGGAACGGACCGCGTTCTCGGCGAGCGAGGCGGCCAGCACTCCGGCGTCGAACCGGGGCCACCAGCCCCCGTCCCGCCGTTCGAGCCCGGCGGCCCACCCCTCCCCGACGGCCCCGCCGCCGAAGTACGAGACGGCCGCCTCCCGGTTCGCGAAGGGCACGGGCCACCCCCGCAGCCACCCCGCGACCCCCGCCACGTCCTCGGGCGTGGACCCGGCGGGCCCGGCCTCGACCAGGACGGCCCCGACGACCCGGGGATGCCGCCGGGCGGCGGCGAGCAGCGCGGCATGCCCGCCGTAGGACTGCCCGACGAGCACGAACCCCCGCCCACCGCCCCCGAACTCCTCGACGACCCCGAGCACGTCGTCGACGTACGCCCTCCGCGACACGTCCCCCGGCGTCCTCTCGCTCCCCCCGTGCCCCCGCTGGTCGAGCGCGAGCACCCGGTACCCGTCCCGGCGCAGCGACCGGGCGAGCCCGTCCCACTCCCCGCAGTGCCCGGCGAGCCCGTGGAGCAGCAGGACTCCCACCCCGTCGCCGCCCCAGTCGCGCACGGACAGCGCGACGCCCCCACGCGCGAACTCCCGTGTGACGTACGACACATCCGCCCCGGTCACATTCATCCCCCGCCCTCCGTCAAACCAATGAAAGCGCAGAGAGAACCCGCAAAGAACGACCACGGAGGACACCTCATGAACGCCCGTCTCAGCCTCTTCGCCAGCCCCGTCGCCGCCAAGGTCGTCAAGCACCTCGCCTCGGCCGGCTTCGCGATCCCGGACGCCGTGCTCCCGCACAGCCTCCAGGAACTGGTGAAGATCCGCGCGAGCCAGATCAACGGCTGCGGTTTCTGCCTCGACATGCACACCAAGGACGCCGCCGCGGCCGGCGAGACGGCCCAGCGCCTCCACATGGTCGCCGCCTGGCGCGAGGCCAAGGTCTTCACGGAGGCCGAGCGAGCGGCCCTCGAACTCGCCGAGCAGGGCACCCGCCTCGCCGACCACCACACCGGCGTCACCGACGCGGCCTGGGAGAACGCGGCCAAGCACTACGACGAGGAGCAGCTCGCCGCCCTGGTCTCCCTGATCGCCATCATCAACGCCTTCAACCGCATGAACGCCATGGCGCAGACGCCGGCCGGCGACTACGTCCCCGGCCAGTTCTCCTGACGGCCTACTTCCCGTCCTCGGCCCGCACATGAGCCACCAGCGCGTTGGCGTGCCCGTGCCCGAGACCGTGCTCGCCCTTCAGCCAGGCGACGAGCTCCATGTGCTTGTCGAGGGGCGAGGAGCGGATCACCTCGAACCACTCGGACACGGGCCGCCCGTACTTCTTCTCGATGGAGGGGAAGTAGGCGGCGGGACCCTTGGGGGCGGGGCTGGCGGACACGGGGACCTCCGGAAGGAGCGGAAGGGAACGGAACGGAACGACTACGCACCCAGGTAGACCCGGTCCCCACCCCGAACTCATCGCCCGACAGAAAAGATCTCCGAGGGAAAAGAACCTCAATCCCGCCGGACGAGCTCGGGATCCACATGCCGCCGCACCATCGGCACGGAGGCCACCCCCGCCACGACCAGCACCCCCACCGCACTGCCCACCAGCACCGGCAACCCCTCCCAGTCCCAGTGCACGGCCCCGCCCCCGGTGATCAGATAGCTCGCCTCGGCCAGCCACCCCGCCACCACGGCCCCGCCCAGCCCCACCCCCAACGGCACCACCACCTGCACCACCTGCACCCCCCGCAAGGTCCCCGCCCGAGCCCCCAACAACCCCAGCGCCGCCACCTGCCCCCGCCGCTCCAAGGCCCGATCAGCCACCGAAACCACGAACGCCGCCACCCCGACGACGAGCCCCAGCACCATCCCCACCACCAACAGGCTCCGGATGACGGCCAACTGGGCCAGCGCGTCGATGGCGATCCCCACCGCCTCCACCTCCGCGGTGGGCGCGACGCGCCCGATCCCGTCGAGCACCGCCCGTACCGTCCCCGCGTCGGCCTCCGACACCAAGGTCAGACTGCCGGCCCCCGCCGCCAGCCCCGCCGGCGCCATCGAGGGCGGCACGAGCAGGGTGTCGGGCCGGATCACGGAAGGCTGGTACGCGTCCACCTCCACGCCGGCCTCCGGAACGGTGAGGACGACCTTCCGTCCGTCCTGCAGGGCGAACGGGAAACGGTCGCCGGGCTTCGGGTCGTATGCGGTCGGCGGGACGGGCCCGCTGAGCCGCATGATCCTGCCGTCCACGCAGCCGCGCAGCGAGATCGCGGTCCTGGCCGCTTGCTCGCACGTGCCGACGACCACGTCCAGACCGATGCCGCCGGGTTCGCCGGCCGGGCTCCACGAGCTGTACGCGGTCAAGTGGGTGCGCACGTCCGGCAGCCGTTCGAGCTCCCGCCGCTGGTCGCCGCTGAGCTCGCTCAGACGGATCCGGTACTCCTGCAGCGGCGCCGTACGCCGGCTCACCTGGTCCAGCTCGATGAGCACGCCCTGCGTGAGCGAGGCGCCGAAGACCAGCAGCACGAGCCCGGAGACCACCCGCAGCGAGGAGCCCGGGTCCACCTCCGTACGCCGCATCGCCAGCGTCAGCGGCAGGGACCCGGAGACGGCGGCGGTCCGCCGCGCGAGCCACGCGGTGACGGGCGGCAGCCCGAAGACGAGCCCCGCACCGGTCAGCAGCACGGCGGCCGGCACGAGGGTCGAGCTTGCGGAGCCGCCGGACGGGTCCTTCCCGAGGACGCTCATCGCGCAGTAGCCGACGATCACCCCCATCCCCGGAACCAGCAGCAGCGCCCCCCATGTCCGCGGCGGCCGGCGCTCCGCCGTCCGGCGCACCGCGATCGGAGAGAGCGCCGCCCGCCGGGCGCCGAGCAGTCCGACGACCCAGGCCAGCGCGGGACACCCGACCAGGCACACCGCGACGGTCGGCCACTCGGGCCGCCCGTCCGCCGGAAACCACTGGAGCCCCGGGAGCCCGACCCGTGCCATGACCTCGTTGACCCCGAGGTACGCGGCGAGCCCGAGCACCGCCCCGAGGAACGCCGCCGCGACGTTCTCCCCGGCGTTGACCCGCAAGGTGTCCTTGATGCTGAGACCTACCAGCCGCAGCGCCGCCAGCCGCCGTGCCCGGGACTCTCCGGAGAGGCGCGCGCAGACGGAGAGGAAGACGACGAGCGGGAGGAGGACGATGCACCCGAGGGTGAACCGCAGGATGTCCAGCGTCTCTCCGTCGACGACCTCCTCGTGGAGCCGTCCGTCCCCGAAGCGGTCGAGCGCGCGCGGCGCGGTCAGCTTGTCCGGAGTGGTGCCGACGTAGGCGTAGAGCTCGTCCGGACTGCCGAGGCCCGCCGCTCCGATGGTGCCCGTCACGCGGCCGGGAACGAGGCCGGAGGCACCGGGATTCGCCGCGAGGACGTCACGGAGCGCGGGCGAGACGACGACCTCTCCGGGGCCGGGGAACGCGGTGACCCCCGGCGGGCGGGGCACCGGGCCCGGTCCCGTACGGGCGAGGAAGACCCGCCGCAGCGGCCTTGAACCGTACGGGTCGAGAAACTGCTGGTGGACGGCGCTGCTGTGCTCCGCGAGAACCGGATACCGCGCGGAGGTACGGGCGTCGTGCGAAGCGAGGACCGCGGGGATGGTCAGCACCGCCGCGAGACAGGCCACTCCCAGTCCGGACCCGAGGGCCATCAGCAGGAAACGCGCCCGCCCCCTGCGCCCGCTGCCCCACAGCAGACGCAGACCCAGGAGGAACGGGTTCACGCCGCCACCCGCTGGGCGAGGACACCGTCCACCATCACGTACTGCGTGTCGGCGTGCGCGGCCACGTTCGGGTCGTGGGTGACGACCACCACCGCGGTGTCCAGCTCGCGCGCGAGGCGCAGGAACTCCTCCAGAACCGCCTGTGCGTTGGTGCTGTCGAGAGCTCCGGTCGGCTCGTCCGCGAAGACCACGTCGGGCTGGTGGACGAGCGCCCGCGCGACGGCGATCCGCTGGCGCTGCCCGCCGGACAGTTTCGACGCCCGGCGCCGGAGCAGGTCGCCCATGCCCAGCCGGCCGAGGACACGGGCGGCCGCCGCGTGCGCCCGGTCCTTCGCGATCCCTGCCAGGCGGAGCGGAAGGGCGGCGTTCTCCTCCACGGTCAGTTCGTCGAGCAGCTCCCCGTACTGGAAGACGAAACCGATCCGCTCCCGGCGTAAGGCGCTCAGGTCGGCGTCGGACAGCGAGGACAACTGCACCCCGTCGAAGGTGACGGTGCCGCTCGCCGGCGGCAGGACGCCCGCGAGGCAGTACAGCAGCGACGACTTCCCGGAGCCGCTGCTGCCCATGATCGCTGCCACTTCGCCGCGCGCGAGCGAGAAGTCGGCTCCGTTGACGGCCTGTTGTTCTCCGTAGAAGAAGTCCACGCCCTCGGCGCGGAGGATGAGGTCCATGATGCTGGGACTTCCTGAAAAAAGGGGAGCCGCTGAGCGCGGCTCCCCTGGGCGGTCGAGGTCAGCGGAGGAACTCTCGGAGCTTCGAGCAGTTGTCCGGCCGGAGCGAGCCCCGGTCCCGGCAGGACTGGATCTTCGCCTGGTTGGTCTCGAGCATCGCGCCGTCGAAGAACACGTGGTCGACGTGGACCGTCTTCTTCTGGACGCCCTTGACCCGCGTCCAGTCGTAGGCCTCGACCTTCGCGCGGAGGTAGACGTTGTGCCCGTCGCCGGCATCGGTGTCCTTCAGGTTGCCGACGACATGGAACCCGCCGCGGTGCACGAACTTGCGCTCCCACTTGTAGTCGCCCTGGAAGAAGACGCCCGCCGAGCGCATCTCCAGCTCACGCCACGAATCCGCGGCCGCCACCCCCGCACCGCCGAAGAACAGTCCCGCGACGGCCGCCGCCGTGATCGACTTCCTCAACTGGCCCATGGAGCACTCCTTGTTGGCTAGGGGCCGACTGGTCGTCACAGAACGTATCGGGTCAGCTACGCACCGATTGCAGCAGGAACGTGAATTCGTTCAGATCACCGCCCGATCCGGTGACCTGAAGGTCGGAAAGGAATCTCTCCTCTTCGGGCCATCCGTGACCGGATTCCGCCGTGACCCGCCGAACGAAGCCGCAGGTCAGTCGCGAGAGGGCGTGAGCGGCGGAAGGGGCGGGCCCCGCAGGGGTGACGGCCGGTCCGCCTGTGACGGGCGTTCGATCGGTGGCGCCGCTCGCGCGGAGGGAGTCCCGGGAAACGCCGAAGGGCCGGACCGCTGAGCGGTCCGGCCCTTCGGGCTGGCGGAGGATACGAGATTCGAACTCGTGAGGGGTTGCCCCCAACACGCTTTCCAAATGTTCGTATGGGGGTCCGGTGGGGGTCACAGGTGTCCTGACCTGCGGCGAAGCGTTCGGGGTGACCCCGTTCGGACGGGCCTGGACGGGGGCGAATGAGACCAGAACTGAGACCAGGCGTGGCCGGCCGGGCCGCTTGCCTGATCCCGCTCGCAGTGCTGCTGGCCTTGGCTGAGCGGGCGGCGGTTCTTCGGGAATGCCTTGACCGGGCCAGTCGCTCGCCTCACACTAGATGTATGACATTTGTACGACAGGCTGGAGGGGGCATGGATACCGCAGCAGCTCCCAAGAAGAGGGCAGCCAAGAAGGCTGCCTCGACAGCGACGAGGCGAAATGCGGCGGCTGTGCTCGGGCCCAGTCGGTTGGCGCAGGTCCGGCTCCGTGGCGATGAGATGCAGGCCCTTCAGGAGGTCATGCGGACACTGCACCTCAACTCGACCTCGGACGCTCTTCGCGAAGGGCTTAGGCTCCTCGCGCGGGAAGCGGCCGAGGTAGGGGCGGTCGAAGAGATCCGCGCCTTCTACCAGGAGCAGGGTGCGCCTCTGCCTGACGGCGTGGTCGAGCCGAGTGACGCCGAGCTTGCGGCAGCAGACGAGATGCAGTGGTGAGTCCAGGCACGGCCCTTCGCGGCGAGGTGTGGGTCTGCGCACTGCCACAACCGGTGGGGCCGCACCCCGTCGTCGTCCTCACCGTCAACCGGATCGCTGAGCCGCTTGCTTCGGTGACGGTCGCGCTGATCACGGGTACATCCGGTCCCCAGGTCACCCATGTCCCGATCGGGCCTGACGCCGGACTGACGAAGTATGACGAGTCGTACGTGAACTGCGCGGACCTTCACACGGTGGCGAAGTCGCGGTTGCGACGGAAGCTGGGGCTACTCGCTCCGGGGGAACTGCACCGTGTGGAGGACTCCGTCCGTCTGATCCTCGGGCTGCAGCGCTGACCTTGTGCGCGCGGCCTCGCCTACACCGGCATGACACCGTGGATGCGGGAGAGCGTGAAGACACGTTCGGCTTCACGCAGGTGGCACCAGGCTTCGAGGTAGGGCGGGTCGAGTTCGAGGCGGCTGAGGGTGCGTACGGTGCGGCTACCCGAGGCGGTGACGTATTCGACCGTGATGTCCGTACCAGTGTCGAGGGCATGGCTCAGTTGGCGGACGTCGGTGTAGGTCAGTTGCTTCGCGTACCCGGCGACGATCTCCTCGGTGTCCGTACCGAAGGGGCCTCCGACGCCGAAGGGATCGGGGTCCGGGAGGGTCGGCGGGGCCGCCAGCAGTCGGACAGCCACAGCGTGTGAGTCGACGGCCTCCGATACCTCAGCTGCCGTGTGCGTCATGAGTCGTCCGCCGGTCTTCGCGGATGGCTTCCGTGCGGTCGGAACAGCGGCGGCCCGCTGGGCCGGGACCTTCTCGACGCGTACGGTCCCGTCCGGGGCCTCGGCGACGGGGGCATAGCCCTGGTCTCGGAGCGCGGCAAGGGTCTGGTCAGGTGTGCTGGCGCTGACGAGGACCGTCGGGGCGAGCTGCCGCAGCCCGAGTGGCGAGAGCCCTCGGTGGGCGGCGAGTTCGGCCAGGAGGGACGGCTCGTCGCCGTGGATGACGCAGGCGGCGGGGGCGACGCGCACACGGCCGTGACGGCGTGCGGCATCGGCGATGAGGTAGGACAGGGGCTGTGGCAGGGCAGCACGGGACCCCTCGGCGATGGCGGCCAGCTCGGCCGAGACCTTGTCCGGAGTGCGGCCGGAGTCCAGGGCCCGTCGGATGCTGCTGGCGCTGAACCGCCATACCGACGCCATCCCGCTGGTCTCCCGGTCCGCGGTCGCGTCCAGGAGCTCGGCGAGGCTCGCCGCAGGCGTGCCGCTGACGACGGCCGTGAGATCGCTGCCGAGCCGGGCTGTGCCGGTGGCCTTCGGCAGCAGCCGTCGGCACTCGGTGGCCAGTACCTCGGCGTTGCCGGCCAGCAGAGCCGCACCGAGCGGGGAGAGAGAGCCCCGGGCGATGACGCCCAACAGCTCGGCCTCGCGGACCGCGGTGGCGAAGGGCGCCTCATCCTGGAACGACAGGTGGGCGAGCGGACGATGCCAGGCCACGAGCGGGCCCAGATCCGTGGCGATCCGCGCGCCCAGCCCCTCCGGGAGCCGTGCCGCAGCGGTGAGGAGGCCCCTGCGTGCCTGCAGGCAGCCGTCGCAGGGAGGCGCTCCGGCCAGGGCGGGTAGCGCTTTGTTCTCCTCGTCGCGGGCCTGGGACGGGGTGAGCGGCAGGTTCCACCATGCTTGGAGCAGTACGGCGAACCGGACTGCGGGTTCCTGCGCCGCCCAGGCGTCGTACTTCTGGGTGGGCGCGACGCGGTGGCCGTCTCTAGTCATGAGTCCGACCGAGTACGCGACCTCCAGGACGAGGCGCACCGCGAGGTCATCGGCCTGCGCGGCCTTGCCGATCCGGACCAGTTCACGTGCGCCGATCCCCCCGGACTTCAGCCGGGCCGGGGGCGCCGACGAGCAGACTGACAGGACCGAGGCGGCGAGGGCCGCGAAGCCCGTAGCCGCTGCCGCTGCCTCTCGTTCCACCTCCGCAGCGGCGACGGACACCATCTCTGCGGCAGGCGGTACAGGATCGAACGGGGCATGCCAGTCGGGGCCACGGAGTGCGAGTGCCACTTCGGCGGGCATGCGGGCCGGCCTGTATCCGTGACGGTTCCGGATCAGCAAGCCCCGGTCGAGGGCCCATCGCTCGCCGGGCCGGGAATCGGGCTCGGGAGCCCCGAACACGATGAACTCCGTGTGCCGCGGTGCGGACCTCGCTCGGTGTTCGAGCAGCTCGCGGGCAGAGGGGGGAGCCTTCGCGACCATGGAGACGATGCGTTCCGGATCGACATGGTGGTGCAGGACGGCGGCCGTGCGCTGCTGCCTGGTGCCGGGCGGCTTGATGCCCAGCGCGACGAGCATGCCGCGCAGCTCCTCGGAGGTCACGCCCTCCAGGAGCTCCTCCAACGGAGCGTCAAGACCCAAGGGCGCTTCCCAGGCTTGTCGCAATGGCGCGGCCATGCGGAGCCTTCCGTCGCCATCGGGCCAGACCAGCGCGCGATCGGCCAGAGCCTCCAGCACGGCGTCGAGTTCCCGAACGGCGGTGTGCGTCGTCGCTCCCAGCGCCTTCGCCAAAGCGCCGCACGACATGGGCGTCCCCAAGGCGGCCAGGGCCTCGGCCGCCTGGAGGCACGGCAGTGGGAGCTGCGGCAGGGCGAGCGCCACCGAGCCCGGTCGCAGAAGACGTTCGGCCAGTTCGTCCAGCGAGCGCGGCTCAGGGAGAGCCGAGGCGTCCTTCCGCAGGGCGAGCGCACGCCCCAGCCGCGGGGCGTCGAGACCGGCAAGCCAGGCCGTCAGCGTGGACCGGGACGTCACAGGAACACCTCGCGAGGTCGGGATCGTACGAGTGGACCAGATGTGGTCCGTGCGCAGATCAAGGATGGTGCATCCCATGGCCGCTGCAGGTGGCGTACGTGAGGGTTCACCCCCGAAGGCGAGCCGTTTGACCGGACAGGGGCGCGACGGTTCCGGTGCACTGGCCGAGATGTCGTGAATATCGGATATAAACGAGACCACAACTGAGACCAGGGCATGCCGAAAACCCCGGCCGCTGGAGCGGTCCGGGGTCTTCGTTTCGCCTGTTCAGGCGGCTGCGGAGGATACGAGATTCGAACTCGTGAGGGGTTGCCCCCAACACGCTTTCCAAATGTTCGTACGGGGGTCCGGCGCGGGTCGTACGTGTCCTGACCTGCGGCGGAGCGGTCGGGGCGACCCCGTCCGGACGGGGTAGGACGGGGGTGAATGCAACCAGAACTGCAACCAGTCCGCCACTCCGGCGGGCTCTCGGGCGAGCTCCTAGTCGAGGATGTCGAGGGCCGGCAGCGCGTCCACGATCTTCATCGTCTCCAGGCTGACGGTCACGATCCGCTTGAGGAGGTCGATGATGTACCTCGGGTCGTCGGACCAGTTGTTGGGGTCGTTGGTGATCTCCGACGCCTTGTCCACCTTGACCTGGTAGCGATCGATGATCCACTCGATCGCGGAACGGGGGCCGAGCTGGTAGCGGTACGCCTCCTCCGGGATGTTGGTGAGTGTGACCCGGTGGTTGTAGTCGATCGTAGAGCGGTCAGGCTGGCCCTTGGTCTTAGGGATCTTCATCTTGGTGACTCGGTACAGCTCGCTCGCGGGCGTGGCGGACGCGTCGCCGGAGACCTTCTCGACGATGCCTGCGTGCGGGTCCGCCTGCTCGTAGTTGACGTGCAGGTCGGCGAGCCTGCGGCCGGCCTCGGCGAAGCTGCGGAAGTTGCGCACCTTGGGGATGCGAGGGAGGGCCTTCTTCAGGTCAGCGGCGAAACGGTCTCGGTACTCCTGGGAGTGGAGTAGGCCGTAGACGTAGTAAAAGACGTCATCCTTGGTGATGGTGTCGTCACCGTAGGCGTCGCGGTATGACCGGAGAGCCGCATCAGTGATGTTATCGATCTGCTCGTAGGTGTTCTCGTCGTCGCCGAAGTCAAACCCACCTTCGGTGTTCAGCTCGCGGTAGGTGTGGCGGGAAA
Source organism: Streptomyces sp. NPDC007863 (assembly GCF_040633895.1). NCBI lineage: Bacteria > Bacillati > Actinomycetota > Actinomycetes > Kitasatosporales > Streptomycetaceae > Streptomyces > Streptomyces sp. NPDC007863. Next base: position 206,721 of record NZ_JBEYEI010000008.1, read on the forward strand.
AGAAGGAGCCGCCCTTGCCGAACACGTCCAGGCAGGGGATTAGGTCGGTAGCCAGGACCGCGAAATCAGCTGTCGCGTGAAAGCCATTGACATAGAACCCAATGTTCGAATGGTCTGGCGTCGGGAACATTTGCGGCAACTTGCCCGGGCGGTGGTTGAGGTCGCGATCGAAGTACACGGCCTGCTTGCTGAAAGGCCGGTACGTGCTGGTGGTTACCTTGGCCGCGTCGAAAGCGACCTTCTTTCCGCGGGCTACCTTGGGGATGAGGCTGGATGACCAGCTAATCTTCAGGGGATTGCGGTCGATAAATTTTTCTGCGTCGGGCGCCTTGGGGTGGACAAGCCCCTTGCTCTTGCAGTGTTCGAGGAAGCCGTCGACCTGTTCGTTGTAGAAGTCGACGGTGGACTCGACGTTCTCCTTGACGATCTGCTCCGAATAGTTGTACACCCAGGCATCGCGATTCGTGCCGAGGCCCAGAGAGTGGATCTCGAAAATTGCGGCGGGCTGGAGCGTTTTCTCCGTGTCTACGAGAGCCTGGAACCTGGAGAAGCGTTCGTTTCGCTGGTTGATCCAGTCGCCAGACTCATTGGGAGTGATTGTCTGCCACTCCACCGATTCAAGGGTCTGGCCGCTCAGGATGCCGAGTTTCTGTTCGCGGCTAAGGTATTCACCGATATCCCGGTAGTGCAAAGCGCAAACATCGCTCGCCCGCTGGCCTCCCTTGACTAGGATTAGGACGGCCACCGTGTTCCGGCTGCCAGAACCGAAAATCTTGCCGCCTTCCCTTCGGGACTGCTCTCCGGCAGTGCGCTGGTTGCCCCGAAGGTTGTAGCAGTAGATCGCATCGAATTCGCTGGAAAGTGACTTGCGGAGGCCGTCGTATGTGTTCCCGTCGATGTAGCCGCCGTTTGAAACGTAGGCGACCACGCCCTCATTGGTGATTCGGTCTGAAGCCCACCGGATGGCTCGAATGTAGGAGTCGTACAAGGTGCGTACGGAGCTGGCAGTGGAGAGCGAGGCGTAGGTTTCCTTAATGCGCTCGTCCAGGACCTCATACTTAAGATTCTGGTTGTCGTCGTTCGCGCTGTCCTGGCCTACGGAATATGGCGGGTTGCCAACCACCACGGTGATGTCCTGGCTCTGCTGCTTCTTAGCGCGCTCGCTATTGCCCTCCAGGACGTCCATCCCGTCGAGCCTCGCTGTGCCTTCAGCGAGCTGGAAGGTGTCGGTGAGGACGACGCCTTCGAAGGGCTGGTACTCGCCGCCGGCGAGGTCGTGGAAGGCGGCTTCGATGTTGACGGCCGCGATGTAGTAGGCGAGGAGCACGATCTCGTTGGCGTGGAGCTCGCTCGTGTACTTGCGCAGCAAGTCAGCGGGCTTGATCAGACCGGATTGCAGGAGGCGCACAGGGAAGGTGCCGGTGCCGACGAAGGGGTCGATGATCTGGACGCCTGCGTCTGAGAGGGAGCGCCCGAGGTGCTTATTCAGGGCCTGCTCGGTGGCGCGGAGGATGAAGTCGACGACCTCGATCGGGGTGTAGACGATGCCCAGAGCGTCGGCGGTCTTGGGCAGCGCGGTCTTGAAGAACTTGTCGTACAGCTCGACGATGACGCGCTGGCGGCCCTCGTGGTTGTCGATGCCCTCGGCTCGGACGCGCACCGACTCGTAGAAGCCCTGGAGGGTCTTGGCCTCAGCGTCTAGGCCCTGGTCGTCGAGGATGTCGAGCATCCGCTGCATCGCCTTGGAGACCGGGTTGTGCTCGGCGAAGGCATAGTCCTTGAACAGAGCGTCGAACACCGGCTTGGTGACAATGTGCTGCGCGAGCATGTCGATCGCACTGTCGTCGGTGACGCCAGGGTTTATGGTGGCCCGCAGTTCGCTGACGAACTCCTGGAAGGCGGCCTGCTTCTCAGGGATCTCCAAGGCGGCCTTGATGCGAGTGCGGTGACGGTCGGCGATCTGCGCGATGTCCTTGGCCCAGTCCTCCCAGTAGTGGCGCTCGCCAACCTTGTCGACAATGCGGGCGTAGATGGCGTCGCGCCAGTCGCTGATGGAGAACAGGGTGTCCTGGACGTGCTGGGCGGTCTGGGCCTCCTTGGCCTTGGCCTCCTGGGCGCTGTCCGCGGTGCTGGAGCCGTCCTGGTCACCGACGGTCTCGTCATTGGGGCCGATAGCCCCGATGCCGATCTTGTTGTCGGGCTTGTGCTTGTTGAGCTCGATCTGGTTGACGGTGGCGTTGAAGCGGTCGTCGTGGGCGCGCAGGGCCTGGAGGACCTGCCAGACGGTCTTGAAGCGCTGGTTGTCGGCGAGGGCCTTCTCCGGAGGCATGCCGGCCGGCACGGCGACGGGCAGGATGATGTAGCCGTAGTTCTTGCCGGGGGCCAAACGCATCACGCGGCCGACGGACTGGACGACGTCGACGACGGAGTTGCGGGGGTGGAGGAAGAGCACGGCGTCCAGGCTGGGGACGTCGACGCCCTCGGAGAGGCAGCGGGCATTGGACAGGATGCGGGCCTGGTTCTGGCCGGGGTCCTGCTTAAGCCAGTCGAGCAGGACGTTGCGCTTCAGGGTGTTGAAGGTCCCGTCGACGTGGTCGACCTCGCAGTGCAGTACATCGTCGTCGGCGTCGTCGTACGCGTCGACGACCTCGTTGAAGCGTTCCGCGATGGACTTGGAGTCCGCGATCGAGCGGGCGAAGGCGACGGCGCGCTTCATGGGGGCCTCGTCCTCGGCGAAGCCGGAGCCGTCGGCGAAGGTGCCGGTTCGCTTGGCGAGGGCGTTCCAGCAGCCGATGATCTTTGCTGCGTCATCGAGGCCGAGCTCGGAGGATCCGCCGGCCATGCCCTGCTGCAGGGTCTTGGCGACGACGCCCTCGTCGATGGTGAGGATGAGGACTTTGTAGTCAGTGAGCAGGCCCTGCTCCACTGCCTGGCCGAACCCGAGCCGGTGGAACTCCGGACCGAACGTCATCTCGTCGTCCATCGAGGCCAGGACCGCGTCGGCGCTCTTCGCGTCAGCCTTGGTGTCCTCGTTGTAGATGCGAGGAGTGGCCGTCATGTAGAGACGGCGGTCGCTGGCGAGGTAGCCGTTGTCGTGGACTCGGACGAAGGCGGACTCGTCATGGCCCGCGAGTGTGACACCAGTGGTGCGGTGGGCCTCATCGCACAGGATGAGGTCGAAGGTGCCCAGGCCCTTCTTCTGCGCCTCGGCGATCGTGGCGATCGACTGGTAGGTGGAGAACACGACCGTCAGGCCGGGGCCGGCCTCTACGCTGGCCATCTGCTTGATCAGGCGGTCGGGGTCGGTGGTGGCGGGCAGAGCCAGGTCATGGGTGGCCATGTCCTGGTCGTCGCCCTGAGGCTGTCCCCTGCCGACCTTGACGTCGGAGCACACCGCGAAGGGGCGCAGCTCCAGCTCGGTCTCGAAGGACCACTCGCGCAGCGTCTGAGACAGCAGGGCGATGGACGGAACCAAGAAGAGGACGGTGGTGTGGTCGCCCTCGCCAGCCGCCGCCCGCTCCTTGTGGAGCCGTTCGACGATCTTCAGACCCGTGAACGTCTTGCCGGTGCCACAGGCCATGATCAGTTTGCCGCGGTTGTTCTCTGCGAAACCGGCGAAGACAGCGTCGATGGCCTCGAGCTGGTGCTTGCGCGGGTTCTTTTTCGTCTGGAGGCTCAGCTCGAAGGGCTCGTCGGCCGCAGGCATGTGCCATTCGACCGGGCTGTTCGCAATGTCGGACATGCCGAGTCGGGTGACAGGGATCTGCTGGTCAGCCAGCGCGGCCTCGGCATGCACGCCCCACTTCTCCGTCGTGGAGATGATCATTCGACGGGTGAAGCCGCCCTTGCCGGAAGCGGTGAAGAAGGAATCGATGTCCTCCTTCGCGAGTGTGTGGCTGGGGTCGTAGAACTTGCACTGGATTGCGCAGAAGCCGCCGGTCTCCCGGTCCTGCGCGACCAGGTCGATGCCTGTGTCGCGCTTGTCGTGCTCAGCGCCCGGCCAGTCGGCCCACATCCACACCCGGGTGAACTGTTCGGTCCACTGGGGGTCGGTGCTGAGGTACTGGAGCATGAGCTCCTCGAAGCGCGTACCGCGATCGCGGTTCCCGTCGACGCCGTTACGGATCGCCCTGATGACGTCGTGCACCGTCGTGGTCGTGGCCACTGCGCCTCGTTCCCTCACAGCAAGCGGCCCGCTTGGCCGCGAGCCGGAACAATTTCCCCAGAGTCAACCAGGAACCCTACTGCCCTCTGCGGTATTGGAACCGAGCGTGGCTGATTCCATACGTACAGGCAGGTTTGATGGCGCCATGGAGAGCGCTGGCGCCATCAAACCGGTCAACTCGGCAGAGGGCATCAAGGCGCGTCGAAAGCCTATGCGCAAGCCTCGCCGGGCTGAGCCGTCACCTTGCTGGGTCCCTGTCGTGCTGGTGGGCCAGCGGACCAGCCTCCGAGCCACCTGTGCCATGGGTTGCTGCGGAGACGGCGCGAGGAGCGGAGTTCCATCGGCTGTTGTTTCGGCAATGGCCGCGCCATGAGGCCACGAGACCTGGCTCAATGGGCACATGGAGATGGGTGAGCACTGGGCCTACCGGGCGAGGCCGAAGGAGTTGGGCAGTGCGGTTCGTCAGGTCGAGATCGTGCGTGTGGGTGGGCGTGGTAGGGGCGATTCGCTCCACGTGCGGTTCCTCGACGGTGACGACGCCGGGCTGCAGGAGTGGGTCGACGCGGCTTCCCTCGTGGCTCGCTGGGAGGACGTCGAGGCGTTCCGCGCGGACGATGCGAGCGAGCTCGCTCTGGCCGAGGCGTCGCGGCACGTGCGGGGGAGTGCCGACTTCGAGGCCGCGCGGTTGATCCTCGGGTTCGTCCGTCCCAAGAGCAAGCTGCGGCTACGGGGCAGTGTCGCGGACGCGGGGATCCTGGAGATGGGCAGTCTCGACGGCAGCGCTCCCCTTGTCGGGATGGATCCCGCGGAGCTGCGAGGCGATCCGATGATCTACGAGAACCGACACGGCAGGTGTCTGGCCGGGTGGCTGGTCACCGAGCGCATCGCGCGCCTCGTGGCCGGCCGTCTTGCCGAGGACATCCTTCCGGAGGTGGACCGCAGGCAGCAGGCCATCGATCAGGAGCGCACTCAGTCCTCCTGGTACTCCTACAGCCGCCGGGACGACCGCAAGCTGGACGCGGAAGCGGCCGTCCTGCGGACCGTCCGGGAGTGGTGTGGTCAGGACAAGGCCGAGCGTTACGACGAGCTGGTCGCCCTACGCGAGGAGGTCGTCCGGCTCGGCAAGCTCGTGGAGAAGTCGGTGAAGGCCCTACGTGACCGCGGGCACGGCGTCATCGCCTCCACCATTGAGCGCGACCTGGGGGTCCATATCTCCAGCCTTGGTCCAGACGTTCGTCGGTGAAGCCGCGCCACCGCTCCGGCTCCGGCTTGGGTGGTTCGGCCTCCGCCTTGGGTTCTTCCTGCTTCGGGGGCTTCTCTTTCTCTGGCCGCTGCGGGTGCCAGCCGTCGAGGAAGGGCCTTAGCTGGTCGTCCGTGGGTTCTGCGTGGAGGCCGTGGCCGGTGAGGCTCCTGCCGGCCACGGTCGGGTCGAGCCGGTCAGCCTCCGTCTTCCCCCACGCTGACCACTCGCGAAGCCGCTCGGCTTCGTGGGCGTCGTCCGAGGTGGAGGCGGCCTCGTCGAGCGCGGCGCAGAAGGCCCGCATCTCCCCTGCGGCCCGCCACTGCGCCAGGGCGGTGCCGAACCGGTCGACCCGTACGGCGTCCACTGCCTTGATCGTCGCGACGCTGACCGCCGCTTCCCATTCTCGCCGCGTGCGTTCCTTCTTCTCCGCCTTCCGCCGGCGGTGCTCCTCTTCTTCCTGGGCCTCTCGCAGGCGGCGTTCCTCCTCCTGCCGTTCCCGCTCCTCACGCTGACGCTGTTGTTCCGTCTCCCGCGCCAGCCGGGCCTGCTCCTCTTCCTCCGCGCGGGCCTTCAGCGCTCGGAGGACAGCGTCGATCTGGTCCTCCAACGGCTTCTTGGCGGTGTCGGACCATTCCTTCGTCCAGCCGTAGCGGTAGCCGTAGCTGTACCCCGATTGCTGGGCCACCTGCAGCTCCAGCTCGCCGGACGGTTCGAGCCGGTGGGCCGGGGTGACCCGCTGCCATTCGTACGTCCGCCGGCCCGGTTGCGTGGGCACGTACCGGACCTGTTTCTGTCGTTCCTTGAAGCTGATCTCGTACGTCCTGCCGTGGACCGTGAGCAGCGGCCGCACCTGCCTCCGCTTCTTCGAAACCGCGATATCGCCGTGCCGCGCGAGGGCCTGCTCGGCGAGGGTCCGAAGGAGAGAAAGCACCCGTGGGAGGACTTCGTCCGAGATCTCGAAGGCGCTGTGGTCTGCGGTGACCGCCGCGATCACGTCCTCGACGTCGGTGATCACGCGGCTGCCTGCCAGGCGGATCCTGTTCCATTCGGTGTCGTCTTCACCCGTCACACGCAGCAGGCCGAGGAAGAAGTCTCCCTTCGCCCGGCCGCTGTACTTCAGGTGGAAGCCGTCCGGTGCGCACTTTCGTGCCGCGTCGAACGCCCGGCGATAGCGGGCCCGCTCCTCGGCGTCCGGATCCGGGATCCGGAGGAACCTGCCGGCCTTCTGCACCTCCGCAATCAAAGCCGCGCCGATTTCCGCGGGTGACTGCAGTGGCGGCTTCGTAGGGCGCGCTGGCGCCGGCTTTGCCTTGGGCGGGGGCGTCGCCCGCTGACGGGGAGGTGCCGTGGCCTCCGGCTTGGCGGCTGCCGGACGTTGCTTGCGCGGGGCTGGCTCGGGCCGGTCCGGGTGGTGGCCGTGTTCCAGGTAGAAGCGACCGTCATCGGTGATCTCCGCCTGCCACCTCCCACCGTGCTTGGGCATGGTGATCAGGCCCCGACTCTTGAGAGCACGGGCGGTGACGGCGAGTTCCGGGCTCCCGGAGGTAACGGGATCCGTTCCCGCTTCGATCCGGGTGAGCATGGCTAACTGTCGATCGTTGAGCGGCGACCATCGGTACATGGTGACCGTCGTACCGGCCCCACCGAGCGCTCACAAGCGGAACGCTGACATTCCCACCCTCGCCTGTCTGAGTCAGGTGTCGAGCAGCATCTCCACCGCTGTCGCGGGAATCGCGCAGCGGAACCCCGTGTCGTCGTCGAGCATCTCCGTGGAGGCGTCGTTGAAGACGGCGGGGGTGGCGCGGGCGAAGGGGCTGGTCCAGGCGCCGGCCTTGAGCTCGTAGCGGCCAGGCTCGGAGCGGGTCGAGCACCACTCCCAGGTGTTGCCGCAGAGGTCGTAAACGCCGTATGGGGAGACTCCGCTGTGGTAGCGGCTCACCGGGGTCGTGGAGCCGATTCCGCTCTCGCGGGAGTTGCATTTGGCCGGGGTGGCGTTGTTGCCCCACGGGTATGCGTCGCCGCGCGTGCCACGGGCCGCTTTCTCCCACTGTGGGGCGGTCGGCAGTTCCTTCCCCGCCCACGCCGCGTACGCCGAGGCGTCGTGCCAGGTCACGAAGACCACCGGGTGATCGAGGATGGCCTCCGGGCACTTGCCGCGGTGCCAGTGCTGGGGCGGTTCGTGGCCGGTGGCGGCCACGAAGCGCGCGTAGTCGTTGTTGGTGACCGGGAAGACGTCGATGTAGAAGGACGGGAGCCAGACAGGCTCATTCTTCTCGCCGCACAGGAATGTGCCGGCCTCGACCAAGGCCATCTTCTTGCCGTCGCGAGGATGGCGGACCTGATGCTGCTGAGGCTGGGGTCCGGGGCTTGGGGTTTCCTGTGTGGGAAGCACCGTGCCCAGCGAGCGGGCGAGACTCGCGAACCGCTCGTGGACGTCGGGCGCGGAGCCGGCGAGAAGTGTGTCCAGAGCCGCTTGGTTCACCTGCCTGAGCCGGATCGTGTCCTTGCGTGATTCCCACTTGGACACCATGCGGTCGCTGACACCGAGGCGTGCCGCGAACTCCTCCGTACTCATCCGCGATGCCTCGCGTAAGGCCCGGACCTCCAGTCCGGACCATCGCTCAACTGTCGCCACCCCAGGACTCCTTGTTGCTGGACGCTCCTGTCCAGCCTAGCCAGTGTGAGCCCGGCTTCGGAGCGTTACAACAAGTCGCCCTCGATCTCCATGTACTCCTTGCGGAGCGTGTCGATGATCGCGTGGGATTCGGGCAGCTTGATTCCATCGATCGCGCTGACGGCGCGGACGCCGATCGCCGCGTTGGTCGCGAATGCGGCCCGCATGTTCGTCAGGTCGTCCATGCGGACCGAGCGGGTTTCGTGGTCATGGGCGGCCTTCAGCAGGTCCATGGTCACACCGACGAGGCAGTCGGCGTTCGGCCAGATCACGCGGCTTCCGTCGAAGAAGCCGATGTTCCAGGTGCCTCCCTCCGAGATCACGTGCTCCTGGTCGACGAAGAGGGCGTCGTCGAATCCGTTCAGCTGTGCCTGACGGCGGTGGTGCAGGGTCGCGAAGAGGCCGACGCTCTTGACGCTCGGTACGTCGCGTACGTAGGTCGTGGACTGCACCTTGAGCGGCGGCAGCGGGAGGGCCCCCGCCGGCCGCGAGGTCACCAGGATGTGCGGGTCGTTGGCCTTGTCCGGGTGGCCGAGGTCGAGGCTGGGGTCGAAGACGGTGACGCGGACCGTGGTGGATCCGGTGGAGGGAGCGGCACGCCTGGCCAGCTCGCGTACGCGCTGCGGGTCGATGTCAGAGCCGAAGAGCGTTCGGCAGTCGCGCTGAAGTCGCTCCATGTGCAGGGACAGGCCGCGTACGCGCCCGTCGTCCACTCGCATGGACGTGAAGTGGCCGTAGTTGGTCAGGGCCAAGTTCTGAAGCTGGGCCGGCTCGACCGGTTCTCCGTTGAGTTCTGCCATGCGGCCAGCGTGCCACCTGGTTCACGTCTCTCAGCTATGAACGGCCTGGTAGGGCGCCTAAGTTCGGTGAAAGTTCGGTCCTGGGGCGGTGGGAGGACGTTCCGACGGGGCGGCCCAGACAGCAGCCTTGTGGTGTGAACACGAGCCCCCGCCGCCTCCTCGCCGGCGCCGGGGAGGACAGCTCCGTCTCCGGCTGGTACGCCACCTTCGCGATCTTCAGAAGAAGGCGATCACGGCCGGGGCCACCAACGTCCGATCTGCTTCGGAACAGCTCCGAACAGTCACAGCACGAGTGGGAGCAATGCGGATGAGAACCGACTCTCGAACGTCTCCGGCGACATCGACGCCGATCCCCATGCAGCCGACCCTCCGCTGCATCGAGGAGCCCGGAGGACGAGCCGCCGCTCCCGGTACCCGCCCCGACACGCGTCGCCACAACCTCGTCGTGGTCGGCTTCGACGAGATCGTCGCCAACAAGTACCTGCCCTGTATCAAGAACGCCATCGAGGCCGGCCACGTCGACTCGTACTCCGTCATCGACCTGGAGTCGGAGCGGCCGACGATCGAGGAGCGCATCCAGGGCGTCGACTTGAAGCCCCGGGAGGTCGTCTACCTCCCGGAATCGGGCCGTGGCGTGACCGCCCAGCAGAGGCAGCCAGAGCTGATCGGAGCCGCATTACGGCGCCTCTGCCTGCCCGAGCTGCCGACGAAGGTGTACATCGCGACCGAGGTGCGGGCGCACGAGGCGTACCTGCGCTACTGCGTCGAGAACGGGATCGACTCCCTGGTGGAGAAGCCGGTCCTGGCGCCCATGGCGGATGGCCGGTTCGCGCCGACCCGCATCACCGAGGTCATGCGGGAGCTGATCGCTCAGGCCGGTCGTACCGGTGCCAAGCACTCCGTGATGACACTGAGCCGGTACCACCGCATCTACAACGGGGAGGTGCTGCGCTCGCTCGAAGAGCGGGTGCGGGACTGGCAGGCCCCCGTCACCTCGTTCCACCTGCGCGCCGCCGGCGGCGTCTGGAACCTCCAGCACGAGTACGAGACGCGGGACGATCACCCCTACCGGTACGGCTACGGGATGATGATGCACGGCGCCTACCACTACGTGGACCTCGCCGTGCAGTGCCTGTCCCTCAACAAGCTCGTGTTCCCCGATCGCCGCTTCCGGCTCGAAGTCAGCTCCTTCGGAGCCTTCCCCGCCGATCAGTACCTCCGGATCCCGAAGCCCGCCGCCAGCCGGTTCGAGGACGGACACCCCCGCTGGCCGCACTCCGCGATCCTGGAGAACGCCTTCGGCGAGACGGACATCACCGCAACGTTCCGCCTGGTCGACGTCGAGTCGGAGCGGACCCTGACCATCGGGACGCTGTCCTTCGAGCAGACGACGCCGTCCGTCCGCAGCTGGCGTGACCTCCCGGACGACGTCTACAACAAGAACGGCCGCACCTCCAGCGTCGACCTCGAAGCGCAGCTGTCGACCCTCTACTCCGCGCACGTCCACTGCTACGACGTGCCCCGCGGGCAGAACGCGGACCGGATCGACGCCTTCGCCCGGCTGACCACGAGGGCGAACGCCTCCCTGCTGCCGGAAGAGCAGTACACGTCGGTCAGGACGTTCGACGGGCTGTTCCACAGCGACAGCAACCGGCAGCTCATGGAGAACTGGCTGCGGGGCACCGAGGACAGGAGCTCGCTCGCCGCGCACCTGCTGCCGATGCGGGTCACCGAAGCCCTGGCGGCCTCCCTGCTCACGCCCGGCCGGCCCGTCGAGATCGCCGACTTCTAGATGCTCCCCTCGCCCCTCTCTCCAGCCTCAGGTGGTGCCCCTTGCATGTACAGCACTCGAAGGCGTCCCTCCACGCCTTCTACGCGGACGCGTTACGGAACGGTCGAAGCACCGGAGAGCAGCTGCATGCGCCCGTCTCGGTGCGGTTCCGCGCCCTGCTGACGTCCCTCCCCGCCGACATCCCGCGTCGCGCTCTCGACTTCGGATACGGCGCCGGGGCCTACACCATCGCCTTGGCGAAGGCCGGCTTCACCGTCGTCGCGGTGGACCAGGCCCCGGCCGAACCGCTGCTCCGGCGACTCTCGCCGCACGAGGACCTGGCGGAGCGCGTCACGGTGGTGGAGTCCCTCATCGAGCAGTATGTGGTCGCGGAGGACTTCGGCCTGCTCGTCGCCAAGGACGTGCTCCATTACCTGTCCCAGCGCGACGTTGAAGCCGTGCTTACCCAGGCCGTACAGAGCTCCCTATCGGTCAACGTGCACTACCTGGAGGTCTTCACCGGGATCTCCCGGACGGACGCCCATGGCGGTCAGATCCACATCGAGGGCGAGGCCCGGTACGCGCCGGACACCCTCAGCCGCGCGCTGGAGCGGATCTACGAGGGCTGGGACGTGACCGTGAGCTGGGACGACCACGCCGAGCAGGACACACGCTCGCGGCGCACCTACTTCGAAGCGACTCGCGCGACCGTCACTGCGGTGCGGAGGTGCCGCGCTACCGCCGGCACAGCGACCACGAAGGGACGGGAAGCCTCGTGACGACCACGGGCCATGGAGGCATCAGCTTCGTCATCCCCTGCCACAACGCCGGCGACTACCTCATCGAGGCCGTGGAGTCCGTCGTCGAGCAGCCTCTTCGGCGTCCGTACGAGGTGGTGATCGTGGACGACGGATCGGACGACGGCACGACCCTGAAGGCCATCGACACCTGCGCCGAGCTGCCTGGCGTACGCGTCGTCCGCCTCGAACAGCGTCAGGGGCACCACGCAGCCAGGAACGCCGGCCTGGCGGCCGCGAGGCTGGAGTACGTGATGCAGGTGGATGCCGACGACCGGCTGGCCTCCGAGCCGTTCCTCCTAGCGGCCGGGTCCTACCCGGACAGGGCGGTGGAGATCCTCGAATCCGACCCCGACACCGCGTTCGTGCACACGATGTCGTGGATGTTCGGTGCCTTCGAGGGCTTCACCATCTCCTCGTACCCCTGTCGCGAGGACCTCGTGGTGCGCAAGCACCATGTCCCGACGTCGATCGTCTGCCGCAGGGCTGACGCCCTGGAATGCGGCCTGTACGACCCGAAGGTCCTCAAGTGGGGAGACTGGGCCTTCGCTGTCAACCTGCTGGCCAGCCGGTTCAGGCGAGGGGCGGCCAACAGCATCCACTGCGTCGCCGGCCCCTTCTACGAGTACCGGGTGCACTCGCGAGTCGACCGAGTGTCTGATGCGGAGGTCTCGGAGCTCGACATGACTCGCCTCGTCGTGGAGGAGAACCTGGACTTCTTCCGGGAGCGGCTGGAGCGAAACGACAGCGCTGCCGAGATCGCCCTCGATGTGCTGGAGCAGAAGCCGACTCGCCTTGACGACCTTCTGTACATGGCGCAGTTCGATCTCCACCAGGCCCAGATCGTCGCGCAACAGCGCGAGTTCTCTCTGTCGAGCCCGTACGAGGCTCTGGGGATTCCGTAGGGCCAGCGCCGGAGTGGCGTGTCACTCTCCAGGAAAGCTGTCGCGGCGCCCTTGATCATCCTGATACGACATGGGGATGGATAGCGAAGCGCTGAGTCCCACAGAGCGTCTGCTTGCAGAGCGGGCGTGCGAGCGCCTTATCGTCGAGTTCGTCCACAAGCTCGACCTCGGTGACCCGGGCGACGTGGCCGATCTCTTCACGGATGTCGGGTTCTGGGAGTGGGCGGAAGGCGACCGCCGGATTGAGGGCCGTGACGCACTTCGGTCGTATTTCGCCGGTCGGCCCGCGGACCGGCTCTCGCGCCGGATCTGCACGAACATCCTGGTCACCGTCACGTCGGAGTCGACGGCCATCGCGACCACCTACTTCACGACGTACCGTGTCGACGGACATGCCGGCGGCTTCGTGCCCCCGCAGGCCCCGACGCAGGTCGGCCACTACGAGGACACGTTCCTCAAGGTCGAAGACCGTTGGCTCCTCAGTTCTCGGTCCTTGTATCTGGCCTTCGCCGGACCGACCGAGCAGATCGAAGCACGATCCACCGTCCCGGAGTCATGAGAACCCGAAGGGGGCCCAGACCAGGCGGTCTGGGCCCCCTTCGGGCGTGTTCCGGTGCTACTGCGGCGGCAGCTTGTCCAGCTGGGCCTGGATGCGGGCGATGTCCTCGTCCGCCTTGGCGAGGCGGCCCTTGATCTTGTCCACGACGTTGTCGGGGGCCTTCGCCAGAAACGCCTCGTTGCCGAGCTTGCCCTCGGCCTGGGCCTTCTCCTTCTCGGCCGCCGCGAGGTCCTTCGCGAGGCGCTTGCGCTCGGCGGCGACGTCGATCGTGCCCGACAGGTCGAGCGCGACGGTGGCACCGGCGACCGGCAGGGAGGCGGTGGCGGCGAACCCGTCGCCCTCCGGCTGGAGGCGCAGCACCTGACGGATGGCCGCCTCGTGCGGGGCGAGCGCGGTGCCGGCCATCTCCAGGCGGGCCGGGACCTTCTGGCCGGGCTGGAGACCCTGGTCGGAGCGGAAGCGGCGGACCTCGGTGACGACCCGCTGGACCAGCTCGATCTCCTTCTCCGCGGCCTCGTCGCGGAAGCCCGAGTCCTTCGGCCACTCGGCGATGACGACCGACTCGCCGCCCGTCAGGGTGGTCCACAGCGTGTCCGTGACGAACGGGACGATCGGGTGGAGCAGCCGCAGGGTGACGTCGAGGACCTCGCCCAGGACGCGGGCCGAGACCTTGGCCTGCTCGCCGCCGTCGAAGAACGTCGTCTTCGACAGTTCGACGTACCAGTCGAAGACCTCGTCCCACGCGAAGTGGTAGAGCGCGTCGGCCAGCTTCGCGAACTGGTAGTCGTCGTAGTAGGCGTCCGCCTCGGCGACGACCTTGTTGAGGCGGGACAGGATCCAGCGGTCGGTCGCCGACATCTGGGAGGCGTCGGGCAGCGGGCCCTCGACCGTCGCGCCGTTCATCATGGCGAAACGCGTCGCGTTCCAGATCTTGTTGGCGAAGTTCCGGGACGCCTGGACCCAGTCCTCGCCGATCGGGACGTCCACGCCCGGGTTGGCGCCCTTGGCCAGGGTGAAGCGCAGGGCGTCGGAGCCGTACTTGTCCATCCAGTCCAGCGGATTGACCGTGTTCCCGAACGACTTCGACATCTTCTTGCCGAACTCGTCACGGACCATGCCGTGGAACGCGATCGTGCGGAAGGGCGGCTGGCCGTCCATCGCGTACAGGCCGAACATCATCATCCGGGCGACCCAGAAGAACATCAGGTCGTAGCCGGTGACCAGGACGGAGTTCGGGTAGAACTTCTCCAGGTCGGGCGTCTGTTCCGGCCAGCCCATCGTCGAGAACGGCCACAGACCGGACGAGAACCACGTGTCGAGGACGTCGGTGTCCTGCGTCCAGCCCTCGCCGGTGGGCGCCTCGTCGTCGGGGCCGACGCAGACCAGCTCGCCGTTCGGACCGTGCCAGACGGGGATGCGGTGGCCCCACCACAGCTGACGCGAGATACACCAGTCGTTGAGGTTGTCGACCCAGTCGAAGTAGCGCTGCGACATGTCGGCCGGGTGGATGTCGACCCGACCGTCGCGGACGGCGTCGCCGGCGGCCTTGGCCAGCGTCTCGACCTTGACCCACCACTGCATCGAGAGGCGGGGCTCCAGCGTCGTCTTGCAGCGCGAGCAGTGCCCGACGGAGTGGACGTACGGGCGCTTCTCGGCGACGATCCGGCCCTCGGCGCGCAGGGCGGCGACGATCGCGGAGCGCGCCTCGAAGCGGTCCAGGCCCTGGAAGGGGCCGTGAACGGTGATCACACCGCGCTCGTCGAGGACCTCGATGGACTCCAGGTCGTGGCGCTGGCCGATGGCGAAGTCGTTCGGGTCGTGCGCCGGGGTCACCTTGACGGCGCCGGTGCCGAACTCCGGGTCGACGTGCGTGTCGGCGACGACCGGGATCGTACGGTCGGTGAGCGGCAGCTTGATCTGCTTGCCGATCAGATGGGCGTAGCGCTCGTCCTCGGGGTGGACTGCGACGGCGGTGTCACCGAGCATCGTCTCGGCGCGGGTCGTGGCGACGACGATGGTGTCGTCACCCTCGCCGTACTTCATGGAGACGAGCTCGCCGTCGTCGTCCTGGTAGTCGACCTCGATGTCGGAGATGGCGGTCAGACAGCGCGGGCACCAGTTGATGATGCGCTCGGCGCGGTAGATCAGACCGTCGTCGAACATCTTCTTGAAGACGGTCTGGACGGCCCGGGACAGCCCCTCGTCCATGGTGAAGCGGTCCCGGCTCCATGCCAGGCCCTCACCGAGGCGCCGCATCTGGCCGGCGATCTGCCCGCCCGACTCGGCCTTCCACTCCCACACACGCTCGACGAACGCCTCACGGCCCAGGTCGTGGCGGGACTTGCCCTCCTTGGCGAGCTCACGCTCGACGACGTTCTGGGTGGCGATGCCGGCGTGGTCCATGCCCGGCTGCCACAGCGTCTCGAAGCCCTGCATGCGCTTGCGGCGGGTGAGGGCGTCGATCAGTGTGTGCTCGAAGGCGTGGCCCAGGTGGAGCGAGCCGGTGACGTTCGGCGGCGGGATGACGATGGTGTACGCCGGCTTCTCGCTCTTCGCGTCCGCCTCGAAGTACCCGCGCTCTACCCAGCGCTCGTACAGCGGCCCCTCTACCTCGGCCGGCGCGTACTGGGTCGGCAGTTCGGTGGTGGGCGCTGTCTGCTGCTGAGTGTTGTCGGTCACGACGGTCATTCTAAGGGCGTGCCCTGGCTGCTCTCGTCCCGGTTTTCACCGGCGGTGTCGGGCTGGATAGCCGCCCATGCTCGGGATTCACTGCCGAATGGGGAACGCCTTGTCGAGCGGTGGCACCAGGAGCTTGCCCGACACCATGGCCTGCTGGACATCGTCGATGGTCAGATAGCGCCCCTGCTGGATCACGGGAGTGATCGTCTCGATGGCACCCACTTCGGAGAGGAAGAAGACCGTCCACGGGTACGCGGCCTGGTCCTCGGTCTCCCTCGTGCGCGTGATCTCCACGGTCTCGGGAGCCGTGACCCGGGTTCCGGGAAGCTCCTGCTTGACGGTCTCGATCGCCGTGACCTCGAATACGCGACCGCCGCCGCCAGGGGTGTACATGACCAGAAGCCGTGGCCGGGCCAGGCTCAGGTGGTTGCTCGTCGCCGGGCACATGTAGATGCCGTGGTCCCGCAGCTCGGAGAAGGCCAGCTCGTTGCCCGGTACGACGACAGCGTGGTCCTGCAGCGCGCGGAACCAGTCCATGGCCACGGACTTCTCCCAGATGGGCTTGCCCTGGTGCTGGTGGGTCGGCTCAGCCAGAAGTCCGCGGTCGGCCATCTTCGCGACGCTCTTCGGCTCGCGCCTTGCGAGCCCGCCGAAATCGGCCCGGTTCAAGATCTCTGGCAGCTCGGGGCGTACTGGCATGTGGCTGTTCCTGTTCAGGCGTGATGTCGTGCGAGCTTGTGAGGGCGATTCGACCCGTACGGTAGTCGGTTCCCGTGTGAGTGTGCTCGGTCCCAGGAACCGTGCTAATCGGATGTTCGATCTAGCGATGCACGAGTGGGACGCCTGTCGGTGGCAGCGGTCTCACGGTCTGGCTTGAGAGATGCCGTCCGAGCGGACGACGGGGCGCGGCCGGTGGCGGAGAGGGCTCCCGACCACCGGCCGCCGGTCCCTGTATGCGCCGTGCCTGGGTGTTCAGTCCTTGTGCGGGCGGAGGCTGTCGGCGCCCGCGGCGATGACGGTCTCCAACCGGCCGTACTCGAGCATGTCCTCGTGGGTCATGAAGGGGACGAGGGCTTCACGGTGCGGGAGGACGTACTTGAACAGAAGCTCGGCCAGTTGGTGCGCGGCTGCTTCGGCCTCGGCTCCGGCCTCGGGGTTGTGGACGTGGACGCCGGCGGCCTGGAGTTCTTCGAGGGTGGCGTCATCGGCGAGGGCCTGTTCCTCGTCGGTGAAAGGGCGTCCGTCGAGGTGGCGGAAGGTGCGGGTGCCCCATGGCCGGTTGAAGTCCGTGTCGAAGAGCAGGGCCATGACGTGGGGGCGAGGGGTGGATGCGGGCATAGGGGTTCTCCTTGGCGGGGCGGGGGTGGGTGTGGACGTACCCATGGTCTGGAGAATCCCCGGTTAGCCTAACCGGGGATCGTCGGCTACCTTTTGCGGCTCGGTTTTGCGCTTCAGCGTCGCCGTGGGGAGCTATTCGCGGGCCTGGTCCCGATTTGCGCTGCCCGTTCCGGCGACGAGACAGAGCGGTTTCCGCTGGTTCGCTGGCCCTGGGAGTTCTGGGGATCAGCGGGGAGGCCGGCCATTCGCCGTAGCCGCCACACGAGCACGTCGCTCATGCGTTCCGCCGTGTCCAGTTCCCTTCGGGCCGCTGCCTGGGTGAGCAGGGTGGTGGGGTTGTGGCCAGCGGTCTGGGCCTCGGCGATGGTGGCTGCGAGGGCGGGCCAGCCGGGCTCGGCAAGGATGCGGTCGGCCAGCTCGGGCAGGGCTTGGCGTACGGCGGCGGTGTGGTGGCGCTGCCAGGCTGGGGCCAGGCGGCTTCCCCGTTGGTGGAGCAGAGCCATGGGGTGGCTGGCGGCGGCCTGGTAGGCGGCGCGCAGGTGTGCGGCGGCCCGGTGGGCGGCCTCGGCCTGCTGGGCGTGCTGCTTCTTGGCGTGCCAGTTCGCGGCGGCGACGGTGAGGAAGATCAGCATGTCGAGCGCCATGGCCGTGGTGGCGCCGTCCTCGCCTCGGCCGAAGGCCGAGCCACTGTGGACGAGGTCGCGAGCGGCCTGGCGAAGGGCGTGGTCGTGGCCTCGTGCGGCGCGGACGTGGGAGCGGGAGGCACGTTCGAACGCGTTCGCTGCGGCCTGGAGTTCGTTGCGGGTGTGGGCTGCGGACGTCTGGGCGAGAGCGTCGAGGACTTCCCCGGTGGCGGCGATCTGCGCGGCGACCATGCCGTCGTTGCCGTGGTCGATGACGAGCAGTGCCTGCCAGGCGGCGGCGGTGGCGCGCCGGCGCGAGGACGCGGGCCCGGTCACCGGCGGCAGGGCCGGCTGCTGGGTGACGTCGTCGGAGGTCTTGGCCCAGCGTTCGCGGATGCGGGGCAGGGACAGGTCCGGGGCGAGCTTGGAGCCGGAGTAGAAGACGGGCTCGCCCTTGGCGTTGCGGTCGCCAGGGAGGGCGACGGTGTAGCCGAGGATGTCGCCCGACGGTGCGACGCGGCGCCGGATGAGCAGGCCGGCTGAGGCGAGGCGGTCGAAGAACTCCTCTTCGCTCGCCGCGCCGGCCACCGAGCGGCGGACCGCCTCGCGCAGCTCCTCGCGCGGGCTGCGCTGCTGGCCCCGGCGTTCGGCTTTGTGACGTTCGGCGCTGGTGGGGCGCTTTGCGGCGGTGCCATCGCCGGGGGTGACCCGGCGCAGGCCGTAGTCGGCCTCGATGGCGCGGGCCTCGGTTTGTGCGCGGCGGGCTTCGTTGTGGAGGCGAGGCCGGCGGCCGTCGTCGCGGACCAGGGTGGCGATGATGTGGATGTGGTCGTCGGCGTGCCGGACGGCCGCCCACCGGCATGCCTGCTCGTCGCCGTCGGGGGCGATGCCGGTTGCGGCGACCATGCGGCGGGCGATGGCTGCCCAGTCGTCGTCGGACAGGATCGGGTCTTCGGGGCTGGCACGTACGGACAGGTGCCACACGTGCTTCTTGGGGCGTCGGCCTGCGGGCAGAGCGTTGACGGGCTGGTCGAGCAGGCGTTGAAGCTGCCCGTAGGTGGCCTCCGGGTCGCGGCCGGGGTCGGGGGTGAGCGGGTCGAAGGCGGCCACCATGTGCGGGTCGATGTGTTCTTCGTGGGTGCCGGGGCCGTAGAGGTAGCGGATCAGGCCGATCGTCTCGCTGCCCCGCTTGTGGATGCGGGGGATCACGCCGGGCCACCGCCGTCGCGGTGGGCGAGCAGGGCATCGGCGGCGTCCTCCATACGACGGGCCGCGCCCAGGACTGCGTGAGCGGTGACGTCGAGGTGGGGTACGTCGGCACCGGAGTTGAGGGCCTTGGCGACCTGGTTGAACAGGCCATGGATACGTCCCAGGTGCCGGCGCGCGGCGAACAGCTCGTCGACGACCTCCCGTTCGGTGGCGATCTCGGCGGCGGTGCGGGTCAGGTCGCGGGCGGCCTTGTCGACGGCGTAGGCGAGGAAGGCGGCGTTGCTCATCTGGCACTGGGCGGCTGCGTCGGTGAAACGCTTGAACTCGGCGTCGTTCATACGGCAGCTGGGCTGACGCAGGCGCTTGCGGGGCTTCGGCTGACGGGCACGCTGACGCCGCCGTGAAAGGGACTCGGCCTGCCGTCCCCCTCCCGGCTGCGGTCCGCCCTCGGCCGCTGCCTGCCGTCCCGGTGCCCCCTGGCGCCGGGACTCTCCCGCCACCCCCGGGGCGGGAACTCCGGGAGCATTGCTCCCGGGACAACTTGCTCCGCTGTGGTCTGGGGTTGTGGGCGGCTGCTGCTGGGACATGGCGAGTTCGTGGTGCGGGTCGTGCATGGGTCTCCGTGTCGGGTTGTGAGGTGAGTGGCTGGGCGAAGTGGCCGTCAGCCGTGGCGGGAGGCGTTCAGTTCGGCCTTGACTTCGCGGGCGATGACGCCGGCGGCGTCGCTGGCGACGGTGTATCCGTCGCCGCGTACGACCTCTTCCAGGTAGTCGCGGGACAGGCGGCCGTGCTCGTCGTGGAGACGGTGGGCGTAGTCGCGAAGGATTTCGTCCGTGGCTCGGGGCTTGCGGCCCGGCCGCTTCGGCTTCGGCGTAGCACGCTTGCCCGGCGGGGTTCGCGAGCCGCTGCCCGTGGGCGGCAGAGCTGCCTCTTGCGGGCGGGCTGCCAGTTCCGGGCCGGAGCGGGCGGTGGGATTCGGGCGGGCGGATCGCGGGCGGGCGCCCGGGGGAGAGTCTTCGTCGCCCGGATCTGATGGGTGCGGGCGGGCGCGGTCTTCTGCCCGCCCGACGCCGTCCGCCCGCCTGTCGATGTCTGCCCTGGACTGGTCGGGCTGTGCTGCGGGCGGGCTGACGGGCTGCCCGGCGGGCGGGGTCCAGCGTTCGGGCAGGTCGATGGTGGCCAGGGCGGCTGCTTGGCGGCGGGTGGCGAGCTGGCGCAGCAGTTGCTCGTTGCGGCGCGGGTCGGCGTCGATGCCGGAGCGGGCGAGGGCCTTGGACAGGCGGCGCACGGTGCGCCGGCCCGCCCGTCCGGTCCGCTGCTCGGGCGTCATCTCGGCGAGGCGGGCGGCCAGGGCGACGGCTCGGCGTGTGGCCCGGTCGCGGATGATCTGCGCGGCGCCCTGGTCCTGCTCGACGATTCCCAGGCGGGCGAGCAGCCGCTCGCGTGCCTGCCGTGTGAGGACGGCGGCGAGTCCGCGGGAGGCGGCGTCGGGGGTCCGCTGGCGGAGTTCGATGCCCATGGCCAGGTGCCACAGCACGGCGGCCATCACCGGGCCGGTGAAGGCGCGCACGGTGCCGCCGACCGGGCCGGCCTCGGCGTAGGCGGGGATGGTCTGCATGGCGGTGATCACCCAGACCAGGACTCCGGGCAGGCCGGCCGCCTGCCTCGGCCCGTGCAGGTTCTGGCGGGCCATCAGCGCCATCGAGAACAGGGCGAGCTCGGCGGCGGCGAACATTGCGGTGCGCTCGGCGGTGTTGCGCATGTCGAGGTAGTGGGTGGCGAAGCGCCAGCTGGTGTCCGCGCTGTAGGCGGTGCACACGAGTGCCGCCACGGTCGCTGTGACGACGGCGGCCGAGGGGCGCCGCTTCCGATCGCGGATGCGGTGTTGGCTACGTCCGGCCTTCAGGCCCCCGAGCAGTGCGCCGGTGGCGACGGCCAGGACAGCCACGGGCACGAGCGGATCATCGGTGAACGGGAGCGAAGCGGTGGCGAGCATGTCGGTTATGGCAGGGGGCATGTACGGGGCTACTCCGGGGAGAGTGGGGAGGCGATCACGGCGTTCACGGGTGGGGGCGTACACGCGGGCCCCCTTCTAAAGGGGGCCCTGCGCGTGATCGCTTGGGCGCGTGTACGGCGTGGACGGTCGCGTGATCGCTCTACCTGCGGTTTTGCGGTGAGCGTGTGCGCTGTGAGCGGTTCACGGCGGTCTACGGGCGCGAGGGCCGCGTGGACGGTCGCGTGAACGCTTTCGGGTGTCGGGGCGGGGCTCAGCCGACGGCGGTGAGGTGGCGGGCGGAGGGGTAGTAGCGGGCCTGCTGGCCGCCTCCGGCCCCTCCGGCGATGCCGTCGGCCTTGGTTGCCAGGCCGCTCTCGACGAGGCGGCTGAGGTGGCGTCGCGCCTTCTCGATGTCGGCTCGTTCGGGGTCACCGCCGCCGATGAGGATGATCGCCAGGTCGCGTGCGGTCAGCCCGTTGGGGGCGTTGCGCAGCAGGGCGGCGGGGTCCTTGGTGGGGTCGACGGTGGTGGTGCCGCGCACGTGGTCGTGCGTGACGTCCAGGGGGCCGACCTCGCCGGTCGAGGTCTTGAGGTGGTGCAGGGTGACCGCGGGGTCGCCTGCCCGGCCGCTCACGAACAGGACGCTGCCCGCGCCGGAGGTGTACCAGGTGGAGCCGTAGACCTGGTCGAGGCTGGGGCGCTGGCCGCGCGGTGCGTCGGCGGTGGCCTTGCGCTGGTGGTGCAGCTCCATGATCTCCACGCCGTTGCGAATGGCGCGCATGCGGGCGTTGTGGAAGGCGACGGCGAGGCTGTCGTCGACCATCGTGCTGACCGCGTCCTTGAGGCTGTCGATCACGATGGTGTCGGCCTGGTGGGCGGCGGCGAGGTCGGCGAGGAGGTCGGGCTCCTTGTCGAGGGTGGCGGGCAGCGGGCCCTCCCAGACCACGAGCCGTTCGCGCAGGATCTTCTCGTCGGTGGGGAAGACGCGGCGGGCCATGGCCTTGGCGATCTGCTTGGGCCGGTCCATCGCGAGGTAGAGCACGCGCCTGCTGGGGGCGACGGGCATCTCCAGGACGGTCTCCTGGAGGCCGATGCGGGCGAAGATCACCTGGTGGGCCAGGGTGGTCTTGCCGACGCCCGGAGCGCCGACGATCATCAGGCTCTCGCCGGATGCCCAGACGGTCTTCTCTCGGGTGCCCCACAGGGGCTCGGTGTCCGCGCCGGTCTCCTTGACGAACGACCATCCGTCGGTGATGAAACGCGAGAGTCGTCCCTGCCCCGAGGCCAGGGCACGCTCGCGCTCGGCCCGGACCTCGGTCTCGACCTCGCTGCGGATGACGTCGGGGTCCGCTCCGGGCTCCATGGCCCGCTGCATCGTGCGCAGGCCCGAGGCGCGCAGGCGCCGCAGGTCGGACATCCGGCGCACGATCCCCGCGTAGTGGGTGGCGCTGCTGACCGAGGGGGTGGCGGAAGCGAGCCGGTGTACGTAGGCGGCGCCGCCGACCCGCTCCAGGTCGTCCTGCTCGCGCAGTCGGTCGCAGAGCATGATCGGGTCGGTGGGCTTGTCCTCGCCTCGCAGGGCGAGGACCGTCCGCCAGACGGTCTCGTGCGCCGGCCGGTAGAAGTCTGGCCCGTCGAGCAGGTTCCGTACGGCGTCGACCACTGCGGAGTCGTGCATGCACGCGCCCAGCACGGCGGCTTCGGCGTCCGCGTCGTGCGGCGGCACGGCGGTGAAGTCGTCGAAGGGGCGCGGGCGGCTGTGGTCGTCGTGGTGTGGCGCGGTAGGACGGGATTCGTCCATACTGGGCACTGAGCTCCTCACTTGCGGGCCATATGGGACGGCGAATCCCAGGTCACGCAGGTCGATCGTTCAGGGATGGGCGGTTACGAGGGTTCGAGCTTGGCCCCCGGTGTTCGTAGCACCGGGGGCTTTTTGCGTTCACCCCCGTGCGGGGGCGGACGACCCACACTACCTGACGTTTTCGGCAGCGCAATGGTTGCATTCGGCTCCGCAATAGTGTTTCCTTGGATCATCGCCCCGGGTGTCCCCTGGGCCTGACCGAGGAGGTGGAGAGATGAGCAGCGAGGAAGGGGCGGCCCGCGCCGGCCCGGACCGGCCCTTGCCTGAGGACTACGTCGCCCAACGGATCAAGCTCGAACGCGAAGCCCGCGGCTGGAGCACGGTCACACTCTCCGAGCGGATGGCGGAAGCCGGCCACCCCGTCAACCAGGCCGCCATCTGGCGCATCGAGAGCGGCAAGCCAAGACGCCGCGTCAACCTCGACGAGGCCATCGGCTTCTGCAAGGTCTTCGACCTCGACATGGACGAGCTGACCAGCCCGCCTGGGCAGATCGCCAATGCCCACGTCCGCAGGCTCATCTCCGAGTACGTGGGCAACTACAAGCAGCACCTCGCGGCCCGCAAGGAGATGCGCCGGATCCAGGGGCAGCTGCAGGAGTACACCGACGCCAACCCCAACCAGGAAGACCTGGTCAAGGGATTCCTGACGCACGAGCTCGCAGTCGCCTCCAACGGCGAGTTCCACCGCCACTTCCCGCCGTCGAAGCTGATCAGCTACCTCGGCGAACACGTCAACGACATCACCCCGAAGGACTGAACGGCCCGCCGTCCCCTGCTGCTACGAACAGCAGGGGGGCTGGCCCTCGCCGCGTACGTCCCACCGCACACCGCCCATCCCTGAACGATCGCGGCCAGCACGGGATTCGCCGTCCCACGCCAGGCCAGAAAAGAGTTCCCCTTGCCCGAAAACGGTCTTCCGCTTGCCCAGATAGCCCGCCTCCTGGACGTCCCCGAGGACGCCCTGCGCACCCTCGTGGCCCAGCGCCGGCCCACCGGCGACGCCACGCTCGTCGCGCTCACCGTCGAGGAGGCCGCCCGCCGCCTGGGCATCGGCCGCACCAAGCTGTACGAATACGTCTCCGCTGGAGAGATCGCCTCCGTCAAGATCGGCAGTCTCCGGCGCATCCCAGCAGAGGCGGTGAACGACTTCCTGACCCGCCAGCTCGGCGCGTCGGACTTCGGGACTGCCGCGTGATTGACTCCCGTAACACCAGGACCCGCCAGCCCAACGGCGCCTCCTCGATCTTCCAGGGCAAGGACGGCCGCTGGCACGGCTACGTCACCGTCGGCGTAAAAGACGACGGCACCCCGGACCGACGCCACGTCAGCCGCAAGACTCGCCCCGAGGTCACCAAGGTTGTCCGCGACCTGGAGCGCCAGCGCGACAAGGGGGCCGTCCGCAAGACCGGCCAGTCGTGGACCGTGAAGACATGGCTCACCCACTGGGTCGAGAACATCGCCGCCGCACACGTCTCGGAGAACACGATCGACGGCTACCGCGTCGCCGTCTACCACCACCTCATCCCTGGCCTCGGCGCCCACCGCCTAGAGAAGCTCGACCCCGAGCACCTGGAGCGCCTCTACAAGAAGATGCAGGACAACGGCAGCGCCGCCGGCACCGCGCACCAGGCGCACCGCACGGTCCGTACGGCCCTCAACGAAGCCGTACGCCGCAAGCACCTCACCATGAACCCGGCCTCCATCGCCAAGGCTCCCAAGGTCGAAGAGGAGGAGGTCGAGCCGTACACGGTCGAGGAGGTCCAGCGCCTCCTCGCCGAGGCGGGCAAGCACCGCAACACCGCCCGTTGGGTCATCGCGCTTGCCTTGGGCCTGCGCCAGGGCGAGGTCCTCGGCATGCAGTGGGACGACGTCGACTTCGAGCTCGGCGTCATCCGCGTACGGCGTGGCCGGCTGCGGCCTCGCTACAAGCACGGCTGCGGTGACCGCTGTGGACGCAAGCCCGGCTTCTGCCCCCAGAAGATCAACACCCGCCGCGAGACGAAGAACGCCAAGTCCCGCGCCGGCCAGCGCCCCATCGGTGCTCCCGACGAACTCCTTCAGCTCCTGCGTCAGCACAAGGAGGTGCAGGCCCGCGAGCGTGCCCGTGCCCGTGACCTGTGGACGGAGAAGGGGTACGTGTTCACCTCGCCCACGGGCGAGCCCCTGAACCCGAACACGGACTATCACAAGTGGAAGGCGCTCCTGAAGGCCGCCGGTGTCCGCGATGCGCGCCTTCACGACGCTCGCCACACAGCGGCGACGGTCCTGCTGATCCTTGGGGTCCCCGACGCGGTCGTCGACGCCATCATGGGCTGGGAGCCCGGCAAGTCCGCCCGGATGCGCCGCCGCTATCAGCACCTGACCAGCCGCGTCCTCAAGGACACCGCCGCCAAGGTCGGCGGCCTCCTGTGGGGCGCGGACCAGACCGCGGGCAGCGCTTCGTCGGAGGCCGGTCAGAGTCCCGTCCCCGCCGAGCTGGTGGTCCATGTTGCCCGCCTCGGCGAGCGGCGCGTGCCTTTCCTCCACCGGGAGCACGCCGACGAGGTCGTCGCCCGGTGGAGCGAGGACTGGCCTGACCACACCGCCGGGGTCGAGGAATGGGACCGCTGGCGCTGGGAACAGCAGGGCCCCGGCGGCGCAAGCGCCATCCGCGACCGCGTACCGGAGCGGGCTTTGATCTTCCACGCCCGGGCCCTGTTCCTCCCCGGCGGGGAACGTGCGGCGACCGACCTCCCGGAGCAGTGGTCGGTGCCGGCCTGGGACTTCGAGACCGACCGGTACACCGACCGCGCCTCGGCCTGGCGCACGGCCCGACGACCCGGCACGGGCCAGGAGGTCGAGGCCCAGGTGCGAGGCAGGGACAAGGGGGCCGTCGAGGCGGCCTTCGCCGAGGCGTGTGCACAGGCTGTGGACCGCGCTCAGAACCCAGGGAAGTACGGCGACACCGACGAGTGGTAGCCGTCGTTTCAGGCGATCCGTGTAGCGGGGTCCAGCCGATCAAGGCTGGGCCCCGCAAGCGGCGTTTCCGAGTTGGAAGCAGTGGAGTCCTGTAGGCAGACGGCGTCGAGATCAGGCGTCGGCTGGGTCGGGCGCCTCATCCTGAGAGCTCGACTCCTCCGGCTCCTGGTGCTGGGCCGGAATCTCGACGGGATGGGTGCAGCGCCACAAGGCCCTCGTCCCCGCTTCGGTTCGAACGGTTTCCTTGAGGCCCTGGTGGTCGCACTGGGGACACGCATCGATGACCTCGCGGGTGTACACCCAACGGATGTCGCTGTGCAGGCGCCGGAAGCTGCCGAGGGCGAGAGGCGCTTTGTGCCAGCGGGGCGTCTCGTACTCGGGGATGGAGTGGTGGAGCTCGATGGCCTTGTCGATCTTTCCGTTGAGGCTTGTCACCGAGGCAGAGGCTGCCTCCGGTGGCCCCATACGAGGGTTGCGCTCCTTCCAGGCCGCAGCGGAGTCGGCAGCGCGCCATGCGAAGCAGATCATCTGACCAGGGGTGTAGCCGTGCTTGAAGCCCTTTCGGATGACGTCTGTGAGCTCTTCACGCCGTGCTTCGGGTACCTCGGGATAGCCGTACTTCTTGGTGAGCAGGTTGTTGAGGTAAGCCGCGATGTCCGCGACTTCCATCCGGTCCATCAGAGTGCCGAAGGCGTCACGTGCCGCAGCGCCCTGGGGACCCGGCTGGGTCTGCAGGACGTACTTGATCTCCTTGACGCGTTCCTGTGCGTCGGCCAGGCCGCCAATGATCCGCCATGCGACCTCTGTGGAAACGAAGGCAATACCGTCGTCATCCTGAGAACGAGCGAACGCCTGCGTTGGACTCTCCGGGGCGATGGCGAGCAAACCGGCGTAGTAGAGGGCCAGGAGAAGTTCCCTGTCCTGCTCGCTGTCGCCGGTCCACCCCGTGGGACCGATATTCGCGAGGCTCGGGAGTGCCTTGCCCGGGTTGCTCGCGGCGTAGCTGATCAACGCCACATAGAGGGCCAGGGCCAGAGGATTATCCACCGCGAGGGGATCGGTTGGTTCGCTCTTTCCATCCTCATCCCTGATCACATCGGCGATCAGACGCTTGATACGTTGGCTCTCCTCCTGCACACGCTCCTGCTCGACACGCCTCTGTTCAGCAGCGCGTTGTTGCCGTTCGATCTCCTCGCGTCTCTGGATCGCCGTGCAATCCCCGCAGAGATACGAGGGAGCCTCGGCATCCAGGTACTTGCCGCCCACCTTGTTGGCCCAGGACCGGTTGGTGACGCTGATCGGCTCGGAGCAGTTCACGCAAGGGCAGTTGAGCAGGATGGCGTGAGAGTGCGCCGTGGCCACCGCACCGATGTTGCTGGTTACGCCGATGCTGCTCACGGTCCGCGCCCAGGTGCCGTCGCCCTTGACCTCCCAGTAGAGGACGCTGATCCTCTGGGCATCGTCGGGAGCGTCGTGCTTGATCACGACGCGGATGCGGGGAGCGTCTTCCGGAAATTCCCAGATGATCGGCTGCGGAGTAGCTGCTCGTTGTTGCGTCTGGTGCTTGGTGGCCCGTTCCCGCTTGCGGCGGCGTTCGCGCTTACCCACGTGTCTGTCCCTGGTCCATGTGTGGATGGTGGCGTACCTCCGGAGTCGACAGGGCGGGTTTCTGCCAAAAGCGATGACTCCTGGGGCGGACCCGGCCGAGGAAGCCCACATGCCCGGGTAGATGCGGAATCAGCACCCCATGCCTGGCTGGATTCGCAGGCCAGCGGTTTGATCCATGGTCGCCTCGCCTGCTGGACTCGATGGCGCCCTGTTCAACGTCGGCCGCTGTCATTAGCGTTGAGAGATGGCAAATGGGGTGTGGCACACCGAATATGGCATAGAGATCAATCTGTCCCTGCCCGACCTCGGTCACCCGGACCGTCCGGATCTGCTCCAGGAGATCACCGCCAGCGTCTCCGAGCGTGATCCGCAACTGCTCGAATGCCTGGCGCACCACGAGAAGCGCGAGTGCCTGTCGGAGTCGGGCGGGAAGTCGCCCTGGATGTTCATCCGCCGGGGGCGCGTCGGCGGCCGGCGACCGCTCGTCGCCTCGCACCTGCCGATCACGCACAAGGCGACGCCGGCGGAGAGCGCCCAGCACAAGGCCACCAAGGAACGGATCGTCGAGACCGCCGGGCGGTACGGCCTGGACGCCGAGGCCGAGGTTCCCATCGGCAACCGGCGCAGCGTCTCGGACGCCGTCGTCGTCGGGCCCGGCGGCATACGGATCGGCTGGGAGATCCAGTACCACCACCTCAGTCCCAGCAGCGTCCACCGGCGCTCGGTCAACGCCGTGGAGCACGGCATCACTCCTCTATGGGTGGCGAAGGACCGGACGGCCTCCCTGATCGACCGCGCTCCGTGGGCGCGGGTCGACGACATGCCGTGGAAGGACATCGCCGACGGCAAGGAGATGGTGATCCGCGGCGGCTACCGGCACCTCGAAGTCTGGAAGTGCGTACCGAGCAGCGAACGCCACTGCCTCATCAGCGAGGGCGCCGGCCACTGTGGCGCGATTCACGCGGACTGGTTCGTGCCCGCACTGTGCCTCCCGGAGAAGAAGCCGGTCTTCATCGAGGACCTGGTCCTGCAGAGCGCGACGGGCGAGAGCGTCCCGGTCTACGTGCCCAACCGAGGAAGCGGCCGCGCCGGCCGTCACATGTGGGTGGCGGCCGAGGACCGCGCGCTGTGGCAGGAGCTCATCGGCGAGAAGACGCCTCTCCCTGCGGCCCCGGTCGAAGAGGAGGACGACGTGATCACCTTCGCCGAGCAGGAGATCGACCGCACCTGCCGAGCAGGGGAGGAGGGCTGGTTCGTTAGCGACGGCCGGCCCGTTCGCGATCTCGACCAGCCGACCGGCGGCTTCACGCTTCCCCGCATGCCGGTCCAGCGCTCCCGCGACCCGATGCGCATCACCACCGTGGAACGTGCCGCCGCCTCCGCCGCCCTGGGATGCCCGCCGTGGGAGCTCGGGCTGTGCGCCGGCTGCGGCCAGCTGATGCGGCGCTACGGGCGGAACGCCGCCATGTACTGCAACGTGTGCCGGTCCGTCCTCAACGGGCGCTAGCCGGGAACTGCAACCAAAACTGCAACCACGGAACGACGAAGGTCCCGGCCGCTGGGCGGTCGGGACCTTCGTTTCGGCTGGTCAGCCGTGGCGGAGGATACGAGATTCGAACTCGTGAGGGGTTGCCCCCAACACGCTTTCCAAGCGTGCGCCCTAGGCCTCTAGGCGAATCCTCCGTGGAGAACATTACATGACCGCGGAGGGTGCTCGCGAACGTGATCCACGAGGGGGAGGGCGGGGGAGGGGAGCGGGAGGAGGGGGGCTGGTGTGGGGGTTCGGATCGGGTAGGCTGGGCGGAGCCCCTCACGCGGCGCTATCTGACTGAACTCCCCCAGGGCCGGAAGGCAGCAAGGGTAGGTCGGCTCTGGCGGGTGCGTGGGGGGCGCTTGCGTTCTCGGCGGGCCGGTGGTTTTTCCCGGGTTGTCGGTGGGCGCCGATACCCTCGTATACGTGTCGTCTCTCGCGCTGTACCGCCGCTACCGCCCCGAGTCCTTCGCCGAGGTCATCGGGCAGGAGCATGTCACCGACCCGTTGCAGCAGGCCCTGCGGAACAACCGGGTCAATCACGCGTACCTGTTCAGCGGGCCCCGCGGCTGCGGCAAGACGACCAGCGCACGGATCCTCGCGCGGTGCCTGAACTGCGAGCAGGGGCCGACGCCGACGCCGTGCGGCGAGTGCCAGTCCTGCCGGGACCTCGCGCGCAACGGACCGGGGTCCATCGACGTCATCGAGATCGACGCCGCCTCGCACGGTGGTGTCGACGACGCCCGTGACCTGCGGGAGAAGGCCTTCTTCGGGCCCGCCTCCAGCCGGTACAAGATCTACATCATCGACGAGGCCCACATGGTCACCTCGGCGGGGTTCAACGCCCTGCTCAAGGTGGTCGAGGAGCCGCCGGAGCACCTCAAGTTCATCTTCGCCACGACCGAGCCCGAGAAGGTCATCGGGACCATCCGGTCCCGGACCCACCACTATCCGTTCCGGCTCGTGCCCCCTGGGACCCTGCGCGAGTACCTCGGTGACGTGTGCGGGCGGGAGGGGATCCCCGTCGACGAGGGCGTGCTGCCGCTCGTCGTGCGCGCCGGCGCCGGGTCCGTGCGTGACTCCATGTCCGTGATGGACCAGCTCCTCGCCGGTGCCGGCGAGGACGGTGTGACGTATGCCATGGCCACCTCGCTCCTCGGTTATACGGACGGCTCGCTGCTCGACTCCGTCGTCGACGCCTTCGCCTCGGGCGACGGCGCCGCCGCCTTCGAGGTCGTCGACCGGGTCATCGAGGGCGGCAACGACCCCCGCCGGTTCGTCGCCGACCTGCTGGAGCGGCTGCGCGATCTCGTGATTCTCGCCGCCGTGCCCGACGCCGGGGAGAAGGGGCTCATCGACGCGCCCGCCGACGTCGTGGAGCGGATGCAGGCGCAGGCGTCCGTGTTCGGCGCCGCCGAGCTGAGCCGCGCCGCCGACCTCGTCAACGAGGGGCTGACCGAGATGCGCGGCGCCACCTCGCCGCGCCTGCAGCTGGAGCTGATCTGCGCGCGCGTGCTGCTGCCCGCCGCCTTCGACGACGAGCGCTCGCTCCTCGCCCGTCTCGACCGGCTGGAGCGCGGCGCCAAGAACGCGCCGCCGGCCGCCGCCGTCTTCACGCCGGCCCCGCCCGCCGGGCCTCCGATGGGGTACGTCCCCGGGCCCGAGGCCCATACGCCGATCGCCCCGCCGCCCCTGCCCCCGAGCCCGGCCCCGAGCCCGGCACCGGCACCGGCACCGGCCCCGGCTCCGGCCCCCGCCGCCCCGGTGCAGCAGCAGTCGCCGCAGCCCGGTGCCTGGCCCGGCGCCGCGCGGCCCGGCGGGTGGCCGACCGCCGGCGCCCCGGCCCCCGCCGCGCCCGCGCCGGCGGCCGCGCCCGCCCCGACCCCGGCCGCCGCGGCCGCCGCTCCCGCCGGCGACATGGCCGCCGGTGCCGGTCAGGTGCGGAACATGTGGCCGTCCATCCTCGAAGCGGTCAAGAACCGGCGCCGTTTCACCTGGATCCTGCTGAGTCAGAACGCGCAGGTGGCCGGGTTCGACGGCACCACGCTCCAGATCGGCTTCCTCAACGCCGGCGCGCGGGACAACTTCGCGAGCAGCGGCAGCGAGGACGTCCTCAAGGCCGCGCTCGCCGAGCAGTTCAACGTGCAGTGGAAGATCGAGGCGATCGTCGACCCGTCCGGCGGCTCCGCGCCCCCGCCCGGCGCCGGCAGCCCCGGGGGGAACTTCTCCGGCGGCGGAGGCGGCGGCTTCGGAGGCGGCGGCTTCGGCGGTGGTGGCGGTGGCGGTGGCGGCTTCGGCGGAGGCGGCGGCGGTCGGCCCTCCGGCCCGCCCGCGCCCGCCCCGGCCGCCGCGCCCGCCCCCGTACAGGCACAGGCGCAGGCTTCGGCGTACGCCCAGCAGGCCCCGGCCGCTCCCGCGCAGGCCCCGGCGCCCGCCCCCGTACAGCAGCGGTCACCGCAGCCGCCGCCCGTGGCGCCCGAGGACGACGTGCCGGAGGAGGACGATCCGGACCTCGTGGAGTCGGCGCTCTCCGGGCACGAACTGATCGTGCGCGAGCTCGGCGCCACCGTTGTGGAGGAATACACGAACGACTAGGGCCGTCTCGCTCGGTGGCCCGCACAAGGACCTTCCCGGCCATCGGGCTACTCTGGCTGGCGTGAAGGTCCTCGTCATCGGCGGCGGCGCCCGCGAACACGCCCTGTGCCGCTCTCTCTCCCTCGATCCCGACGTCACCGCTCTGCACTGCGCGCCCGGCAACGCCGGAATCGCGGAGGTCGCCGAGCTGCACCCCGTCGACCAACTGGACGGCGGCGCGGTCGCCGCGCTCGCCACCGAGCTCGGCGCCGACCTGGTCGTCGTCGGCCCGGAGGCCCCGCTCGTCGCGGGTGTCGCCGACGCCGTCCGCGCCGTCGGCATCCCGGTCTTCGGCCCCTCCGGCGAGGCGGCGCGGCTGGAGGGCTCCAAGGCGTTCGCCAAGGACGTCATGGCCGGCGCCGGCGTGCCGACCGCCCGCAGCTACGTCTGCACCACCCCCGCCGAGATCGACGAGGCCCTCGACGCCTTCGGCGCGCCGTACGTCGTCAAGGACGACGGTCTCGCGGCCGGCAAGGGCGTCGTCGTGACCGGCGACGTCGAGGTGGCCCGCGCCCACGCGCTCGCCTGCGACCGCGTGGTCATCGAGGAGTACCTCGACGGCCCCGAGGTCTCCCTCTTCGCGATCACCGACGGCACCACCGTCCTCCCGCTCCAGCCCGCGCAGGACTTCAAGCGCGCGCTCGACGGCGACGAGGGCCCCAACACCGGCGGCATGGGCGCCTACTCGCCGCTGCCGTGGGCCGACCCGAAGCTGGTCGAGGAGGTCATGGAGACCGTCCTCCAGCCGACCGTCGACGAGCTGCGCCGCCGCGGCACCCCCTTCTCCGGCCTGCTGTACGCCGGTCTGGCGATCACCGGCCGCGGCGTGCGGGTCATCGAGTTCAACGCCCGCTTCGGCGACCCCGAGACGCAGGTCGTCCTGGCCCGCCTGAGGACCCCGCTCGCGGGCGTCCTGCTGCACTCGGCCAACGGCACCCTCGCCGACCAGGCTCCGCTGGCCTGGCGCGACGACGCCGCCGTCACCGTGGTCGTCGCCTCGCACAACTACCCGGGCACCCCCCGCACCGGCGACCCCATCGAGGGCCTCGCCGAGGTCGCGGAGCAGGACGCCCCGCACGCGTACGTGCTCCACGCGGGCACCAAGCGGGACGGCGACGCGGTCGTCAGCGCGGGCGGCCGGGTGCTGTCCGTCACCGCCACCGGTTCGGACCTGGCCGAGGCCCGCGAGCGCGCCTACGCGGCAGTCGGCCGCATCCGCCTTGACGGTTCGCAGCACCGTACGGACATCGCGCTCAAGGCCGCCCAGGCCTGAGTCGTACGGGAGCGAGGGCGCGGCCGGGAAGTCAAGCGACCGGCCGCGCCACCGGCACCACCTTTACCCAAAGCCATTCGATCGAGTGACGGCTCGGCCATCTGGATGACGCCCGGCGAAGCCCCAACTAGGGTGCGGCGCAGGCGTTCCGGCACTTGGCCCACCGGCATTGCGATGTCGGTGACGGGTGCCACAGTGGGGGAGTGAGCAACACCGCCACGGGTAGTCCCGTCCAGGACGGGGAGAGGGGGTGAGGTACGGCGTGTCCGGCAGCGGCTTCGGAAACGGCGGCAGCGACAGCGGCCTCGGCGAGGAGTGGGGCGTGCGGGCCGCGCGCTCCCGCGCCCTCGCCGTCCTGCGCGTCCGCGGACGGGCGCTCGGCGCCGCCATCCTCCCCGCCGCCGTCGCCGTCGTGCTGTACGCGGGCGAGGTCACCGGCCACTTCACGGGTACGGGGTGGACCACCGCCCGCTGGATCGTCACCGTCCTCGCGGTGCTCGTCCTGCTCGCCGCCGCGGCCGTCGCCCTCTCCGTCGCCCGCGCCCGCCCGGCCGTGACGCCGACGGTGGAGCTCACCGAGACCGCCGCCCCCGACCTCCACCGCCTCGTGCGGGACCTCGCCGACCGGCTCGACGTGCCCGCGCCCGCCGCGATAGCCCTGACGCCGGACTGCGACAGCTGGCTGGAGGACCGCTCGCACCGCTCGCACCGAGAGGCCGGCGCGAGCGGCTCACCGGTCCTCGTCATAGGCTCCCCGTTCCTGTGGTGGATGCGCGTCGGCGAGCTGCGCGCGGTCCTCGCGCCGGTCGTCGCCGGCACCGGCCCGGCCGCCGACCCCGACATAGCCTCCGCCCGCCGTTTCGTGCGCGGGCTCGACGCCGCCGTCGCCGTCCCGGACGAGCCCGGCCTCGGCGCGCTGCGCCGGCTCGGCGCCCGGGGCGTCGGGCGGGTGGCCCGGCTGCTGCTGCGGGCCTGCGGCAACCACGCCGCCGAGATGGAGCGCGGCGTCGCCGCCGCCGGATCCGAGCGCGCCCAGGCCGTGGACCAGGGGACCCGGATCGTCGCCCAGGAGCAGGTCGGCCTCGCCTACGCGGGCTGGGACCGGCTCCTCACCCGGGTCGCGCTGCCCGCCTGGCAGATGGGCCGCTGGCCGTCCGGGCTCGACGCGGGCGTGGTCTCCGCCCTCACCGAACTCTCCCGCCGCGACCGGCTCGCGGAGGGCTACTCCTCCCGGCTCGGCGAGCGCCCCGCCTGTGACCTCCTGGAGGAGCCCGGGGCCGTGGACGAGGCCGCCTCGCTGCTCGCCGCCCGGCTCTTCCACGGCGGCCCCGCCGAGGCGGGCCCGGACTGGGCGCCGGTCGAGTGGAGCCGCTACCCGGAAGAGGTCGTCGACCGGAAGTGGCGGGCGGACGCGGGCCGGCTCCACGAGGTCCTCGACCGCCTGGCGGCCGCCGAGGGACCCGGGGCGGCCGACGCCGCCGGGGCCCCGACGCTCACCCGCGTCCTCACCCACCTGACGGCCGCCCCGGACGAGCACCCCGCGCGGGCGGGCGGCGAGCCGGAGGACGAGGACGCCGCACCGGCGGAGGACGAGCTCCGCAACCCCGCCGCCGACACGCTCGCCGCCGCGCTCGGCGCCCGGGTGGCGCGTGAGGACGCCGAGCGGGAGGCCCGGATCACCGCCGACGCCGCCGGCTTCTCCGGCCCGGACGGCCCCTGGCCGCTCTGCCCGCTGGTCCCGCCCCGCACCGGCCGCGACCTCCTCGCCGACCACGTGACCGCGCTGGTCTGCTGCGCCGCCGTCGACACCACCGGCGCCGCGCCGGGCCTGGACTGGCTCGACGGCCCGGCCCTGCTGGTGGACGGCGTACGGGCCACGGACCTCACCCCGCACGTCCTGGCCCTGGTGGAGGAAGGCGACCCGGCCCCCCTGCGGGCCTGGCTGGCCACGAGGGGCGTCCGCCCCGAGAAGCCGGTCCGTCTCCTCTGACCGGGCCGATCCGACGGCCCGGACTACCGGACGGTCGTGTTCCACCTTTGTCGATTCACGACGAACGGTGACGGTCCGCGTGCGTTATGTGATGTGCTGGGGAGCGGCACTGACAGGGGCATCACCCGTGGGCAGGAGCCGCTGGTACCGGCCGGGGGAGTCGAGGGAGGGCGCGGCATGGGGGCGGAGCAGATCAGGCGCTGGGAGTCGGGTGCGCTCGCGCACGCCGTCTCCGATCCCTTCGGGCAGGGCCCGCTGCCCTGGCTGCGCGGGTCGGACAACTACTTCGACGACACCGGGCAGCTGGTGCCCTGGTACGCGGACGAGACCCTGGCCCGGGGCGGCGCCGGGGGCCCGCGGACCGCCGACGACGTGCGCCGGCAGATCAAGGGCTTCGCCTCGGGAGGCGCCGTCGCGCCCGGCGAGTCCATCGACTTCCACGTCACCGTGGACCCGCCGCAGCCGTTCTCGGTCGACGTCTACCGGATCGGGCACTACGGCGGCGACGGCGCCGCGAAGATCACCACGAGTCCGCGGCTCTCCGGGATCGTCCAGCCGCCCCCGCTCACCGCCGACCGCACGGTCTCCTGCCACCACTGGTGGCAGTCCTGGCGGCTCCAGGTCCCGAGCTACTGGACGATCGGCGCGTACGTCGCCGTCCTCACGACCGCCGACGGCTACCGCTCCCACATCCCCTTCACGGTGCGGGACTCCCACCCCGCGGACCTCCTCCTCGTCCTGCCGGACATCACCTGGCAGGCGTACAACCTCTACCCGGAGGACGGCCACACCGGCGCCAGCCTCTACCACGCCTGGGACGAGGAGGGCCGGCTGCTCGGCGAGGAGGAGGCGGCCGTCACCGTCTCCTTCGACCGGCCGTACGCGGGCGCGGGCCTGCCCCTGCACGTCGGCCACGCCTACGACTTCATCCGCTGGGCGGAGCGGTACGGCTACGACCTCGCCTACGCCGAGACCCGCGACCTGCACGCCGGCCGGATCGACCCCACCCGCTACCGGGGCCTGGTCTTCCCCGGCCACGACGAGTACTGGTCGGCGCCGATGCGGAAGGCCGCCGAGCGCGCCCGCGACCAGGGCACCTCGCTCGTCTTCCTCTCCGCCAACACCATGTACTGGCAGGTGGAGCTGGGCCCCTCGCCGTCCGGCGTGCCGGACCGGCTGCTGACCTGCCGCAAGCGCCGGGGTCCCGGCCGTTCTGCCCTGTGGCGCGAGGTCGACCGGCCCGAGCAGCAGCTCCTCGGCATCCAGTACGCCGGCCGGGTGCCCGAACCGCACCCGCTCGTCGTGCGGAACGCCGAGCACTGGCTCTGGGAGGCCACCGGCGCCGGCGACGGCGACGAGCTGCCCGGCCTCGTCGCCGGCGAGGCCGACCGCTACTTCCCGCGCACCCCGCTCCCCGAGCACGAGAACCGCATCCTGCTCGCCCACTCGCCCTACCGGGACGGCGACGGGGCGCTGCGCCACCAGGAGACCAGCCTCTACCGGGCGCCCTCGGGCGCCTGGGTCTTCGCCTCCGGCACCTTCGCCTGGTCGCCCGCGCTGGACCGGCCGGGCCATGTCGACGCCCGTGTCCAGCGCGCCACCGCCAACCTCCTCGACCGCATCTGTAAGAGGGACTGACCGGGGCGGGCCGCCCCGGTCGGCGGGCACGGTCGCGTGTACGAGAGAATCGGACCGTTCCTGGATCAACCTACGCGGAGGAACCGTGTCCGGATTCGTAGAAAAGCCCGAGCCCGTCGAGGTTCCGGGTCTCACCCACCTGCACACGGGCAAGGTGCGTGACCTGTACCGGAACGAGGCCGGCGAGCTCGTGATGGTGGCGAGCGACCGCATGTCCGCGTACGACTGGGTGCTGCCCACCGAGATCCCGGACAAGGGCCGCGTCCTCACCCAGCTCTCCCTGTGGTGGTTCGACCAGCTCTCCGACCTGGTCCCGCACCACGTCCTCTCCACCGAGCTGCCGGCCGGGGCCCCCGCCGACTGGGCGGGCCGCACCCTGGTCTGCAAGTCGCTGGACATGGTCCCCGTCGAGTGCGTCGCCCGCGGCTACCTGACCGGCTCCGGCCTGGTCGAGTACGACGAGTCCCGCACGGTCTGCGGCCTCGCGCTCCCCGAGGGGCTGACCGACGGCTCCGAGCTGCCCGCGCCGATCTTCACCCCGGCGACCAAGGCCGCCGTCGGCGACCACGACGAGAACGTCTCCTACGAGGAGGTGGCCCGTCAGGTCGGCGCCGAGACCGCCGCCCTGCTGCGCCAGACCACCCTCGCCGTCTACGGCCGGGCCCGGGACATCGCCCGCGAGCGGGGCATCATCCTCGCCGACACCAAGTTCGAGTTCGGCTTCGACGGCGGGACCCTGGTCCTCGCCGACGAGGTGCTGACCCCGGACTCCTCCCGCTTCTGGCCGGCCGACCAGTGGCAGCCGGGCCGCGCCCAGCCCTCGTACGACAAGCAGTTCGTGCGGAACTGGCTGACCTCCCCGGCCTCGGGCTGGGACCGCAAGAGCGAGCAGCCGCCGCCGGCCCTCCCGCAGGAGATCGTGGACGCCACCCGGGCCAAGTACCTGGAGGCGTACGAGCTGCTGACCGGCAAGCCCTGGTCCACCGCCTTCTAGCCGAGCCGAGCCGAGCAGAGCAGAGCCGAGCCGTACGGATCCCTTCCCGGGGTTCGTACGGCTCCGGCGTACGCGGGCGTCCGGCTGCGCACGCACACGAAGAAGGCCCCGGTTCGATGAACCGGGGCCTTCACACTGAGCGGACGACGAGATTCGAACTCGCGACCCTCACCTTGGCAAGGTGATGCTCTACCAACTGAGCCACGTCCGCATGCGCCGTAGCGCGCTGCTAACTATACCCAACCTTTGGAGCGCGCGAGACGCACTGCCGCGTGACGGTTCTCCGCACCGAGTTTCGCGGCGGCGGAGGAGAGGTAGTTCCGGACGGTCCCGGGGGAGAGCGCGGCCCGCCGGGCGATCTCCGTGACGGGGGCGCCGTCGGCGGCGAGTTCGAGCACCTCGGCCTCCCGGGCGGTCAGTGGGGAGTCCCCGGCGGCGATCGCGTCGGCCGCCAACTCCGGGTCCACATAACGGTTTCCGGCGTGCACGGTACGGATCAGCTCGGCCAGCCGCTGGGCGCTGACGGTCTTCGGCGCGAAGCCGCGGACGCCCGCCACGAGGGCCCGCTTGAGGTGGCCGGGGCGGCCGTGGCTGGTCACGATCATCGTGCGGCAGTCCGGGAGTTCGTCCCGGATCGATGTGGCCACCGTCACACCGTCCGCCCCTGGCATCTGAAGGTCGAGGACGGCGACGTCGGGCCGGTGGGCGCGCGCCATCGCGAGCGCCTCGGGCCCGGTCGCGGCCTCCGCGACGACGATCAGGTCGTCCTCCAGGGCGAGCAGGGCGGCCAGCGCGCCCCGGATCAGATGCTCGTCGTCGGCGAGCAGGACGCGTACGGGATCGCTCATGCGACCGTCTCCTTCTCCTGTCGGGTACCGGTCCGTTCCGGCACGGCCGGCGGCACCCGGACGGTGACGCGGAAGGAGTGCGGGTCCGCGAACCCGGCCTCCAGGGTGCCGCCCACCGCCCCGAGCCGTTCGCGCAGCCCGGCGAGGCCGGAGCCGGTGCGCCCGGGGGCGCCGGCCCCGTCCCGTACCCCGGCGGCCCCGTCGTTCTCGACGGTCAGCAGCACCTCGGCCGCCGTCCGCCGCAGGGTGATCACGCAGCGCCGGGCGTCACCGTGCCGCAGCACGTTGGTGGTCGTCTCGCGGACGACCCAGCCGAGCGCGGACTGCACCCCGTCGGGCAGGTCGAGGGCGGGGGCGTCGACGGCGCAGTCGATGCCGGCGGCGTCGAGGACCCCGCGGGCGCCCTCCAGCTCGGTCCGCAGATCGGCCTCCCGGTAGCCGCGGACCACTTCGCGTACCTCCCGCTGGGACTCCTGGGCGATCCGCTGGACCTCGACCATCTGGTCCACGCTCTCCGGGCGGCCGCGCCGGGCGAGCTGCACGGCCAGCTCGCTCTTGAGCGCGATCACCGAGAGGTTGCGGCCCATGACGTCGTGGAGGTCGCGGCCGAAGCGGAGCCGCTCCTCGGCGACGGCCAGCCGGGCCTTCAGGTCGCGGGACCGCTCCAGCTCCTGGACGACCCGCAGCAGCCAGGAGGAGAAGCCGCAGGCCGCGGCGTACCCTCCGCCCGCGAGGAGGACGCCGGCCAGGGTGACGAGTCCTTCCGGGACCCGGCCGAAGAGGACGAGGGGCAGGCCGGCCGCCACCGCGACGCCGGCGACCACGCCCAGCATGTGCCGCACGCGGTCCACGCAGAGGACGAGCGCGCCGGTGGTGAAGACCGAGGTGACGACGGTGAACGCGGCGACGAGGGACCCGTCGGACAGGGCCCCGGCCGCCCACAGGCCGGTGACGGCGACGTCGGCGAGGGCGGTGGTCGCGGCGAGGGCGACGGCGAGCCGGACGGGCCGGACCCGGGTGCCCGACGTGTGGTCGAGGCCGCGGGAGGCGACCACCGCGCAGAGCGCGGCGTGGGCCACCACCCAGGCGAGGAGACCGAGCGTGGCGCCCGCGCCGAGATCGCCGCGCTGCTCGCGGTTGAGCGGGACGCCGCCCAGTGCCAGGAGCTCGACCGGGGCCATGAGGTGGAAGGTCCACCGGGTGTACAGCTCGACCTTCCCGGCCACGCTGCGCCGTGACCACCATCCCGTCATCGAGGACATCCGTCCCGTCTCCCTTCCGGCCCCGCCCCTAGCGCCGCGGCTCCCACAGGAACCAGCGGCGGACCGCCCACCCCGTCAGGACGCCCCAGGCCACTGTATTGAGCGCGGCGCCGAGCAGGCTGTCCACGTGGGCGGTGCCGAGCCAGCCGGCCCGGACGAACTCCATGACGCCGCTGAGCGGGAGGAGCTGGGCGAGGTCGGCGGCGAGCCCGGGCAGGGCGTCGCGGGGGACGAAGAGACCGGAGCCGAAGGAGGAGACGAGGAAGAGCGGCAGGGTGGTGAGGCCGGCGCTCTCGACGGTGCGGGTGATGGCGGTGGTGACGGCGGCGAGCCCGGCGAGCAGCGCGATCGCGGCGACCAGGCCGAGGACCAGCAGGTCGGGGCGGGCGGGGGCGTCGGCGCCGAGCAGCGTGAAGCCGCCGACGGTGAGGATCGCGCACTGGGCGAGGGCGATGGCGGTCGCGGGCAGCGCGGCGCCGGCGAGGATCTCGGTGTCGGTGGCCTCGCCGGTGCGCAGCCGCTTGAGGACCAGCTCCTCGCGGCGGGCGACGAGGCTGGAGGTGAGGCTCATGTAGACGACGAGGAGCAGGACCATGCCGGTGCCGCCGATGAGGGTGGCGGAGGCGAAGGAGCTGCCGAGGGTGGCCTCGTCGAGGCCCTTGAGCGAGGACCGCAGCAGGAAGATCATCAGCAGCGGCATGGCGGCCGCGACGAAGAGGTTGTTGCGGTTGCGGCCGAGGAGGGTCAGCTCGGCCCGGCCGAGGGCGGCGAGCCGGGTGAGGGTGGTGGAGGGCCGGCCGGCGCCGGTCGCGGTGGTCGTGCTCATCGGCTCACGGTCTCCTTCTGGCCGCCGGAAGTGGACTCCGTGCGGGAGGCGATGTCGAGGAAGGCCTCTTCGAGGGAGGCGGAGCGGGCGTCGAGCCCGTCGAGCCGGACGCCGTGCTCGCGGGCCCAGCCGAGGAGGGTGGTGAGGTCGTCCTGGAGGGCGTGGGTGCGGATCTCGATCCGGCCGCCGTCCTCGGCGGCCTTCAGCCCCAGCGGCAGCCGGGCGGCGGGCACTCCGGCCGGGAGCGCGAAGCGGATCCGGGCGGGCTGGGCGGCGGTCACCTCGGCGGGCGTGCCGGAGAGCACGATCCGGCCGGCGTGCATGATCGCGAGCCGGTCGGCGAGCGATTCGGCCTCCTCCAGGTAGTGCGTGGTGAGGAGGACGGTGGTGCCCTGGTCGCGCAGGGAGCGGACGAGGTCCCAGGTGTCGCGGCGGCCCTCGGCGTCGAGGCCGGTGGTGGGCTCGTCGAGGAAGAGGACCTCGGGGCGGCCGAGGAGGGCGCAGGCGAGGTCGAGGCGGCGGCGCTCGCCGCCGGACAGCTGCTTGATCCGCACCTTCTCGCGGCCGGTGAGGCCGACGGCGGCGAGGGCCTCCCCGGCGGGCCGGGCGCCGCTGGTGACGCCGGCCCACATCCGTACGGTCTCGGCCACGGTGAGGTCCGAGGGGAAGCCGCCCTCCTGGAGCATCACGCCGATGCGCGGGCGGACGGCGGAGCGCTCGCGGTACGGGTCGTGGCCGAGGACGCGGGCGGTGCCGCCGGTCGGGGCGGCGAGGCCCTCCAGGAGCTCGACGGTGGAGGTCTTTCCGGCGCCGTTGGTGCCGAGGAGCGCGAAGACCTCGCCCCGGGGCACGGAGAGCGAGATGCCGCGCACCGCCTCGAACCCGCCGTCGTAGGTGCGGCTCAGGTCGGTCGCCTCGATGGCCGGTGTCAGGGCTTCAGCTGTCATGGCCCCAGCCTCCCGCCCGTCCGGGGCGGTGGGCAGTGCGTGGTGTCATCACCCGTACTGACAAATGTCATGGGGGCGTGGGAAGTCCGGAAAAGCAGAAGGACCCGGTTCCTGAGAACCGGGTCCTTCACCCTGAGCGGACGACGAGATTCGAACTCGCGACCCTCACCTTGGC
Organism: Streptomyces sp. NPDC007863; assembly: GCF_040633895.1. Lineage (NCBI taxonomy): Bacteria > Bacillati > Actinomycetota > Actinomycetes > Kitasatosporales > Streptomycetaceae > Streptomyces > Streptomyces sp. NPDC007863. The sequence goes on from NZ_JBEYEI010000008.1 coordinate 248,025, forward strand.
AAGGTGATGCTCTACCAACTGAGCCACGTCCGCATTGCTCCCGACCGGCTCTCACCGGGCGGTGCGAGCACCACTCTACCTGATCCACCGGAGTGGTCGGCAACCGTGATGCAGAGCGGGTGACAGGGATCGCACACTGCGCCTTCCCCCTGGAAGGGGGATGTTCTGCTACTGAACTACACCCGCACGCTGCGTGGGACTCGGCTTTTTCGGCCTCGCCCCTCGGCGTGATCCAGACTCTAGCCGATCAAGGGGGGTGGAACGCAAATCCGTTCCGCCGGCCCCTGGGGGCGGGTGTCAGCTCGCCTCGCGGAAGGCCTCGTAGACCCGCTTGGGGATGCGGCCCCGGGCCGGCACGTCCATCTTGTTGGACTGGGCCCAGGCGCGGACCGCCGCCGGGTCGGGGGCGAGGGCGGTGTGCTTGTAGGCGGTGGTGGTTCCGGTCACACCGGCGGCCGTCCTGCCCGTCTGCTTCCGCCCGGCCGCCAGGTAGGGCGCGAGTGCCTTGCGGAGTTTCTTTGCATTGGCAGCATTCAGGTCGATCTCGTACATCTTCCCGTCGAGACCGAACGCGACCGTTTCCGCCGCTTCTCCGCCGTCGATGTCGTCGGAGAGGGTGACCACCACTCGCTGCGCCACGGATATCGGTCCTTTCCTGTGGCCCGCCACCTGTCAAGGGCTTTGGGTACGCCTCTGACGTGCGGTGACACCAGGCCTCTGGCTGCCCAGGGGCAATGTTGCTTTCCTCTGGATTCCTTTGTACAGCGATGGGCGTCGCATTGTGAAGCCCTGTCAATTGTCTCAGCGTGTCCCGGGCAATGCACGGCACGATATTTCACGCGCATTTCATGTGCGGAGGGGTGTAGGGGGCGTTTGGAGTGGATCACTCGCCGCAGCCCCTTCCGGCCTGGGCATTTGTAGGATCCTTCAGATCTCTACCCGCGTAGAATTTGGAGGCAGGTACGCTGAGGGAACCGCCCACGCAACACACCACCGGGAGTGCCAGTGGCACGCGTCGTAGTCGACGTCATGCTCAAGCCGGAGATCCTCGACCCGCAGGGACAGGCGGTGCAGCGTGCACTGCCCCGCCTCGGGTTCGCCGGAATCGCCGACGTCCGTCAGGGGAAGCGCTTCGAGCTGGAGGTGGAGGGACCGGTCGACGACGCCGCCCTCGCCCGCATCCATGAGATGGCCGAAACCTTCCTCGCCAACACCGTGATCGAAGACTTCGTCGTGAAGGTCGAGTCGTGAGCGCTCGCATCGGCGTCGTCACCTTCCCCGGCACGCTCGACGACCAGGACGCGCTGCGCGCCGCCCGTCTCGCGGGCGCCGAGCCGGTCTCGCTCTGGCACCGCGACAAGGACCTCAAGCAGGTCGACGCGGTCGTCCTCGCCGGCGGCTTCTCCTACGGCGACTACCTGCGGGCGGGCGCCATCTCGCGCTTCTCGCCGGTGATGGAGACCATCATCGAGCAGGCGAAGGCCGGCATGCCGGTCCTCGGCATCTGCAACGGCTTCCAGATCCTCACCGAGGCCCACCTGCTGCCGGGCGCGATGCTGCGCAACAACCACCTCCACTTCATCTGCCGCGACCAGAAGCTGCGGGTGGAGAACGCGGAGACCGCCTGGACCTCGGACTACGTCCAGGGCCAGGAGATCGAGGTCCCGCTCAAGAACATGGACGGCCGCTACGTCGCCGACGAGCGCACGCTCGACGAGCTGGAGGCCGAGGGGCGGGTGGCCTTCCGCTACCTGGACGTGAACCCCAACGGCTCGCTCCGCGACATCGCGGGCATCACCAACGCCGCGGGCAACGTGGTCGGCCTCATGCCGCACCCCGAGCACGCCGTCGAACCGCTGATCGGCACCGGCAAGACGGACGGTCTCGGTTTCTTCACCTCGATCCTCAAGAAGCTGGTCAACGCCTGATGAGCCTCGACACCGTCAAGCACGCGAGCGAGACGCCGGACAGCGAGCAGCCCTGGAAGGAGCTCGGCCTCAAGGAGGACGAGTACGCGCGCATCCGCGAGATCCTCGGCCGCCGTCCCACCGGCGCCGAGCTCGCCATGTACTCGGTCATGTGGTCCGAGCACTGCTCCTACAAGAGCAGCAAGGTCCACCTGAAGCAGTTCGGCGAGAAGACCCCCGAGAACGACGCCATGCTCGTCGGCATCGGCGAGAACGCGGGCGTCGTCGACGTCGGCCAGGGGTACGCGGTCACCTTCAAGGTCGAGTCGCACAACCACCCCTCGTACATCGAGCCCTACCAGGGCGCGGCCACCGGCGTCGGCGGCATCGTCCGCGACATCCTCGCCATGGGTGCCCGCCCGGTCGCGGTCGTCGACCCGCTCCGCTTCGGCGCGGCCGACCACCCCGACACCAAGCGCGTGCTGCCCGGTGTCGTCGCCGGCATCGGCGGCTACGGCAACTGCCTGGGCCTGCCGAACATCGGCGGCGAGGTCGTCTTCGACTCCTGCTACCAGGGCAACCCGCTGGTCAACGCCGGCTGCATCGGCGTGATGAAGCACGAGGACATCCACCTCGCCAAGGCCTCCGGCCCCGGCAACAAGGTCATCCTCTACGGCGCCCGCACGGGCGGCGACGGCATCGGCGGCGTCTCGGTCCTCGCGTCCGAGACCTTCGACGACACCAAGCCCACCAAGCGCCCCGCGGTCCAGGTCGGCGACCCGTTCCAGGAGAAGCTCCTCATCGAGTGCACCCTGGAGATCTTCCAGGAGAAGCTCGTCGCGGGCATCCAGGACCTGGGCGGCGCCGGGCTCTCCTGCGCCACCTCCGAGCTGGCCTCGGCCGGCTCCGGCGGCATGCGGGTCGACCTGGAGAAGGTCCACCTGCGCGACGCCACGCTCTCTCCTGAGGAGATCCTCATGAGCGAGTCGCAGGAGCGCATGTGCGCGATCGTCGAGCCGCAGCACGTCGACCGCTTCCTGGAGATCTGCGAGAAGTGGGACGTCATCGCGGTCGTCATCGGTGAGGTCACCGAGGGCGAGCGGCTGGAGATCTTCTGGCACGGCGAGCAGATCGTCGACGTGCCGCCGCGCTCCGTCGCCCACGAGGGCCCGACCTACCACCGGCCGTTCGCCCGCCCGGAGTGGCAGGACGCGCTCCAGGCCGACGACGCCGGCAAGCTGCCCCGTCCGCAGGACGGCGCGGAGCTCAAGGACCAGGTCCTGAAGCTCGTCTCGTCCCCGAACCAGGCCTCGAAGTCCTGGATCACGGACCAGTACGACCGCTTCGTGCAGGGCAACACGGTCCTGGCGCAGCCCGAGGACGCGGGCATGGTCCGCATCGACGAGGAGACCAACCTCGGCGTGGCCATGGCGACCGACGGCAACGGCCGGTACGCCAAGCTCGACCCGTACACCGGCGCGCAGCTCGCGCTGGCGGAGGCGTACCGCAACGTCGCCGCCTCCGGCGCCAAGCCGCTCGCCATCTCGGACTGCCTGAACTTCGGCTCGCCCGAGGACCCGGCCGTCATGTGGCAGTTCGCCGAGGCCACCCGCGGCCTCGCGGACGGCTGCTTCCAGCTGGGCACCCCGGTCACCGGCGGCAACGTCTCGCTGTACAACCAGACCGGTGAGGTCGCCATCCACCCGACGCCCGTCGTGGCCGTCCTCGGTGTGATCGACGACGTCAACCGCCGCACCCCCATCGCCTTCGCGGAAGAGGGCCAGCTCCTCTACCTGCTGGGCGACACCAAGGAGGAGTTCGGCGGGTCGGCCTGGTCCGAGGTGATCCACCAGCACCTCGGCGGCATGCCGCCGGCCGTGGACCTCGACCGGGAGAAGCTGCTCGGCGAGATCCTGATCTCGGGCTCCCGCGACGGCATGATCGACGCGGCGCACGACCTCTCCGACGGCGGTCTCGTCCAGGCGGTCGTCGAGTCCTGCCTGCGCGGCGGGAACGGCGCGCGCCTGGTCGTCCCCGAGGGCCTGGACGCCTTCACGTTCCTCTTCTCGGAGTCGGCGGGCCGCGCGGTCGTCGCCGTCCCGCGCAGCGAGGAACTCCGCTTCACGGACATGTGCGGCGCCCGCGGCCTGCCGGCGACCCGCATCGGTGTCGTCGACGGCGACGCGGTCGACGTCCAGGGCGAGTTCAGCCTCTCCCTGGAGGAGCTGCGCGCGGCCCACGAGGCGACCATCCCGGCCCTGCTGGCCTGAGCCGGTCCACCGGAAACCCCCGCTCCGCTCGGGCGGGGGTTTTCGCGTCCCTAGCCGGCGCCCCAGAAGGCGTCGGACTCGGGGATGTCCGCGACGCACTCGTCGACGTCGGAGATCTTGCCGCCGACGAGGGTGAAGAAGAGGCCGCCGTCCATCTCGATGCCCCGGTCGTTCCGGTCGCCGTGCCACCGGTGGACGGCCATCACGTGGCCCCTGCCGTCCGGGTAGACGCCCTTCAGCTCGACCCGGAAGGTGCCACCGGTCAGCTCGGCGAGCCTCGCGAGGTGGGCCAGGACGTTGTCCCGGCCTTTGAAGTGCCCGGACATCTGGCTCTCGCCGGGCGAGTGGTGCGTGCAGTCGCTGGTCATGAGGGAGGCGACCGTCTCCATGTCACCGGTGCCGAACGCCTCGTATCCCCGGCGCACGACGGCCGCGTCAGGGTGCTCGTGATGGGTCATGGTCCCCCACTGCCTTTCCTCAGGGGTTTCCCCCCTCCTCTCAAGTCTCGGCGTTAGCCTCGGGCCATGCCACCCGCCAGGAAACGCACCCGCAATTACGACCCCGCCAAGACCCGCGCCGCCGTCTCCGCCCAGTTCGGGCACGTACGGGACGCGGTGCTCGCCCTGCCGCGGGAGGCGCTCGACGGGCCCACGCGGCTCGGGACCTGGACGGTACGGGAGCTGGCCGCACACCTCACGATGGCGCTCGACGCGGTCGTGCGGGGGCTCGCGGCGCCCGAGCCGGCCGTGCGGGAACTCGCCCTCCTGGACTGGCCCCTGGCCACCGCGACCGGCGCCGCCGGGATCGACGAGGACGTCCGGGCGCTCGACGCCGCCGACCTGCCCGGGCTCTACGCGCGCGTGGCCGGCGATTTCGCGCAGGCGCTGGCCGGCGCGGACGGGGAGCGGCTCCTGCCGACCCGCTTCGGCGCCATGACGCTCGACGACTACCTCGTCACCCGCACCGTCGAACTCGTCGTCCACACCGACGACCTCGCCGCCGCGACCGGCACGGAGATCCCCTACGACCGGCAGGCCCTCGCCGCCTGCACCCGGCTCCTCGCCGACGCCCTCGCCGCGAAGGCCCCCGGCGGCGCGGTGGAGGTCAGGATCCCGCCGTACGCGGTGGTGCAGTGCGTGGAGGGCCCCCGGCACACCCGGGGCACCCCGCCGAACGTCGTCGAGACGGACCCGCTGACCTGGATCCGCCTCGCCACCGGACGCACCGACTGGGCCGCCGAGCGCGACGCGGCCCGGATCGCCGCCAGCGGCGAGCGCGCGGACCTGGCGGGGCTGCTCCCCGTCATGGGCTGAGCCCGCCACCACCCGGGCGGACGCGCCCGGGAACCCGTCGGGGGTCCGCCGCGTCCCACCGGCATGCCGAAGCCGCGCAGCACCACCCTCGCCGCCGTCCTCCTCGCCGCGTCGCTCTCCGTGTCGCTCTCCGCCTGTGGACAGGGCGGGGGCGCGGGCGGGAACGCCGGTGACCCCGACCTGCCCCTCGCCGGCAGCCAGTGGACCGTCGGCGCGGTCACCGTCGACGGCGACCGCGCGCAGGCCCCCGAGGACGCGCGCGTCGGCTTCACCGGGGAGGGCCGCGCCCAGGGCAGTACCGGCTGCAACCACTTCGGCGCGGCCGTGACCGTGGCGGGCACCACGGTCACGGTCTCCCCGGACGAGGTCACCGAGATGGGCTGCCCCGAGGACCGGCGCCGTTTCGAGACCGCCTTCCTCGCCGCCTTCACCGGACCGCTGAAGGGCACGCTCACGGACGGTGCGCTGACCCTCGTCTCCGCCGACGGCGCCCGGAAGGTGGAGCTGGCCGCCGAGCCGTCCCTCCCGCTGCGCGGCACCCCCTGGAAGATCGACGGCCTGGTCTCCGGCGACACCGCCGCCTCCCTCCCGGCCGGCGGCGGGGAGAAGGCCCGTTTCGTCATCGGCGCCGACGGCCGGATCACCGGCAACCTCGGGTGCAACAACTTCTCCGCGGCCGCCCGGATCGACGAGAAGGCCCGCACCCTCACCGTCGAGGGCCCGGCCGCCACCACCCGCATGATGTGCTCCGGCCCCCAGATGCAGCTGGAGACGAAGCTGTACGAGCTCCTCGACGGCCCCCTCTCCTACCGCCTCGACCACCGCACCCTGACCCTCGTCGACGGCGCCGGCGAGGGCCTGACCGCACGGGCCGAGCCCGCTCAGTAGCGCAGCAGCCCCGCGTCGATCCCCTCCCAGGCGGCCCGCAGCCCCGCGAGCCGGGTCTGCTCGGAGGCCGCCCGGTCGGCCTGCTCGCGGGCGTCCTCGGCGAGGTGGAAGAGCTGGTCGCGGCCGGACTTGCCGCGGTAGTACTTCCAGTCGCCGCGCCGCAGCGCCCGCTCGCCCCTGACCCGCCAGAACAGGTCCCGCTCCGGCACCTCCTCGCCGCGCAGCAGGTGCCCGGCGAGGCTGGTGCCGTCGAGCGGGTACGCGGGGTGGGGGCGGGCGCCGGCGAATTCGAGCAGGGTCGCCGTCCAGTCGGGCGTGAAGACCGGCAGGCCGCTGACCTGCCCGCCGTCGATCCGGGCGGGCCAGCGCAGGATCGCGGGGACGCGGATGCCGCCCTCCTGGAGGGAGCCCTTGTTGCCGGCGTGCGGCCAGTTGTAGGAGAAGCGCTCGCCGCCGTTGTCGCTGGCGAAGAAGACGAGGGTGTCCCGCTCCTGCCCGGACCGCCGGAGCGCGGCCAGGACCTGTCCGATCGAGCGGTCGAGGTCCTCGACCATCTCCTTGTACTTCTCGATCGAGCCGCCGTCCTGGTGCCAGAGGGCGGAGCGGTCGCCGGCCTCGATGCGGCGGACGATCTCGGCGCTCGCCTCCTCGTCGCCGTCGGCGATCCACGGCCAGTGCGGGGTGGTGAAGTTGAGGTTGAGCAGCCACGGGCGGTCGTGGTCGCGGCTCACGTACTCGCTCGCCCGCTCGGTGAGGATCCGGGTGTAGTAGCGCAGGTCCTTGTATTCCGCGTCGCCCTCGTAGAGGTCGTACTCGCCGCCGAGCCCGAGCTTGGAGTAGTACTCCAGGGCGCCGCCGAAGTTGCCGAAGAACTCGTCCCAGCCGGACTTGGTGGGGGAGTAGTCGGGGAGGTATCCGCAGTGCCACTTGCCGATGAGGGCGGTGGCGTAGCCGGAGTCGCGGAGCAGCGAGGCGAGCGTGGGGTGGGTGGGGTCGAGGCCGACGGACCTGTCGGCGATCGGCTCGGCGAGCCCTCCCTTCGTACGCCCCGGGTAGCGGCCGGTGTAGAGGCTGAAGCGGGTGGGGGAGCAGGTCGCGGAGCCGGAGTACGCGTCGGTGAAGCGGACGCCGCCGCGGGCGAGCCGGTCGAGGTGCGGGGTGCGGATGTGCGGGGAGCCGTACGAGGAGAGGTCGGCCCAGCCGAGGTCGTCGCCCAGGATGAAGAGGACGTTCGGCCGCCGGGAGTGGCGGCGCGGCCGGGCGGCCCGGAAGGGACGCTCGGGGGCGTGGGCGGGGTCATGTGCGGGGGCGGCGTGCGCGGGGGCGGTTCCGAGGGCGGCCGCCGTGGCGGCACCGGCGGCGGCACCCCCGAAGGCGCGGCGGGACAGGGGCGTGGGCATGGCGAGTCTCCAGGAGGGCGTACGGACGTGCCGCGCCGGCACCGTGGGGGACGCCTACGGTGCGGGGCACAGATGCGGAGGACGTTCAGACGCCGCGACAGCCCGCGCTCGCGACACGGACGAGGTCCACGTGCCGGCGCCGGACGAGGGTGACCGCTCGGTCACTGCGGGGGTGCATGGTCCAGGAGCCTCGCCCAGGCGGCGGGGGGCGTCAACGGCGGACGGGGTGGTCGACGCGCGTAGTTCGCGTGATCGAAACGCTGGTGAAACCCCTGGAGACTGCGTTCTGCGTCACACCGGGAGACCCTTCGGGAGGCGGTGCGGGCGGGCGTCCGGCCGGGGCCCGGAAGCCCGGAGGCCTTCCGGCGTCTGCCTTGTAGGCCCCTCCAAGTACGCGACGATCTTTTGGTGCGATCGTACGAGCGCCGCTCACGCTCCGTTCCCCAATTCGGACCAGTGGTCGAGGTCCCCTAGACTCGAAGATGTGCCACGCGGAGACGGTCGACTCAATCACGATCTGCTCCCCGGTGAGAAAGGCCCCCAGGACGCTTGTGGCGTCTTCGGTGTCTGGGCTCCGGGTGAAGAGGTCGCAAAGCTCACGTACTTCGGGCTCTACGCCCTCCAGCATCGGGGTCAGGAATCCGCGGGAATCGCGGTCAGCAACGGCTCCCAGATCCTCGTCTTCAAGGACATGGGACTTGTCTCCCAGGTCTTCGACGAGACCTCTCTCGGTTCCCTCCAGGGTCATATCGCGGTCGGTCACGCCCGCTACTCGACCACCGGGGCCTCCGTGTGGGAGAACGCCCAGCCGACCTTCCGGGCCACCGCCCACGGCTCGCTGGCGCTCGGCCACAACGGCAACCTGGTGAACACGGCGCAGCTGGCCGAGATGGTCGCCGACCTTCCCAAGAAGGACGGCCGCGCCACCCAGGTCGCCGCCACCAACGACACCGACCTGGTGACCGCGCTCCTCGCGGGCCAGGCGGACGAGGACGGCACGCCGCTCACCATCGAGCAGGCCGCCGCGAAGGTCCTCCCCGAGGTCCGGGGCGCCTTCTCCCTCGTCTTCATGGACGAGCACACGCTCTACGCGGCCCGTGACCCGCAGGGCATCCGCCCGCTGGTCCTCGGCCGTCTGGAGCGCGGCTGGGTCGTCGCCTCGGAGTCCGCCGCCCTCGACATCTGCGGCGCCAGCTTCGTCCGCGAGGTCGAGCCGGGCGAGCTGATCGCGATCGACGAGAACGGCATCCGCACCTCCCGCTTCGCAGAAGCGAAGCCGAAGGGCTGCGTCTTCGAGTACGTGTACCTGGCCCGTCCCGACACGGACATCGCCGGCCGGAACGTGTACCTCTCCCGCGTCGAGATGGGCCGCCGCCTCGCCAAGGAGGCCCCCGTCGAGGCCGACCTGGTCATAGCGACGCCCGAATCCGGCACCCCCGCCGCCATCGGCTACGCGGAGGCCTCCGGCATCCCCTTCGGCGCCGGCCTGGTCAAGAACGCCTACGTCGGGCGCACCTTCATCCAGCCCTCGCAGACCATCCGCCAGCTCGGCATCCGGCTGAAGCTCAACCCCCTCAAGGAAGTCATCAAGGGGAAGCGGCTGGTCGTCGTCGACGACTCGATCGTCCGCGGCAACACCCAGCGCGCCCTGGTCCGGATGCTCCGCGAGGCCGGCGCCGCCGAGATCCACATCCGGATCTCCTCGCCGCCGGTGAAGTGGCCCTGCTTCTTCGGCATCGACTTCGCCACCCGCGCGGAGCTGATCGCCAACGGCATGTCGATCGAGGAGATCGGCAAGTCGCTGGGCGCGGACTCGCTCTCGTACATCTCCCTGGAGGGGATGGTCGAGGCGACCACCATCGCCAAGCCGAACCTCTGCCGGGCCTGCTTCGACGGCGAGTACCCGATGGAGCTGCCCGACCCCGAGCTGCTCGGCAAGCAGCTCCTGGAGACGGAGCTGGCCGCCGGCCCCGCCGCCACCGCGGCCGCCGACGCCCTGCGCCGCCCGTAAGACCCCGCTGCACCCCCGCAGTGACGCAGTACACGACACGAAAGCTCTGAACCCATGTCTCAGACCACTGGTGCCAGCTACGCCTCTGCGGGCGTCGACATCGAGGCCGGCGACCGCGCCGTCGAGCTCATGAAGGAGTGGGTGAAGAAGACGCAGCGCCCCGAGGTCCTCGGCGGCCTCGGCGGCTTCGCCGGCCTCTTCGACGCCTCCGCCCTCAAGCGCTACGAGCGCCCGCTGCTCGCCTCGGCGACGGACGGCGTCGGCACGAAGGTCGACATCGCCCGCCAGATGGGCGTGTACGACACCATCGGCCACGACCTGGTCGCCATGGTCATGGACGACATCGTCGTCTGCGGCGCCGAGCCGCTCTTCATGACCGACTACATCTGCGTGGGCAAGGTCCACCCGGAGCGGGTCGCCGCCATCGTCAAGGGCATCGCCGAGGGCTGCGTCCTCGCCGGCTGCGCCCTGGTCGGCGGCGAGACGGCGGAGCACCCGGGCCTCCTCGGCCCGGACGACTTCGACGTCGCGGGCGCGGGCACCGGTGTCGTCGAGCACGACCGCCTGCTCGGCGCCGATCGCATCCGTACGGGGGACGCGGTCATCGCCATGGCCTCCTCCGGTCTTCACTCCAACGGGTACTCGCTCGTCCGCCACGTGGTCTTCGACCGCGCCGGCATGTCCCTCGACCAGCGGGTCGACGAGCTCGGCCGCACCCTCGGCGAGGAGCTCCTGGAGCCCACGCGGATCTACTCGCTCGACTGCCTGGCGCTCACCCGGACCACCGAGGTGCACGCCTTCAGCCACATCACCGGCGGCGGCCTCGCGGCCAACCTCGCCCGGGTCATCCCGGACGGGCTGCACGCCACCGTGGACCGCTCCACCTGGACCCCGGGCGCGATCTTCGACCTCGTCGGCACCGCCGGGCAGGTCGAGCGCCTGGAGCTGGAGAAGACCCTCAACATGGGCGTCGGCATGATGGCCGTCGTCCCCGCCGAGTCGGTCGACGCCGCCCTCACCACGCTGGCCGACCGCGGGCTCGACGCCTGGGTCGCCGGCGAGATCACCGAGCGCGGCGCCAAGGACTCCGGCGCGGAGCTGGTCGGCGACTACGCGAAGTAATCGCGACACGGTCTCCGGAGAGACACGAGAAGGGGCACCCCGCCGGGCGGGGTGCCCCTTCTCGTGTCCTGACGCCTCCGGGCCGCTCACCGTGCCCGAGCAGCACGAAAACTCGGTCCGGGGTGCCCTGGACCGAGTTTTTCGGCGTTCAGAAGGTCAAGCGCGACGGTGCGGCGACTGCGGACCGGACTCGTCGTCCTCGTCCTCGTCGTCCGTGTTGTAGAGATCCGCGTACTGCGCGTACGGGTCGTCTTCCTCGTCGTCGTCCTCGAACGGCTCGCCATTCGGCGGCTGGCTCGAAGTCGAAGCGCCCAGCTCATTGGCCAGACGCGACAGGTCAGTCCCGCCGCTGCTGTACTTCAGCTGGCGGGCGACCTTGGTCTGCTTGGCCTTTGCCCGGCCGCGCCCCATGGCTCGACCCCCTCGGTGACGGGGCTCGCTGGCCCCAGAGTCTTGACACGCGTTCATGATGCGAAACGGGCTCTCGATGGAGAGACCGGTCCGTAGGGCTTCAACGGTACCTGTTTCCTCGGGTCTACGGTACGCCGCGCGCATCACATACCCCGGTACAGAACCATCGAGGTGCCCTTACCTCGCTGGTCAATCGCGATTTTAACCTCTTCTGGGGGGCCGACCCGCCGACCGGCGTGAGCGAAGTCTCCCGGACGGCGGGCCGATCACTCCCCGTACACCGGACGGCTCAGCCGCGCCGGGCCTCGGCCATCCGCTGCTCGGCGATGCGGTCGGCGGCCGCGGCCGGCGGAATACCGTCCGCCTTCGCACGTGTGAAGATCTCCAGGGTGGTGTCGAAGATCTTCGTGGCCTTCGCCTTGCAGCGGTCGAAGTCGAAGCCGTGCAGCTCGTCGGCGACCTGGATCACTCCGCCGGCGTTCACCACGTAGTCGGGTGCGTAGAGGATCCCGCGCTCCACGAGGTCCTTCTCGATGCCCGGGTGGGCGAGCTGGTTGTTGGCCGCGCCGCAGACCACGCTCGCGGTGAGGAAGGGCACCGTCTCCTCGCTGAGCGCGCCGCCCAGGGCGCACGGCGCGTAGACGTCCAGCCCCTCGACGCGGATCAGGGCGTCGGTGTCGGCGACGACCTGGACCTGCGGGAACTTGTCGGTGATCCGGCGCACCGACTCCTCGCGGACGTCGGTGATGACGACCTCGGCCCCGTCGGAGAGCAGGTGCTCGACGAGGTAGTGGCCGACCTTGCCGACGCCGGCGACGCCGACCTTCCGGCCGCGCAGGGTCGGGTCGCCCCACAGGTGCTGGGCGGAGGCGCGCATGCCCTGGAAGACGCCGAAGGCGGTCAGGACCGAGGAGTCGCCGGCGCCGCCGTTCTCGGGGGAGCGGCCGGTGGTCCACTGGTTGGTCCGGGCCACGACGTCCATGTCGGCGACGTAGGTGCCGACGTCGCAGGCCGTGACGTAGCGCCCGCCGAGGGAGGCGACGAAGCGGCCGTAGGCGAGGAGCAGCTCCTCGGTCTTGATCTGCTCGGGGTCGCCGATGATCACGGCCTTGCCGCCGCCGTGGTCGAGCCCGGCCATGGCGTTCTTGTACGACATGCCGCGCGCGAGGTTGAGGGCGTCGGCGACGGCCTCGGCCTCGGTCGCGTACGGGTAGAAGCGGGTGCCGCCGAGGGCGGGGCCCAGCGCGGTGTTGTGCAGGGCGATGACGGCCTTCAGGCCGGTGGCGCGGTCCTGGCAGAGCACGACTTGCTCGTGTCCGCCCTGCTCCGAGTGGAACAGGGTGTGCAGGACGCCGTCGGATACAGCGGTCACGGTGGTGACTCCCAAGTACGAAGCGGCGGAAGGTCCCCCCTGCGGGTGGGGGAGGACACATTGCGCCACGAGATTAAGTCCTACCTGGGCGTAGGAAGGGCGGAGTGGGCCGGATCACCCCCTCGCGGAGTACCCGCGTGGAAGGATCGGGACATGTCGGTCGACTCCACGTTGCTCGTCCCGTACGCCTCGTATCTGAGGGTGTACGAGCCGCTGGCCGCGTTCCCCGAGCCGGAGCGGACCCACTGGTCGCGGTACGCCCGCCGGCCGCGCACCCCGGGGGCCCAGGACGAGCTGCGGCGCTCGCTGGCGGACCTGGTGCCGGTGCCGCCGGTGCCGGTCCCGGTGCACGAGAGCGGCGAGGCCTTCGTGGCGCACCTGGACGGGGTGGTGGTGGTCTGCCCGTGGCGGACCCGGCTGCGGGGCTGGCTGGCGCTGCGGGACCTGGTGGCGCAGGGCGGGATCCCGGCGTCGGTCCTGGACGCGATGCTGCCGCCGGTGGTGCGGGCCCAGGTGGAGGCCGACCACGAGCGGTGGCTGGAGCGGAACCCGGACGCGCGGCCGTGGATCAGGACGGCGGTGTGGCAGGTGCCGCTGCGCTGGTTCGCGCTCTTCGGGGACGAGGAGCGGTGTTACGAGCCGGGGGACCGGGCGGCGGGGCGGGCGCCGGTGCTGCGCTACCGGACGACGATGGCGCAGGCGCGGCGGCGGCTCGCGCGGGCGCTGCGCGCGCTGCGGGACTCGGTGGACGAGGGGACGCTGGCGCAGGGCCTGGTCGACGTGGGCCGCTGGCTGGAGGAGTTCCATCCGCGTGCGCTGGTGGAGCTGGACTACGGCGGGCTCGTGCACGCGGTGGCGGAGGAGCGGCTGGCGGCGGACCGCTCGGCGGCGGACGTGGCCGAGGGCCTCGCGGCGCTGCGGGCGGGGGACGACGACGTGGCGGGCGAGGTGTACGCGCGCCTCGCGGAGCGCTGGCGGGCCGTCAGGGACCTGCGTCACGCGAACTGAAGGCCCGGCGGGACACGAATTGACATAGGTCGGGCATCTTCGTCAGGTGTGCATGGACAAGACATGTCCCAGGGGGGTAAATGATCTTCAGGCACCTGGCTGGATCGATCTGTCCGAATCCCACGGGACGTTGGTCCTGAACCGGGCCTTTGGCTCAAGCGTGACGGACAGCACTAAACGCACCCTTGCGTCGATCACCTACCCTCGTGCCAAAATAGGACAAGGAGTCCGGGGAGGGTTCCTTCCGCCCAACTTTGGGCGGAACGCTCAGCATTGCACTCTATGGGGGGTCTGAGGACTCCTGATCGCTCTGTGACTGATCGTCACAGTGGCGTGACTGTCCGTTATGGCATGGTCAGTCGACTTCCGCCGCTGATGAACACCTGCGAGGGCAATTCCATCGGTTTGGCCGACGTGGCTGGACGGATGGTGTAGTTGTAGTGCCGAGGACAAGCCGTTCGTCCTATAACCGACTCGACCCGCTTCTGCCATTTCGGGCAAGGCGGGTCAAGGTGCAGAATTTAGAGGAAAGAACCGAGAAGGTTCGGTTCTCCCGAGGAGGCCGCTCATGACCGCTCGCACCCCTGATGCCGAGCCGCTGCTGACCCCTGCCGAGGTCGCCACGATGTTCCGCGTGGACCCGAAGACGGTGACTCGCTGGGCCAAGGCCGGCAAGCTCACGTCCATCCGCACCCTGGGTGGGCACCGTCGTTACCGCGAGGCCGAGGTCCGCGCTCTGCTGGCGGGCATTCCGCAGCAGCGCAGCGAGGCCTGAGGCCTCGGCGACAGCCGCAGCACACGCAGCACCCCGTAACACCGGGCAGGTCCGGGTCCCCCAATCCGGTCGCCCATCCCACAGCTCTGCCGACGGTTCCTGCCCCAACAGGCCACTGTCATCGATCGCGCTGGACTCCGCCGGGTCCGGCGCGATCGTCTTTTTGCGCCCGGACTCCTCCGCCGTGCACGCCGGCCCACTCGTCGAACATGGGTGCAATTGCACATATTAAATTGAGTCATTGTAGGGAGCGCGTAAAAGAGGGGGTTTCTGAACGACTTTCAGTGACTCCCGTCACACCCTCGAAGGCTTGCCATAGAACAGCCTCCCACCTCGGGAAGCGCCCCCAACCCGCCGTTGGTCACCGGCCGGTGGGACTTTCGTCCCCCGTTCGAGTGGAGTTCAAGCATGACGAAGAAGGCCCGCATCGAGACGATGCGGGCCTTCTTCCAAAGCGACTCTGACGGGACTTGAACCCGCGACCTCCACCTTGACAGGGTGGCGAGCTAACCAACTGCTCCACAGAGCCCTCGCAGCCGGTCTTTCTTGGCTGCGAGAAGAACTGTACAGCAGGTCAGCGGTCCGGTCGAACTCGGTGGCGGTGGGCGCCCCGCTACCGGGCCGGGCCCGGCACCGCCGCGTCGATGGCCTTCACGATCCGCTTGTCCGACACCGGGTGGGCCGTGCCGAGGGCGTGCGCGAAGTAGCTCACCCGCAGCTCCTCGATCATCCAGCGGATGTCCGTGACCTCGGCCGGCACCGGCCGGCCCTTCGGCAGCTGCTCCAGGAGCCACGCGTACTCGTCGAGCATCTCGTGGACCTTCTCCATCCGGGTGGTGTCCCGCTGGACCCCGGTCGGCATCTGCTGCAGCCGCCGGTCCACGGCCACCAGGTAACGCATCAGGTCCGGCAGCCGCTTCAGGCCCGTGCGCGTGACGAAACCGGCCGGCATGAGCCAGTCCAGCTGCCCGCGCACGTCCTGGAGGTTCGGCAGCAGCGCGGGGCTCGTGGTGGCCTTCAGGCGCCGCTCGCACGCCTGCCAGGCCGCCAGGACCTGCTGGACCTGGCCCACCGTGCGGACCGTCAGCTCCACCAGGTCGGCGCGGACCTTGTCGTACAGCTTCCGGAAGGACTCCTCGTCCCACGCTGGGCCGCCGTGGTCCGCGATCAGCTTGTCGGCCGCGGCGGTGGCGCAGTCGTCGAACAGCGCCTGGATCGAGCCGTGCGGGTTCGCCGACAGGGCCAGCTTCTGCTGGTTGGTGAGCTTGTCGGAGGCGAACTTCGCCGGGTTCACCGGGATGTTCAGCATGATCAGCTTCCGGGTGCCCCGCCACATCGCCCGGTCCTGCTCGGCCTCCGAGTCGAAGAGCCGCACGGCGACGCTGTCGCCCTCGTCGACCAGCGCCGGGTACGCCTTGACCGGCTGCCCGCCCCGCTTGGTCTCGAAGACCCGCACGAGGCCGCCGATCGTCCAGTCCTTCAGGCCCGTGCGCTCCAGGGACGGCCCGGAGCCGTCCGGGCCCGCCGTGGCCGCCTGGGCGGCCTTGGAGAGCGCCTGACGGGCCTTGGGGCGCAGCTTCAGGCGCAGCGTCTCCAGGTCCTTGTCCTCGGCGAGCTTCCGGCGCCGCTCGTCGACGATCCGGAAAGTGATCTTGAGGTGCTCGGGGACCTTGCCCCAGTCGAAGTCCTCGGGGGCGAGGGGGACGCCGACCATCCGCTGGAGCTCGCGCGCGAGCGCCGTCGTCAGCGGCTCCTGCACGGGCACGACCGCGTCCAGGAAGCGGCCGGCGAAGTTCGGCGCGGGCACGTAGTGGCGGCGGATCGGCTTGGGGAGGGAACGGATCAGCTCCGTCACGACCTCTTCCCGCAGACCCGGGATCTGCCAGTCGAAGCCCTCGTCCGTCACCTGGTTGAGGACCTGGAGCGGCACGTGGACGGTCACGCCGTCCGCGTCCGCGCCCGGCTCGAACTGGTACGTCACCCGGAACTTCAGCGCGCCCTGCCGCCACGAGTCCGGATAGTCGTCCTTGGTGACGGCCCCGGCCTTCTCGTTGATGAGCATCTCGCGCTCGAAGTCGAGGAACTCCGGCTCCTCGTGGCGCTTGTGCTTCCACCACGAGTCGAAGTGGGCGCCGGACACGACGTGTTCGGGGACCCGCTTGTCGTAGAAGTCGAAGAGCGTCTCGTCGTCGACGAGGATGTCCCGGCGCCGCGCCCGGTGTTCGAGCTCCTCGACCTCGGTGAGCAGCTTGCGGTTGTCGGCGAAGAACTTGTGGTGGGTGCGCCAGTCGCCCTCCACCAGGGCGTTGCGGATGAACAGTTCGCGGGAGACCTCGGGGTCGATCCGGCCGTAGTTGACCTTGCGGTCGGCGACGATCGGGACGCCGTACAGCGTCACCTTCTCGTACGCCATCACGGCCGCCTGGTCCTTCTCCCAGTGCGGCTCGCTGTACGTCTTCTTCACCAGGTGCTGGGCGAGCGGCTCGATCCACTCGGGCTCGATCCGGGCGTTCACCCGCGCCCAGAGCCGCGAGGTCTCCACCAGCTCGGCGGACATGACCAGCCGCGGGGGCTTCTTGAAGAGCGCGGAGCCGGGGAAGATCGCGAACTTGGCGTTGCGGGCGCCCAGGTACTCGTTCCGGGTGCCCTCCCGCTTCTGGTCCCGGCCCTCCTTGGACTCCTTCACGTCCTTGAGACCGATGTGGGAGAGGAGGCCGGAGAGGAGGGAGACGTGGATGGCCTGCTCGGGGAAGGTCTCGTCGTCCTGCGGCTCGGTGAGGTGTATCCCCATCTGCTTGGCGACCGTGCGCAGCTGGGCGTAGATGTCCTGCCACTCGCGGATGCGCAGGAAGTTCAGGTACTCCTGCTTGCACATCCGGCGGAAGGACGACGATCCGCGCTCCTTCTGCTGCTCGCGGACGTACCGCCACAGGTTGAGGAAGGCGAGGAAGTCGCTGGTCTCGTCCTTGAAGCGGGCGTGCTGCTGGTCGGCCTGGGCCTGCTTCTCCGAGGGCCGCTCGCGCGGGTCCTGGATGGAGAGCGCGGCGGCGATCACCATGACCTCGCGGGCGCAGCCGTTCTTGTCGGCCTCCAGGACCATGCGGGCGAGCCGGGGGTCGACGGGGAGCTGGGAGAGCTTCCGGCCGAGCTGGGTGAGCCGCTGCCCCTTCTTCCCCTCCCGGGGGGACTTCTCGTCCGCCTCGAAAGCGCCGAGCTCCTGGAGGAGCTGGACGCCGTCCCGGATGTTGCGGTGGTCCGGCGGGTCGATGAAGGGGAACTTCTCGATCTCGCCGAGCCCGGCGGCGGTCATCTGGAGGATGACGGAGGCCAGGTTGGTGCGGAGGATCTCGGCGTCCGTGAACTCCGGCCGGGTGAGGAAGTCGTCCTCGGAGTACAGCCGGATGCAGATGCCGTCGCTCGTACGGCCGCAGCGGCCCTTGCGCTGGTTGGCGCTGGCCTGCGAGACCGCCTCGATCGGGAGGCGCTGGACCTTGGTGCGGTGGGAGTAGCGCGAGATGCGGGCGGTGCCCGGGTCGATCACGTACTTGATGCCGGGGACGGTCAGCGAGGTCTCGGCGACGTTCGTGGCGAGGACGATCCGGCGGCCGGCGTGCGCCTGGAAGACGCGGTGCTGCTCGGCGTGGGAGAGCCGGGCGTACAGGGGCAGGATCTCGGTGTCGAAGAGCTTCTTCCTGGTGAGGGCGTCCGCCGTGTCGCGGATCTCCCGCTCGCCGGAGAGGAAGACCAGGATGTCGCCCGGCCCCTCCTTCCGGAGCTCGTCGACGGCGTCGCAGATCGCGGTGATCTGGTCCCGGTCGGACTCGTCGGAGTCCTCCTCCAGGAGCGGCCGGTAGCGGACCTCGACCGGATACGTCCGGCCGGAGACCTCGACGATCGGCGCGTCGCCGAAGTGGCGGGAGAAGCGCTCCGGGTCGATGGTCGCGGAGGTGATCACGACCTTGAGGTCGGGGCGCTTGGGCAGCAGCTGGGCCAGGTAGCCGAGCAGGAAGTCGATGTTGAGGGACCGCTCGTGGGCCTCGTCGATGATGATCGTGTCGTAGGCGCGCAGCTCGCGGTCCGTCTGGATCTCGGCGAGCAGGATGCCGTCGGTCATCAGCTTCACGAAGGTCGCGTCGGGGTTCACCTGGTCGGTGAACCGGACCTTCCAGCCGACGGCCTCGCCGAGCGGGGTCCTCAGCTCCTCGGCGACGCGCTCGGCGACCGTGCGGGCGGCGAGACGGCGGGGCTGGGTGTGCCCGATCATGCCCCGGACGCCCCGGCCCAGCTCCAGACAGATCTTCGGGATCTGGGTGGTCTTTCCGGAGCCGGTCTCACCGGCGACGATCACGACCTGGTGGTCGCGTATCGCCTCCAGGATCTCGTCCTTCTTCTGCGAGACCGGGAGCTGTTCGGGGTAGGTGACGGCGGGCACGCGCGAGGCGCGCCCGTCGACGCGCTCCTTGGCCTTGGCCGCCTCTGCGGCGATCTCGTCCAGGACGGCCTCGCGGGCCTCGGGCTTGCGGATGCGGCGGGCGCCTTCGAGACGGCGGCCGAGCCGGTGGGAGTCCCGCAGCGAGACCTCGGCCAGGACGGACTGGAGGGCGGCGAAGGAAGTAGACATACGGAATCCAGGATCGCACCTGCGGCCGAGAAGCGGCGAACCGATTTACGAAGGGGGGCGGCCGGCGGTGCGTAGTATTCCGGGCATCTGACCCGGACCGGAGAGGTTTCGCATGTTCCGCACCACCCGCGCGTCGGCGGCGCTGATGGTGCTGGCGGCCGTGGTGCTCGGCCTGCTGGTCCGCGGGGCCTCGGCCGGGGGCGGCGGTACGGCTCCGAGCGCGGCGCCGGCCGTCGTGGGCGCGGCCGTGCCGGGGTGCGACCCGGGGCATCCGGCCGACCTGGGCGACGCCGGTCCCGTCGTACCGCCGAGGGCGTCCGGCTTCGCCGAGCTGCTGCCGGCCCTGGGCGCCGACCGGGGGCCGTGCGCGGTCCGGCAGCCCGACCCGCGCGCGCCAGCCGCGCCGTCGGGCCGGGAGCCGCCCGCGCGGGTGCCGACGCCGGTGGAGCTGTCCGTCCTGAGGGTGTAGGAGACGGCCGCCTCCGCCGTCTGTTCCGCTTCCCCTTCCTCCTTCAGGAGCGCTTCCGCATGTCCAAGCCCGTTTCCACGTCCTCCTCCAAGGCCGCCTCCAAGACCAAGCCGGTCCTGATCGTCGCCGGGGTGGCGGTCGCCGCCGCGCTGCTCGGCGTCGTCTCGTTCACCGCCACCAAGCCCTCGTCCCCCGGCACCTCCGGCTCCTCGGCCGTCGCCGAGGTGTCCGCCGACCCGCAGGCCGGGGTGTACGCGGAGCTGGAGAAGTACGCCCGCCGGGACGCGTCCGACAAGCTCGCCCTGGGCCGCGCCGACGCGCCGGTCGTGCTGATCGAGTACGCCGACTTCAAGTGCGGCTACTGCGGGAAGTTCGCCCGGGACACCGAGCCGGCCCTGATCGAGAAGTACGTCGAGAACGGCACCCTGCGCATCGAGTGGCGCAACTTCCCGATCTTCGGCGAGGAGTCCGAGGCGGTGGCCCGCGCCTCCTGGGCCGCCGGGCAGCAGGACCGCTTCTGGCAGTTCCACAAGGCGGCGTACGCGGAAGGGGCCAAGGAGAAGGGCTTCGGCACGGAGCGGCTGGCGGCGCTCGCGAAGGAGGCCGGCGTCCCGGACCCGGCCAGGTTCGCGAAGGACACCGGCAGCGAGGCGGCCCGGGAGGCCGTAAGGAAGGACCAGGAGCAGGGGTACGAGCTCGGCGCCTCCTCCACCCCCTCCTTCCTGGTCAACGGGCGGCCGATCGCGGGCGCCCAGCCCCTGGAGACCTTCACGGAGGCCATCGAGGCGGCGAAGGCGGCGAAGGCGGCGAAGGCGGCGAAGGCGGCCGGGCAGTGACCTCCGGGATCGGCTACTTCGCGGCCTTCCTCGGCGGCCTCCTCGCCCTCCTCAGCCCCTGCAGCGCCCTGCTGCTGCCGGCCTTCTTCGCGTACTCGATCGAGAACCGGGCGAAGCTGGTGGCGCGGACCGCGATCCTCTACGCGGGCCTCGCCACCACCCTCGTACCGCTGGGCGCGGCGGGCTCGCTCGCGGGCCGCTTCTTCTACGGCCACCGGGACCTCCTGGTGGCCGCCGGCGGCTGGCTGATCATCGGGCTCGGCGTCCTCCAGATCCTGGGCCTGGGCTTCGCCTCGCGCCGGATGTCGGAGGCGAGCGGCCGGATCCGCCCGACCTCGGCGGTCTCGGTCTACGCCCTGGGCCTCGTGTACGGCCTGGCGGGCTTCTGCGCGGGCCCGATCCTCGGCAGCGTCCTGACGGTGGCGGCGCTGAGCGGCAGCCCGGCGTACGGCGGCCTGCTGCTCGCGGTGTACGCGCTCGGGATGGCGGTGCCGCTGTTCGCGCTGGCGCTGCTGTGGGAGCGGTACGACCTGGGGCGGCGGCGCTGGCTGCGCGGCCGGCCGCTCCGTATCGGCCGTTTCGAGGTCCACTCGACCTCGCTGGCGTCGGGCCTCTTCTTCGTGGCCCTGGGCACGCTGTTCCTGGTCTTCGACGGGACGACGGCGCTGCCGGGGCTGCTCTCGGTGGACGACTCCTTCGCCGTGGAGCGGCGGGTCGCCGACTGGGGCCGGGCGGTGCCGGACTGGGCGCTGCTCACCGGCGTCGTGGCGGTGGTGGGTCTGGTGCTCGCGCTGCGGGGCCGGAGCCGTACGCGGCGGGCGGAGCAGCCGGAATAGAGGAAGGGCCCCGTTCTCACGAACGGGGCCCTTCTCGCTGTGGCTGGGGCCGGGGTCGAACCGGCGACCTATCGCTTTTCAGGCGATCGCTCGTACCAACTGAGCTACCCAGCCACGAAGCTGTTTCCAGCTTCGGCGACTCTGACGGGACTTGAACCCGCGACCTCCACCTTGACAGGGTGGCGAGCTAACCAACTGCTCCACAGAGCCTTGCTTGTGTGCGAGCACTAGTCTCGCACACGGTTGTGCGTGCCCCCAACGGGATTCGAACCCGTGCTACCGCCTTGAAAGGGCGGCGTCCTGGGCCACTAGACGATGAGGGCTAACGGCCCCACCTGGGCGCTTCTCAGCGCCTCGGGGACGTGAGAAGCATATGGGATGGCGGGCGGTATCGCCAAAACGGTTTCCGGGGAGGGGAGAATGGGCCCGTGCTGGAGATGACGCGCGAGGAGTTCGAGGAGCTTGTCGCCGAGGCCCTGGACCGGATCCCGCCGGAGCTGACGCGGCTGATGGACAACGTGGCGGTGTTCGTGGAGGACGAGCCCTCTCCGGACGACCCGGAGCTGCTCGGGCTCTACGAGGGGACGCCGCTGACCGAGCGGGGGGAGTGGTACGCCGGCGTGCTGCCCGACCGGATCACGATCTACCGGGGGCCGACGCTGCGGATGTGCGAGTCCCGCGAGGACGTCGTGGCCGAGACCGAGATCACCGTGGTCCACGAGATCGCCCACCACTTCGGCATCGACGACGAGCGGCTGCACGCGCTGGGCTACGGCTGAGCCGGATCCGGCCGCCCGGGGGCCGGTAGGGGTTCGGGCGGGGTCCGCCTGTTCGGCTGCTCCGGTCGGGGCCGGTCCGGTCCGGTCCGGTCGGAGCCGGCCGGGGAGGGGCGCGGCCGGTCGATGGGGTCGAACAAGGGTGTCGCCGTGCCGTGTCCCTTGTGACGGCTGGGGAGTTGGGCAGGGGGACGCGTTCCTTTCCCCGCCTTCTGTGTCCTGGAGGTGCCTCCGTGCGCCCTTTCCCCACCCGCGTTCGATGGGCCGCCGCCGCCCTCGCGGTCGCCGCGTGCGCCGGTCTGAGCGGCTGTATGAGTGTCGGCGACGAGAGCGCCCGGCCGGCGCCCGGAACGAGCGGGGGCAAGCCGGGGGCCTCGGCCGAGCCGGACGGGGGCGGTACCGGTGAGCCGGACGGGGGCGGCGGGGCGTACGGCGGCGGCCGCGGCGGGCACGCGGGCGGCCCCGACGCGGCGGGCGGGGGCGGGAAGTCCCCGGTGCCGAGCGGTTCGCCCTCCGTCTCCGCCTCGCCCTCCGGGGACGTGAAGCACCCGGCGCCGGGCGAGCCCGGCGGTTCGCCGCCGTCCAGGACGCCTCCCGCGGGCGGCACGGCCGCCGGCGGGCAGGACGGGACGGGCGGCGCGGCCGGGGGCGCGGGCGGCGGGGAGGCGGGCGGTCCCGGCGGGAGCGGAGGCCCCGGCGGGGGCGGCACGGACGGCGGGGGCACGGGCGGGACCGGCGGCGAGGCCGGAGGCGCTCCGGGCGGGAGCGGGGGCACCCCCACGCCGGAGCCCACGCCGGAGCCGACCCCCACGCCGGAGCCGACCCCGGAGCCGACGCCCGAGCCCACTCCCGAGCCGACGTCGAACCCGAGCGATCCGCCGACCGAGGGACCCTCGACGCAGCTGGGCGGGATGCGTGCGGCCGGGGCGGCCACCGAACCGGCGGCATCGCCGCAGGTCAGCCCGGCGTGAGACGGAGGTCACTCCGATCGGCTTGCCAGCGGTGGGGGAGGGTGCGTATGGTGGTAGATCGTTTGATCCCATTTGCCCGGCGCCACCATCGAAGAGCGCCGTGACTGGCGCGTACCTCTCCCCTTGCCGTGGCTGACCGCATTGAGGCGGTCTTAAGGCGAAACACGGAGTTGACGGGCGCGTGCCGAGACTCCGGAAGGTTTCGCATTTCGCATGTCCATTTCCAGTTCTGACCACACCGTCATGCCCGAGAACGACGAGATCACCGAGATCGCCGAGATCGCGGAGATCACCGAGATCGTCGAGCTGGCCGACGACGCGGAGATCACCGACGAGGCCACCGAGGCCCTCGACGACTCCGACCTGGCCGACGACGCCGACGCCGACGCGGCCCCCGAGATCACCTTCGGTGACCTGGGCCTGCCCGAGGGCGTCGTCCGCAAGCTCGCGCAGAACGGCGTGACCACCCCCTTCCCGATCCAGGCCGCGACCATCCCGGACGCCCTGGCCGGCAAGGACATCCTGGGCCGCGGCCGCACCGGCTCCGGCAAGACCCTCTCCTTCGGCCTCCCGCTGCTCGCCACCCTGTCCGGCGGCGAGACCGAGAAGAAGAAGCCCCGCGGCGTCATCCTCACCCCGACCCGTGAGCTCGCGATGCAGGTCGCGGACGCCCTCCAGCCGTACGGCGACGTGCTCGGCCTCCGCATGAAGGTCGTCTGCGGCGGTACGTCGATGGGCAACCAGATCTACGCCCTGGAGCGCGGCGTCGACATCCTCGTCGCCACCCCGGGCCGCCTGCGCGACATCATCAACCGCGGCGCCTGCTCCCTGGAGCAGGTCCAGGTCGCCGTCCTCGACGAGGCCGACCAGATGGCCGACCTGGGCTTCCTGCCCGAGGTCACCGAGCTCCTCGACCAGGTCCCGGTCGGCGGCCAGCGCCTCCTCTTCTCCGCCACGCTGGAGAACGAGATCGACAGCCTGGTCAAGCGCTACCTGGTGGACCCGGTCACCCACGAGGTCGACCCGTCCGCCGGCGCCGTCACGACCATGACCCACCACGTCCTCGTCGTGAAGCCGAAGGACAAGGCCCCGGTCACCGCCGCGATCGCCGCCCGCAAGGGCCGCACCATCATCTTCGTCCGCACCCAGCTCGGTGCCGACCGCGTCGCCGAGCAGCTGCGCGAGTCCGGTGTGAAGGCCGACGCGCTGCACGGCGGCATGACCCAGGGCGCCCGTACCCGTACGCTCGCCGACTTCAAGGACGGTTACGTCAACGTCCTCGTCGCCACCGACGTCGCCGCCCGCGGCATCCACGTCGACGGCATCGACCTGGTCCTCAACGTGGACCCGGCCGGCGACCACAAGGACTACCTGCACCGCTCGGGCCGTACCGCCCGCGCCGGCCGCTCCGGCGTCGTGGTCTCCCTGGCCCTGCCGCACCAGCGCCGCCAGATCTTCCGCCTGATGGAGGACGCGGGCGTCGACGCCTCGCGCCACATCGTCGGCGGCGCCGGCGCCTTCGACCCCGAGGTCGCCGAGATCACCGGCGCCCGTTCGCTGACCGAGGTCCAGGCCGACTCCGCGAACAACTCGGCCAAGCAGGCCGAGCGCGAGGTCGTCGACCTGACCCGCCAGCTGGAGCGCCTCCAGCGCCGCGCCGTCGAGCTCCGCGAGGAGGCCGACCGCCTCGTCGCGCAGGCCGCCCGCGAGCGCGGCGAGGACCCGGAGACCGCCGTCGCCGCCGTCGCCGAGGCCGCCGAGGCCGAGGTGGCCGCCGCTGCCGTCGAGGCCGAGCGCGTCGCCCGCGAGGAGCAGCGCCGCGAGGAGCGCCCGGCCCGCGACGAGCGCGGCAACTACGAGCGCCGTGACCGTGGCGGCGACCGTGGCGGCTTCCGCCGGGACAACGACCGTCCGTCCTTCCGCGACCGTGACGACCGTGGCGGTGACCGTGGCGGCTTCCGTCGCGACGACCGTCCGTCGGGCGGCTTCCGCCGGGACAACGACCGTCCGTCCTTCCGCGACCGTGACGACCGTGGTGGCGACCGTGGCGGCTTCCGTCGCGACGACCGTCCGTCGGGCGGCTTCCGCCGGGACAACGACCGTCCGTCCTTCCGCGACCGTGACGACCGTGGCGGTGACCGTGGCGGCTTCCGTCGCGACGACCGTCCGTCGG